>CACZBC010000061.1 GCA_902779315.1 uncultured Bacteroidales bacterium | reverse complement strand
CCAGCCAATGCCGTGAGTCAGACCGCTGATGTCCTTGATTTCTTTTGCCTGAACCCACTTGCCCTCTTCGGGAATGGGAGCAGGACCATGGTTGGGACCTTTGGCCACGCAACACATGTTTTGTACTTCGTGTGAATAAACCATAGATGTTGAACTTTTAAGTGTTTATTGGTTATTGTTTATTGTTTATTGAGACTTTTGACTTTTAATGTTCAATGTTCAATGGTCAATGGTCAATACCCCAGCTCCTTCACTATCTGGCTTATCTTCTCCATAGTGGTGAGCCGAGTGGGGACGAGGGGCAGACGGAGGACATTCTGAATCATTCCCATCTCGCTGAGCATCGCCTTCACACCTGCTGGGTTGCCGTCCACGAAGAGCAGTTTGAAGAGCTCTGTGAACTTGTGGTGAATGGTCAGCGACGAACTGTACTCTCCTCTGAGAGCAAGTCGTACCATGCGGCTGAACTCGGCTGGCAGAGCATTGCCAATCACGCTGATGACACCTACTGCCCCAAGGGTGATGAGCGGGAAGGTGATACCATCGTCTCCACTGATCACGTCGAAGTGCTGAGGCTTGTTCTTGATGATATCGTCCATCTGCGTGATGTTGCCGCTTGCCTCCTTGATGGCCACGATATTCTCGAACTCGCGGGCCAGTCGGAGCGTCGTCTCAGCCGTCATGTTGACGCCAGTTCTGCCAGGCACATTGTAGAGCACGACAGGCACTGGACTTGCCTTAGCTATTGCTGCGAAGTGTTGGTAGAGGCCTTCTTGCGAGGGCTTGTTGTAGTAGGGACAGACGCTCAGCACGCCGTCGATGCCCTTCCAATCTTCGTTTTGTAACTCATCCAAAATGGCAGCCGTATTGTTGCCGCCGCATCCCATCAGCAGGGGTACACGGCCGGCCACACGTTCCACCAAGCGTTCCTTCAACAATCTTTTCTCTTCGCGGCTCAGCGTAGGTGTCTCGGCAGTGGTGCCCATGATGCAGAGGAAGTCAACCCTTCCCTTTATCTGGTACTCCACCAGTCGGTCGAGCGCGTCGAAGTCGATGCTCCCGTCTGTCTGAAAGGGAGTGATGAGAGCGACGCCAAGCCCGCGGAATTTATTTTGTGCCATAAAATATGGTCAATGTTTGAATATTTATATTCGACCTTTTCTTGCCATGCCAAAGTTCAAACAAGTTTGGCTTTGGTCATCTGGCTTATCGAAAACGTTCATTTGTTATCGCGCTGCAAAGGTACGACATATTATTTAAAATTCAAAATTCAAAAAGCAAAAAGTTGAAAAGGAAATGAATTAAATAACTCTTTCGAAAATCTTAACCAAATTTAACTTCTTTTTCTTGCGTGCCGAAAAACTTTTATTGACCTTTGCCAATGTGCGTAAATAACTAAATTTTAATTATTTAAATAAGATGATTACTAATTTTGAAACTAACAAAGTATGCTTTGCAAAAGGAATGACTACTATAAGATACGTTGAGGCAGAAAAATGTCTTTTAGCCCTTTTGCATAATCAAAACGTTAAGTGGAACTTCTTGCCTCAAACGCCATCGCCTTTACACATATGGGCACGTGACTATATGCCGATACAAGTTAATAAGGATAAGTTTGTGAGGTTCTGTTACAATCCTGATTACCTGCAAGATAGTCCTGAATATAAGCCTAATGTATCTGCCATTCTATCAGAATTTGGTCTGCAAGTTCTTGAATCTAATATCATCCTTGATGGAGGTAATGTCATTAGTTGTGGAGACAAAATAATTATGACTGACAAGATAATTAGAGAGAACCCATACTATGGCAAAAATGAACTTATTGATACACTAACCAAGCTGCTTGAAGCTGAAATTGTCTTGATACCAGAAGATGTATATGAAGAATATGGTCATGCAGATGGAATGGTGAGATATATGGGTGAAGATAGGGTGCTTTTGAATAATTACATTGATTTTGATAAAACATTTCAAAAGAAACTATTGTATGCCCTTAAACCTCATTTCGACATCGTTGAGCTTCATTATGATTCTTTTACTGACAAGAGTTGGGCATATATCAACTTCCTGCACGTAGGCCGTTATATCTTCGTTCCAATGATGGAAGATAAACTTGGTAAAATGGCATTTAGACAGATCGCCGAGGCGTTTCCTCAATGCGAGTGTCATCCTGTTTGGAAATGTGATAACCTTATTAAAGACGGAGGTGCGTTGAATTGCTCGACATGGAATATTCTTGTTGATTAAACAAATAGAACCTTTAGCAAATATTTTATAGACATGTTTAACATTAAATTTATCAAGAATATCATCCTTGACGGGGGAAGATTGCGGGCTTTAGGAAGAACGGGGTTATGTACAAGAGTCTTTGCCAGACAAGGAGACCTCGACGGCTCGTGTACTGTTTATAGTCTGATCATGATGCTAATTTTTCACCAAAAACTTGATTGGGAAGACGTAACAAAAAGCGAGCAGGCTAATGAGAATAAGTTTGTTGATGCATTTCAGCGAGAGTTCCTAAAGGATTTAAAAGGGCTATGCTATGGAGGACACACATTGGAAGACATATCTGAAAGACTAAACTTATGTTATAGGAGAAAACTATCAGACGTATATACGTCGATATCAGGGAAATCCAATTCCATAAGTCGACAAGAACTTCATAATAAAATTAAATTCCAATTGGACGAGAGAAAGCCAGTTCAGATAAGTTATGGTAGAGAATCAGGTGAGGGACATTCTCTGGTAGCTATTGGATACAGAAAAGAGGGAAACATGATGCGACTATTTTGCTTAGATCCAGGAGTGATACTTCGTGTTATGCAGATCTGGAATAATGTTATCGAAATAGATCTCCTTCCTTCCTATAATGAGTTGTCAGATATCAATCATTATGAAGAAAAAAGAGTCTATCTCCATTCTATCTTAATAATAAATGATAATCCTCCAGAATTAGATTGTCCGTTCTAAGACTAATAGCTTTTAGGGCCTTTTGAGTTAGGGCATCGTTTATAACAATAACGATATTTTTTCTTGCTATAAAACTTGAGTTCTTCTTCTAATTTGCGCTTCTTAGGTTCGGGAACATCAACAAAACACTCACGAAGATTATAGTCAGCCTTCGCTTTTGGGTTATCTTTATGACTTCCAAGCAGATTGTGTCTGATAAGTGGCTCTTGGAACTCTATTTCGGTGTCTAACGGTCTCGTTTCCAAGATGGGATTATTTTGTTTTTGGGAAGTTGCATCAAGAATACGAAACAACTCTGCTACCTTCAACGGGCTATCGTATATCCTTTTGTCATCATTAGATATGCATTGAATTTGACGAAGAAGGATTCCACCGAAATAGGAATTATCAGTAAGTTCATATTTAAAAGAAAATGGCGATCTCTTGATTTTGCTCTCAAAGTTGAGATCAATTCCACCAAAATCGTTAATATACCAACACAGAGCTTCTGAATTCCTGGGATGAACAGAAATGTCTTGATGGTTCTTGTTGTAATAATAGAACTCGAAATCTAAAATGCGGTATTCATTGCCCTCGTATTTGATAACGCACTCATTCTTCAAGATGTTTGCGATTTTATCAAATATATCCTCTATGTTACATGCATTAGCTGGGATACGCATCAATTTTTTCAATTCATCAGTTGTCGTGGAAGTATTCATCTTCATGTAGTTTTAAAAGAGAGTGTTGCTTTTCGACTACAAAGTTACGCATTATTATTCAAAGCCAAAAGCGATTGTCAACTTTTTTAGGATAATGACAATGGAATCAGGAATAAGTGGAGAATTGCAAACAAAATCAAAAACACTCTTCACTCGTCACCAACCCTATTTAACGCAATGAATACCAACAGAATGTGAGGGTGAAGAGTGAGTGATGAGTCGTCAGGCACTCATCATCTCTGTCGCATAAAAAAATAGGGGCTTTAAGGCCTATTGGTGATGAGTGAGGAGTAAAATGCAAAATACTCTACACTCTACACCAACTCCTTGTAAGGAGCTTATATACAATAGGATATAGCGGTGAAGAGTGGGTGAAGAGTGGGTGAAGAGTGGTGAAGAGCTCTACATCCTTGTTATTTGCTGAGATTCAATCAAATATGGCGGTCTGGTGTAGAGTGAAGGGGGACTTAGCCTACATATTGTATGCATAGATGTTACATTTGCATTTGTTGTACAAGACACTTTTTTGTGTGAATATAATTGCCTATTCACTTGCACAATTCATGGAATTGTTGTATATTTGCATCTGGAATCTACAGTCTGTAAATTGAAGATTAAAGATTGAAAAATGAAAGCTGAAGATTGGAAATTGAGTGGCATTCTGCTTTTGTTGCTTGCCCTTGTGGGAGGCAGCTTGCAGGCCAAGCGTCAGGAGCCTGTCGTGTATCTGGACATGAGATATACGTTGAGGGCTGACTATACGGACAGCCTGGAGGTCCTTTCTGTCTGGGACGACCTGCATGCCATCAGCGCCCTGCAGGGCATCGTGAACAGGGACAAGCCTCGACTCTATATAGAATATGTGGAATGCGAGGGTTGCAGCGTGGATGCCTATTGGTGGAACATTTATGCTGCGAAGGGGGAATGGCTGCATGGACGCGACACTTTGCATCTGCAGAGTGTCCCAGAGGCAATCCTCTATTTCCGCCGTTTCCTGAAGGGCGTGGTGGCGTACGATTCCAATGTGGCCAGTACAAGCAATGTGGCGAGCAGTTTGGCTGGTGTGGAGAGTCTGTTGCCCTTGCGATGGGATGCGAGGACGGGGTCTCTCTTCCAAAGGCTGACCAGGGGCGAGGATGCCTTGGAGGTGCGCGAATGGTTGGTGAAGCCTGACGGGAGCTCTCTTTTTACTGGAGAAGGGCTGATTCCTGGTACGAATCGTGCTTCGTCTGGGAGCCGGAAGTGCGACCCTTACCTTTGGTTGCTCGAGCGATATATGAAGACAGGCCGCATGGATGGGCGTTATGCAGGCTTCTATCAGGACCAGCTCTGGCGCGAAAAGCCTCTGAATGCTCCCACCAATCACCATACACTCACCAATCACGACTTCTTCGTCAGTCGAGGGGCTTTCTTCTTCGACTTGTCCCCTTGGTCTAACGAAGCGACAGACGACCCCGGCCAGCCTGTAGGGACGGACTATCGCACGCTTTGTGAGATGTTGGAGCAAGCCCATACCTTGCGACACGGGTCTGTGCCTTGCTACATTGGGGGCTTCCCTGAATGGGCCTACAAATATACAAAACGTGCAGGAGGCAAGCACGAGGACGTAGATACGGAGTGGCACTTTGCCGAGTTGATAAGCCGGTACATGGCCTTCAAGGATGCAGACGCCATCGGTTACGGAGCTCTGGCCAATGCCTCTTTCTGGCAGCATTTCCCTCTGAAGAAACGCTATCCCCAGCCTTGGACTTCGCAGAAGAAACTGGAAGAGAAGCATTATCTGAATGCCGATGGAACGGTCGATACCTCTCGCAACTACGTGATCATATATGTGGGCGACTATGACGCCTCGTCCTGGATATCACAACGAACGCACGATTTGTGGGACAATCCCCGTCGTGGAGAGTTGCCCATGATGTGGTGCATCAGCCCAGTTCTGTCGGAACGCGTCCCTCATGTCTTGCACTACATTCGCTCGACGGCTAGTCCTAAAGACTACTTTGCGGCAGCCGATAATGGAGCAGGTTATCTGATGCCGGGTGTGGCGGAATGGGAAGGAGCCCCAAAAGACATCGGGACATGGAGGCGGCATTGCCGGAAGTACTACAAGAAGTGGGGTTTGAGTGTGACTGGCTTCATCATCGACGGAAATGGGCCGGCTATGGGGAAGAAGTCGCTGGATGCCTACAGACAGTTCAGCCGAAACGGCATTGTGCCCCAGAAGGCTGAACTCATCGGCCAGTATCGAGGTATGCCTGTGTTGAGGTCCGACTACGACCTGGTTTCGAACAATCCGAAGGAAGCTGCTGGGGTGCTTGTGGAGCGAGTCCGTCTTCGCAGCGGAGTGCCTTTCCATTGGTTCCGTATCATCCTGAAGAGCCCAGAATGGTATGTGAACGTAGTGGAAGAAGCAAAGCGGCTGGACCCCAGCATCGAGCTGGTGGATATGCCCACCTTCTTCGAACTGATGAGGATTTACGCGAAAACGGATTCCAAGAGATAGCTTTCATTATCTTGTTCGCAGGAAATGTGGAATTACGAGATTGACTGCTTTTGTCGGAAAAATATTTACATCTTTCTGCCGACTAATGACTGCTTCCCAAACGTGGCACGTTAAGTTGCCCAACGTGGCACTTTAAAAAGCCAAACTTCACACTAGTAAATTGCAATTGTCACACTAGTAAAATGCAATCGTCAAACGTTAAAAATGAAATTATCTTTGGCGGTAAAATAAAGGGTTCAATATCAAGGGGTTAAGAAAGCGACAATTATGCTATTTATAGTTCATAATTCATAGTTCATAGTCCATAGTTGATTTGAGGTCTTTTAGGAAAAATATTTACATTTTATTTTGCGATTATAAACTCTCTTAACACGTCTCTTCTTGAAAAGAGATGTGCTTTGCTGCTTTGGATGGAATTCTTTATTTTGCGTGCTAAATAATCCTGAAATCTCTTTGTGGTTTCGGATAAATTTCATATCTTTGCAGAAGAAAACAAGCAGGATGAAGGAGCCGACTTACATACCCCCGTTTGCAATAACAGAGGAAATAGCCTCATTGGTGGCTGATATTGCCGAAATGATAGGCCGTCTTACTACGATGGCTGATCATTTGCCAACTCCTCATCTCCGTAAGGCGAACCGTATCAAGACCATCCAGTCTTCTCTGGCAATAGAAAATAACTCGCTTTCGATAGAGCAGGTGACTGCCATTCTGGAAGGCAAACGCGTGATGGGGGCTCCCGATGAGATCCAAGAAGTGAAGAACGCCATCGACGCATATAATTTGCTGCTCGAACTGAACCCATACAAAGAAAAAGACTTGTTGAGGGCTCACAAACTCATGATGGCAGATTTGGTCAAAGAGGACGGACGTTATCGTCAGGGCGGAGTGGGTGTGTTCAATGGTGAGAAATGTATTCATTTGGCACCTCCAGCCCAACGAGTGCCAATGTTGATGGCAGAGTTGTTTGATTGGGTGAAGAAGACGAAGGTACATCCGCTCATCAAGTCTTGTGTGTTCCACTATGAATTTGAGTTCATTCATCCTTTTGCAGATGGGAACGGGCGTATGGGACGTATGTGGCAAACTTTGCTCCTGATGCAGTGGAGCCCTATCTTTGCTTGGATTCCGGTTGAGACAATTGTCAAGGAACATCAACAAGACTATTATGCCGTTATTGCCCAAAGTGACAGCAAGGCAAACAGTACACCCTTTATCGCTTTTATGCTTCGTTGCCTGAAGCAAGCACTAGAGGAAATGAAGGAAAGTAACCAGAAAGGTAACCCGAAAAGTGACCAGAAAATCCTTATGGCAATGCGTGAAAATCCTCTCATTACCATCAAGGAAATGCAGGAAATTACAGGCCTTTCGGAAAGTGGCGTGAAGAAGAATATCCGTCAATTGCGGAAAGAGGGGGCTGTTAGCCGTGTTGGAGGAGCGAAAGGTGGTCATTGGGAAGTGAAAGATAATTAGATAAGATGGACGAGAAAGCGCGCATATTGCAGCTGCGAGACGAGTTGCACCAGCATAACTACCGCTACTATGTGGAGAACAATCCTGTCATTTCCGACCAGGAGTTCGACTTCATGATGCACGAACTGCAGGACCTTGAGGCCAAACACCCTGAGATGTTTGACCCCAACAGCCCTTCGCAAAGGGTGGGCAGCGACCTCAACAACGAGTTCGAGACGTTTGTGCACACTCGTCCTATGCTCAGCCTCGGCAATACATACAATCGCGAAGAGGTGGCCGACTTCTGGAAAAGAGTGAGCGAGGGCCTGATGGGAGCTCCTTTCCAGATCTGTTGCGAGCTGAAGTTCGACGGTCTCAGCATCAGTCTTCACTACGAGGATGGCCGTCTTGTCCGGGCTGTGACGAGAGGCGATGGCGTGCAAGGCGACGATGTGACTGCAAATGTACGAACCATTCGAAGCATTCCTCTTCAACTGCCTAAAGGTGGCGATTGGCCCCGTCAGTTCGAGATTCGAGGCGAAGTCCTGATGCCTTGGAGTTCTTTCGACCGCCTCAATGCCGAAAGAGAACAGGCTGGCGAACCGCTCTTTGCCAATCCCAGAAATGCGGCTTCAGGCACTCTCAAGAGCAAGAACAGTAGTACCGTTGCGCAAAGAGGTCTCGATGCTTACCTCTATTATTTATTAGGTGAGGGCATTCCTGGCGATGGTCACTATCAGAACCTCGAGGCTGCGGCCAGGTGGGGCTTTCAGGTGAGCAAGAACATGCGGTTGGTCAGCACTTTGGAAGAGGTGTTCGAGTATATCGATTATTGGGACCAAGAACGCCGCAACTTGCCTGTCGCCACAGATGGTGTCGTGCTGAAGGTCAATTCGTTGGCTCAGCAAAAGAGTTTGGGAATGACTGCCAAGAGTCCTCGATGGGCAATTGCCTATAAGTTCCAGGCTGAACAGGCTGAGACAACGCTCAGGCAAGTCGTCTTTCAGGTTGGCAGAACTGGGGCTGTGACGCCTGTTGCTAACATGGATCCTGTACAATTGGCTGGCACACAAGTTCGTAGGGCAACCCTCCACAATGCCGATGTGATGGCCAGTCTCGACCTTCATGTAGGCGACAAAGTGCTTGTGGAAAAGGGAGGCGAGATTATTCCGAAGATAGTTGGTAAGGCCAGTCCTTCCGAGCCGGAAAGCTTGGCAATTCCTTTCGTTGAATATTGTCCCGTTTGTGGCTCGAAACTCGTCCGTTATGAAGGCGAAGCGGCGCATTATTGTCCGAACGATACAGGCTGCCCTCCGCTTATTCTTGGCAGGATAGAGCACTTCATCAGTCGCAAGGCCATGAATATCAATTCGCTTGGTCCAGAGACAGTTGACGACTATTATCGTCGAGGGCTTATCCATGATGCAGCCGACCTCTATGACTTAAATGAGGAACAACTTACCGATCCTCAAGCTTCTGATAATAAAGGAGTTCGCAAGATTCTAGCCAGCATCGAGGAGAGCAAGCAGATTCCCTTCGAGCGAGTGCTCTTTGCCATAGGAATTCGCTTCGTCGGCGAGATTGCAGCAAAGACTTTGGCTCGCTATTATGGCAGTATGGATAAGGTGATGGAGGCCTCGATGGAGAGCCTGACGCAAATCAACGGCATAGGCGAAGTTATTGCTGGCAGCGTCATTCAGTACTTTGCGAATCCTGTCAATCGTGCTTTCGTGGAACGCCTTCGCAATGCCGGTTTGCAGATAGAAATAGGCGAGCAGCAAAGACAAGCCCAATCCGACAAGCTCGAAGGGCAATCAGTCGTCATCAGTGGTGTCTTCCAGCATCACAGTCGCGATGAATACAAGGCTCTCATCGAGCAACATGGCGGCAAGAATGTGGGCAGCATCAGCAATAAGACGAGTTTCATCCTGGCTGGCGAA
Source organism: uncultured Bacteroidales bacterium (assembly GCA_902779315.1). Taxonomy (GTDB): domain Bacteria; phylum Bacteroidota; class Bacteroidia; order Bacteroidales; family Bacteroidaceae; genus Physcousia. Next base: position 2,870 of record CACZBC010000061.1, on the reverse strand, counting down.
AATATGGGACCGGCCAAACTCGAGAAAGCTCAGAAACTCGGCATCCGCATCATGAACGAGGACGAATTTCTGAGCCTTATCAAGGAATAAATCAGCTTAGATAGAATGTCTTGAAGGCTTCTATGCAATAGAGATGGTCGGCAGTTGCGGCTGTTTCGCGACAACTGTGCATGGCCAGCAAGGGATTGCCCATATCAACTCCTTTGACGGGAAGCGAAGAGGCAAGGATGTTGCCAAGTGTGCTTCCCCCAGCCACATCACTATGGTTCACGAAACGCTGGCAAGGCACGCCTGCCTTCTCGCAGATTCCTGCAAAGACGGCTGCTGAAACGGCATCGCTTGCATACTTCTGTGCAGCATTGAACTTGATGACTGGTCCGCCTCCAAGAACAGGGTGGTTCGTTGGGTCGTACTTGTCACTATAATTCGGATGCCAAGCATGAGCGTTATCGGCAGAAACCATGAAGGCCTTCTCGATGCTTCGATGGAAGTCCTCAGAAGTGCCACCTTGAGCCAGAACAATGCGCTCTATCAGGTTTGCCAGGAACGGACTGCCTGCACCCTGCTTTGTCTGTGAGCCAGTCTCTTCATTGTCGAAGATGGCAAGCACTTGCGTCACTTTTGGCGTCTTCTTTCCGCTTTGCAAAAGGGCTTGCAGTCCTGCATGAACCATGCTGAGGTCATCGAGTCGTCCACTTGAAATGAACTCGTCATGAATGCCGAAAGTGCAAGCAGGAGTGGCATCGGCAAGGTAGAGGTCGAAGTCGAGAATGTCCTTCTGTTTGATCTTCAACTCTTTGCAAATCAGGTTGATGAGCAAGTTGCCTTTCTCCATTTCGTCGTTGATGATACCTAGGATGGGCAACATGTCTTTCTGTTTGCTCAGCTTCACTCCATCGTTCACTTGACGGTTAAAGTGGATGGCCAAGTTGCTGATTTGCAGCAAGGGACGGCGAACATGCAGGAGCTTTGTGATGGGCTTCATCACATCCTTCGAGCGCACAATGACGCGGCCAGCCAAGGTGAGTGGACGGTCGAACCAAGTGCTCATGATGGGGCCGCCATAAACCTCTGTGTTGAGACGGACAATGCCGCCTTCTCCAGTCATCTCGGCATTAGGTTTGATGCGGAAAGTAGGGGAGTCGCAATGTGCGCAAATCATGTGGAAGCCGGCCTCGCTAAGAGGTTCTGTGCCAATACGGAAGGCATAGACTGAAGAGTCATTCTTTGTTAGGAAGAACTGCTTGCCAGGTTTCATCTTGCCAAGCTTGTCGCATGCATCCAGATGCTCGAAGCCAGCCTCTTGGAGTTGCTTACTAATGGTCTCGACTGCCAGGAAGTTGACGGGCGAGTTGTCGAGGAATTGCAGAAGATTCTGTATCATGGTATATATTCTGTTTAGATGCTGAGTACTGCGAGGTCGTCGATGAGTTCCTTCTTGATGGGTTTGTCGCTCTTGATGGCGTTCGAGAAAGGAACATAAACCACCTCGTCATTCTTGATGCCAATCATGATGTTGCGCTGACCTTCGAGGAAAGCCTGGATGGCACCACAACCGAGTCGGCTTGCCAGAATGCGGTCGCCTGCACTTGGGCTTCCGCCTCTCTGCAGATGTCCAAGAATGGAGACGCGGACATCATATTCCGGATATTCTTTCCTGACGCGCTCTGCATAGTAGAGAGCTCCACATTTAGGGCTCTCGCTCACAATCACGATGCTCGAGGACTTGCTCTTGCGAATGCCTCGACCGATGAAGTGTTCCAACTGGTCGGCTCCAGTCGTGTCTTCCGGAATGATGGCAGCTTCGGCTCCAGCTGCAATGGCGCTGTTCTGTGCGAGGAAGCCGGCATCACGTCCCATCACCTCGACAAAGAAGATGCGTTCGTGCGAGGTGGCTGTGTCGCGAATCTTGTCCACGCATTCCATGATAGTGTTCAAGGTAGTATCATAGCCGATGGTACTGTCTGTGCCGTTCAAGTCGTTGTCGATAGTTCCAGGCAGACCGATACAAGGCACATCGTATTCCTGAGCGAAGATGCGAGCGCCAGTCAGCGAGCCGTTTCCACCGATGACAACAAGAGCATCAATGCCTCGCTTCTGCATGTTCTCGTAAGCCTTTTGGCGACCTTCAGGCGTTTCGAACTCCTTGCTACGAGCCGTCTTCAGAATCGTTCCGCCTCTCTGTATGATGTTGCTTACGTTCTCCGTCGTGAACTCCTTGATCTCGTCGTTGATGAGTCCTTCGTAGCCGCGATAGATTGCCATAATGCGGAAACCGTTGGCGATGCCGGCTCGTGTTATCGCGCGAATGGCGGCGTTCATTCCAGGAGCATCACCACCGCTGGTGAGAATGCCTATACAGTTAATTTTTCCCATAATATCATTTACTATTTAATCATTTGCCATTTACCATTACGCTGCAAAGGTACGAAAAAGTTTGAATTATTCGCACTTTATTATATAATATAATGTAGGGAGAACACAAAAAGTTTGTTTCCCATGAAAAAAAAGTTGAAAAAGTTTTGCCAGTTCAGGATTTTGCCGTATCTTTGCACCGCAATTCGCAAGAGAAGTACCAAGCGAGGTGCTCGTGTGAAGCGAATTGGGCGCTTAGCTCAGCTGGTTCAGAGCGTCTGCCTTACAAGCAGAGGGTCGGGGGTTCGAATCCCTCAGCGCCCACCCATGAAAGGATGGCTCCTTAGCTCAACTGAATAGAGCATTTGACTACGGATCAAAAGGTTGTGGGTTTGAATCCCGCAGGAGTCACCAAGATTCTGGCGAAAGTCAGTGGACTGGGTAGGTAGGTAAGTGGTTAAAACGGGCAGACTGTAAATCTGTTGCCTCACGGCTTCGGCAGTTCGAATCTGTCC
>CACZBC010000060.1 GCA_902779315.1 uncultured Bacteroidales bacterium | reverse complement strand
TCCTGCGCAAAGCGCATAACTCCCACTTTAACTCCTTATTTAACTCCCATTTTAATTCAAAATTCAAAATGCCATGAAAAACAAGAACATCTGGGAACTGATCCTGAAGGTCATTGTGGCTGCAATCACGGCAGCTCTGACCGCAATAACTACGACCTCGTGCATGGGCTGCGGCCCGCTCTGAACTCCTCCCCCTAGGGGGAGGATGGGAGGGGGCTTTCTGCATGGGCCTCGGTCCAATCTAAAAGAAAAGCCCCTGTCATTCTTGGCAGGGGCTTTTATATGTAAGATGCAAATGATTTACTCCTCTTTCTTGCGGGAGTACTTCACGACGGTGCGGATGACGAGGTAGTTGGTGACGGCCGAGATGACGGCCATGGGGATGTAGGCGATGGAGTCCTTCAGGCCCATCACTTCGACGAAGAGCAGCATCAGCCCCATCCTCACAACAAAGAGGTTGAACATGTGGGCACCTATGATGCCGACAAAGTTGAAGGCTGCAGGCTTCGTCTGGAAGGTCCAATAGACGGTCAGCAAGTAGTTGACACAGAGCGAGATGAGATAGCCGGAGATGAGGGCCACCTGGTAGGGCGCGAAGAGGCGCACCACGTAGAAGACGGCCGCGTCGATGATGGCGCAGGTGCCGCCTACAATGCAGAAACGGATGAATTGTCGCGTTTCCTTGTGGCCAAGCAGTTCCTTTATCTTCTCGATCATTGAAAACTTCTCTCAATCTCCCCGAGGGGAGAGGTCCGTTGTCTGTCAGACGGTCCTCCTCTTATACTTCTTGAACCTCAGTTTCAGCACGCCGAAGAATGCCTCGCTGAAGATGCCGCCCGACATCTTGCTCGTGCCCAGCTCGCGGTTGACGAAGACGACGGGCACTTCCTTTATCTTGAAGCCAAGACGGAGGGCGGTGTATTTCATCTCTATCTGGAAGGCATAGCCCTTGAAGCGGATGTCGTCCAGACAGATGGTTTCCAGCACTTTCCTGGTCCAGCACACGAAGCCGGCTGTGGTGTCGCGCAGCTTGATGCCCAGCACTGTACGGACATAGGCGGAGGCGTAGTAGGACATGAGGACGCGGCCGATGGGCCAGTTCACGACATTCACGCCCGAGACATAACGGCTGCCCACGGAAACATCATAGCCCTCGTCGTGACAGGCGGCATAGAGGCGGGGCAGGTCGTTGGGCGAGTGGCTGAAGTCGGCGTCCATCTCGATGACATAGTCGTAGCCGTGCTCCAGCGCCCATTTGAAGCCGCAGATGTAGGCGGTGCCCAGTCCCAGCTTGCCCTGTCGCTCCACGATGTGGACACGGCCTGCAAACTCGTCCTGCATGAGGCCCTTCACGATGTCGGCAGTCCCGTCGGGGCTTCCGTCGTCGATGATGAGGATGTCGAATGCCTTCTCCAGTGAAGTGACGGCCCGTATGATGGCCTCGATGTTCTCCCGCTCGTTGTAGGTCGGGATGATGACAATGGTGTCGCTCTTCATGGCTATGAATGGTTATAAGTCTGGAATATGTGTAATCAACATTGCAAAGATATCACTTTTTTCTGCGAATACAAAGATATCCCTGCTTTTTTTGCCTTTCGATGGGCTTTCTGCCATGTGGTGCTGCCAGAAAAGGCCCCTTGTGCGGTGGTGTCAAAAACGGTACTGTACCAAATTTCACTCCAGGAAGACCCTCTCTGCCTCAATCTGCTGGCCCATGAAAACGGTCGCTTTCGAGCGGAACGCTTCTGCCTGTTCAGTGGTGAGGAAATGTGCCGAGCCTCCCTTCGTGAGCCGCCTTTCCATCTCAGGATGGCGTGCGAGGTAGCTGCGCAGGCTCTCGGCCACATAGCTGCCCTGCTCGATAATCCTCACGCCCTGGGGCATGAACTGGCGGATCTTGCCAAGCAGCAAGGGATAGTGTGTGCAACCCAGGATGACACTGTCGATGAGAGGGTCGCGACGAAGCAGATTCTCGATGCGCTGGCGCACGAAATAATCTGCTCCGGGACTGTCGTATTCCTCGTTCTCCACCAGGGGCACCCACATGGGGCAGGCTTCGCCCGTCACCTGGATGTCCGGACAGAGCTTGGCGAGCTCCAACTCGTAGGTGTGGCTGCGAATGGTGCCCTCCGTGGCCATGATGCCAACATGACGGCTCTTCGACATCTCGCCCACAACCTCCACGGTGGGCCTTATCACGCCCAGAACCCTTCGCTCTGGGTCCAGCCGTGGGAGGTCGTTCTGCTGAATGCTTCGCAAAGCCTTTGCAGAAGCGGTGTTGCAAGCCAGAATGACCAAATGGCAACCTCGCTCAAACAAGTGACGGACCGCCTGGAGCGTGAACTCATAGACGACGTCGAACGAGCGGGTGCCATAGGGCGCACGGGCATTGTCGCCAAGGTAGAGATAGTCGTACTGCGGCAGCGTCCTGCGAATCTCGCGCAGGACAGTCAGTCCGCCGTAGCCGGAATCGAAGACGCCAATAGGACCGCCCTGCATACCTACGGATTTGTCCCTTCCTGAACAGGTACTGGAGCAGCTTGCGTGGCTTCTTCCACTACTGGCAAGCCGAGTTTCTTGCGGACAATGTTCGTCACATCCACTCCCACCACAGGATTGATGTACGGGCAGTTGTTGCCATCCGTGTTGAGGATGAAGCCGTAGCCCAGCTCCACACCCACCTCGAGCAAAGCACGGTTCAGGCGCTTCTGAGCCTCCTGCATCAGGTCCTTCTCGGCCTGTGCAATCAGCTCCTGCGACTTCATGCGGAAAGCTACGCCGTTGTCCATCAGTGCCTGCAGTTCCGCCTGACGCTTCTGCATGATGGCCTGCGGAAAGTCTTTCTGTCCTTGCAGGAAATCGACGAACTTCTGCTGGAACTCCTCTTCACCTTTCTGCGCCTCTGCCTCATACTTGGCCTTCAGGGCTGCCAGATCTTGTGTCGCCTTGGCATATTCGGGCATTTCCTTCAGGACTTGCTCGTAGCTGACATAGCCGAACTGGATCTGTGCCTGGCCGGCGATGCAGAACAGTAGCAAAGGGAGGATGAAAACTAAGCGTTTCATAGGCATTTCATAGTTCATAGTTCATAGTTCATAGTCCGTTGTCTACTGAATGCCCAGTTCTTTCTTCACCTGAGCGGTGATGTCTGTGCTCAGCGTTGTGCTTACGTAGGGAATGACGCCTGCGCTGGTGTCCACGATATAGACATAGCCGCCTTCCTCGCCAATCTTCTTGACGACACCAAGCACCTTCTCGCTGATTTCGTTCATCTTCTCAGCCTGAGCCTTTTGCAGGGCAGCCTGGTTGTCTTGGTAGGATTGCTGAAGACGGGTGTAGAGGTCGTTCAGCTCCTGTTCGCGACGCTGACGGACGTTGTCCAGCAGATTGGCCTGCTCCTTCTGGTACTCTTCGCTCTTCTTCTGCAATTCGTCCTGCATGAGTTTCATGTCGTCCTCGTATTGCTTCTGCATGGTCTGCAACTCTTCCTGAGCAGTAGCGTATTCCTTCATGTTGGGAATGATTTCTGCAGTGTTGAAGTGAGCGAACTTCTGAGCGCAAAGGCTCAAGGGAGCCATCATCAGGATGGCAATCAGAATCTTTTTCATAATGTTTTCTTATTATCTTAATTTCTTATTTTCTTAATTTCTTAATCTCCCAATTTCTTATTTTCTTATTTTCATTTAGTTGTACCCCAGTTTTGTCAGGACTTCGTTCGAGATGTCAATCTTGGGGCTGGCGAAGATGATGCCTGCATCGCTCGCACGGTCCAGGACGAGGCTGTAACCCTTCTGGTCGCAGATGTCCTTGACGGCGTTGTAAATCTCCTCCTGGATGGGGGCCATCAGGCTCTCGCGCTTCTTGTAGAGCTCGCCTTCAGGACCGAAGTACTTCTTCTTCAGTTCGGCGGCCTCCTTCTCCTTGGCAACGATGGCGTCCTCGCGCTTCGTCTTCTGCTCTTCGCTCAGGAAGACTGCTTCCGACTGGTAGTTCTTGTATAGCGTCTGTGCTTCTGTGGTCAGCACATCAACCTCGGCCTGCCACTTCTTGCTTACCTGATTGAGCTGCTCGTTGGCACGCTCGTAAGCGGGAATGTTCTTCAGGATGTAATCCATATCGACCAAAGCAAACTTCTGTGCCCAAACTGATGAACTGCCAAGCAGCATCAGCATCGCAATCAAAATCTTTTTCATAATCGTTCTTATTTTCTGGTTCCTAAATGTCTTAATATATAAATAATGTATATGTGTCTCGGTTAGAATTCCTGTCCCAGTATGAAGTGGAAGTGGCTTCCTGCATATGTCTTGCTGCCGAAGACTTTGTCGAAACCGTATGCCCAGTCGATACCAAGCAGGCCCACCATGGGCAGGAAGATACGGGCGCCAACGCCTACGGAACGCTTCATGTCCAGAGGATTGAAGTCCTTGATGTTGCTCCAGGCATTGCCTCCCTCTGCGAATACCAGACCGTAGAGGTTGGTGCTGGGGCTCAGGATGAAGGGATAGCGCAACTCGACAGAGAAGCGGTCGTATGCATAGCCTGCATCTCCTCTGGGTGTGAGCGAACCATTGTCGTAACCGCGCATTCCGATAGTCTCCGTGGCATATGTCGTACTGTAACCGCTGGTTCCGTCACCACCCACATAATAAGTCTCGAACGGCGAGCGCTTGTCCTTGTTGTAGTGTCCCAAGATGCCGAACTCTACTCGAGTCATCAGCACGAAGCACTTGTCGTGTCCGCTCAGAGCAGTGAAGGTGCGGCCCTTGAATTTCCACTTGTGATACTCAATCCAGCGATACTTCTCCTGCATCTCCTTGTTGTAAGTCGCACTGTTGGGATTTGTGGCAAGGTTGGCGTAGTCCTTCTTGATGAAAGCACTGTACGGAGGCGTTATCGTGGCGCTCATGATGAACTCTGAACCCTTTCTGGGATAGATGGGATTGTCCGTACTGTTGCGGCTCAGCGTTACACCAAGGTTGATGTTATTGCAGTTACCGTTGGACATGAGGAAGTATTGCCAGTTCTTCAGCATGTATCGGGTATAGCTCAACTCAAGGGAGAGGTTGAACCAGTCATCAGGCCAGCGAAGACGCTTACCCCAACCGACAGACAAACCGAAGAGCATCACATATTTATCGGGGTCGTAGTAGTTCTCGTAGTAATTGTAGCTACTGTTGCCCATTCCATAGAGGAAACTGTTGTAGTAGTTGTTGTAGTAAGCCGAGTTATAGTAGTTGTCGCTCACGTCAGTCTGCTTCGAGAAGAATGCGCCCAGGCTGAAAGTGTTGGGGCGCTTGCCTCCAAACCAGGGGTTCATGTAGTTGACGCTATACGACTGATAGTATCGGCCGTTCGTCTGTCCGCTAATGCTGAATGTCTCGCCATTACCCATAGGCATCACACCTCGCCGCAATCCTTTCTTGCTGAAGAGGTTTGCCATACAGAAGTTGCTGAACTTGAGGCCGATACGACCAATCACACCCGTTTGTCCGTAACCAAGCGAGAACTCAATCTGGTCGTTGCTCTTGCTCGTAAGGCCCCAATTGATGTCGACAGTACCATTCACACGGTCTGGTTCAACCTTCGGGTCAATGTTTTCGTCGAAGTGTCCAAGAGAGGCAAGTTCGCGATAGGAACGCATAAGCGCTTCCCTCGAGAAGAGGTCGCCAGGTTTGTTGCGAAGTTCCCTTCGAACCACATTCTCATAGACACGGTCGTTACCCATGATGCGAACATGACTGATGTGAGCTTGCGGACCTTCGTAGATGCGAATCTCCAAGTCAACAGAGTCACCCACAATGTTTGTCTCTACGGGATCAAGTTTGGAGAAGACATAACCATTGTTATAGTATAGGTTGCTGATGGCATTCTCATCTGTCAGCAGGCGTTCGTTGAGGAGCTTCTGGTTGTAGACATCTCCCTTTTTCATTCTCAGCTCCTGATTCAGACCGTCTGTCGGATAGAGCGTGTTGCCCACCCATTCGATGTTGCGGATGTAGTATTTCTGGCCTTCCTCGACGCTGAGATATATGTTGACATCTTGTTCGTTGAAGGGTACCACACTGTCTGCAACAATGATGGCATCGCGATAGCCCAATTCGCCATACTTGACGAGCAAGTTATCTTTAGCCTCTTTGTACTTCGCCTCCACGAACTTCTTGCTCTTGAACCAACCGGCCATAGAGTGTTTTTCGTGTATCTTCTTCAGGACACCCTTACTGATAAGGCCGCCCTTTATCTTTTTGGTGCTCAGATGTTCGTTGCCCGTGATGTAGATGTGGTTAATCTTCACTTTGTCTTTTCTCTCGATATTCACATCCACGATAATCTTGTCAGGCGCTCCGGCATCGTCTCTTTGAACGATGTTTATCTCAGCATTCTTGTAGCCCTTCTCTGTGAAATAGCGTTGCGCAAGAATCTTTGCACGGTCAATCATGTTGGGTGTCAACTGGTTGTCCTTGACCAGTCCCATCTTCTCCTTCAAGTCGTCCTTTTCGTTCTTCCTTACACCATTGATGTTGATTTCGGAGATGCGAGGACGTTGCGTAAGTTGGATATGCAAGTAGCAGGAATCACCAACGAGGCTGTCCACCCTGATGGCCACATTGCTGAAAAGTCCGTTGCGCCAATAGCGTTTCACGGCTTTTGTGATTTCTTCGCCAGGAATCTCGATTTTCTGTCCTTGTGTCAGTCCGCTCAATCCAATGAGAAGATGGTCGTCATAGTTCTTCACGCCATCGATGGTAATCTGACCGATATAGTACTGCCTGGGTGTGCGGCTATAGTCGATTTCAGGAGCCACTTCACGCTGCACTACTTGCGAGAATAGAGGATCAAGCAGTCCGAAAAGAGCAAATATTATTAGGTATATCCTTTTCACTTTCTTTGCAGTAGTTTCTTTCGTGTTCAGCCTTTAGTCACTTGTTCTCCAGTCATTCCGAAGCGTCTTTGCCTTTGCTGGTAAGCCGCAATCGCCTTATGCAGGTCTTCTTCGTGGAAGTCCGGCCAGAATGTGTCGCAGAAATAGAACTCGCTATAGGCACATTGCCAAAGCAGATAGTTGCTGATACGCAACTCGCCACCTGTACGGATGAGCAAGTCCGGGTCTGGCATGAAGTTGGTTTCCAGATGTTGGGACACATATTCTTCCGTGATGTCCTCAGGCTTGATGTGTCCGGCTTGAGCCTCGCTGACGGCATCGCGCATCGCCTTAGTCAATTCCCAACGACTACTGTAGTTGAGGGCTGTGACGGCTGTCATGCGTTTGTTGTTCTTAGTGTTCTCCATGCAATCCAGCACGCGTTGGCGAGCAGGAGCAGGCAGTCTGTCAAGGTCACCAATGTAGCGGAACCTTATGTCGTTCTTCATGAATATCTCGTCTTCGAGTTTGTCAACCACGAGGCCCATCAGCATCTTGACTTCGGATTCAGGACGGTTCCAGTTCTCTGTGGAGAAAGTGTACATAGTCAGGAACTTGACGCCAAGCCTTGCACATTCAGATGTGATGCGCGTCACGTTGTCCACTCCTTGCAGATGTCCGCTTGAACGGGGAAATCCTCTCTCCTGTGCCCAACGTCCATTGCCGTCCATAATGATGGCAATTGATTCTGGAATATTGTTTCTGTCGAGTTCGAAATTATCTTTCATGTCGTTTTATTAGTTCAATTGTTGCATTTGCGATACTTTGGGAACATATCATATGTGATGAAGAACATGGCAAAACTATAGCTGTCTTTGTTCTTGAACATTGCACTCTTCACACCGTATGGGTCGTTCAACTGTGTCCCTTCTGGTGTGGCGTCGAGTTTGTCGGTTGTGCTGAATCGCATGGTCCATTCGAAGCCAAGATTGATTCGAGGTTTGAGTTTGTATTTCACGCCTAAGCCAACAGGAATGTTCATGCCGCCACAAGCACCTGCTCCACCACCCATACCGATTGTGACGCCTGCTCCTGCAAGGATGTATGGGGTGATACGGCTGTTTCCTTTATAGCCGACTCCTGTTCCGAAACCCCAAAAGTTCAGTTCGAACTGAACTCCAAGGTCCATAACATTTCTCGAGAATTTGACTTTGGTAGGAATGCCACCTTCAGGAGTTTCACTATATGCGTCTGTGGGAATGAAACCATCAGTTGTGCCATGAATGTGTCCAAAAGCGAGGTTTGCTTTGACTGCCATGCGAGCATTGAGGATGCGACGTGCTGTGATGGCTCCCATACCACTGAGATTGGCAAAGGGTGTGCCATTAGCGTCGCCCATATAGAAGCAACCGCCAACTCCAGCACCAAAGTCCATCTTGTATTCCAACTCTTCTTCCGCCTTAGCAGCAAAACAGAAGAGCAGGAGGCAGACGGCTATTGCTGTGCGAATCCAAGTCTGTTCAGTCTTCCTCGCCATACTTGTGAGTTTGTGATGATCCAGATGAAATAATTCTCGTCTACTGTACTGGTTATGCAGCCTTCGATGCCTTTCAGTTCGACGGGCATGCGGTGCTCTTTGTCAGGACGCCATGTGATGCCGTAGTCTTGGCTGACATACATTGTCTCTAGCGCCTCTTTCGAATTGTCGATGGATGCTCCGCCAAAAGCGATACATTTGCCATCATACGACAGAAGGTTGAGGTACTCGAGTCGTGGACATGGGATGTTGTTGTCGTGAGTGATGGGGAAATAAATCCACTCTGCATTTTCTTCCTTCTCGCTGTCGTTCCACATCTTGTTCCAAACGACGGCATTGTCACTGTTTTCTGATTGACCGACTAGAATGATGCGGTTATTGCCGTTTGCCTGTTCGGCGCTCAATGCTCTGATGTCAGTAGTAGGCAACATTGTGGCATCTGTGTCGAGGGTTTCTTCTTCCCAAGTTGAGGCATCTGCTGAGCGCAATATCTTGCCTTCGGAAATAGCGTAGTAGTATTTCCCGGTCTTCTCTACAAGTTTCAAAGGTGCGGAATAAGTGGAGCCTTCTTGTCTCCAACCCTTAGCATCTGCGGAAGAGAAAATGCTACCATCGTTTGTGCTGAGGTAAAGCATATCTTCATACTGCCGAAGTGTTTGTATGTCAGTTGTGGCGGGCAAATCGGTTACTGGAGTTTCTGTCCATTCTCCTTCTGTTTCTGTCGACGAACGTTCGGCAAGGGTAATGCCAGAAGTCTTTTGTCCGAGTACGAATAGCTTGTCTTTCAGCACGAAAGCTTTCATGTCGGTCATGTCCGTGAGTTCAGCCACGTTATTGTCGCATTGTTTCCAAAAGAGGGAATCTCCTTCTTGTTGGTGTACATTGACTTTGAGAGTATAGATGCGACTGCTTTGATTGTCGTTGCTGGTCAGGAAGAGTTCCAGGGGCTTAGTCAGGTCGAGGCTATCGGTTGCGTTGTAGCTTGTCCATTCTGAATTGGAACCTTTCTCGCGATAAGCAAGCGTTGAACCATCGAAATGTATAGTGGCGATAACCCTCGAGAGCTGACTTCCGTAAGGTAGGGAGTCGCGGTTCTCGATGTTGTTCGTGCGTTGGTTGATGGTCATCTCGTAATCAACGGCAGAGAACGTGACATTGGTATTCTGGACCTTACGCTTAACGTTTCCCAGAATGACGGAACTTATGTAGCAATAGTCGTTGCTTGTGGAAACAACGTTGTCTTTTTCGGAACAAGATGATGCCAAAAGGACCAATGCCAGAAGCAACAATAAACTTTTGTTTCTTATAATTTGGTTTGCGCGCATAGCGTGTGTGTATGATTTCAACGTGCAAAGATAAACAATTAATTTGAAATAGACACTCTTAAGGCGCTTGTTTTAAGTTTAATTAGGGAATAATGGCGTCGTATAACACTTTATTCCATGTTTTTCAAGGTTGGTGTAGGTATTGTCGGACGAGATTTCCGCCAATATTCTGCTCGCTTTGCAACTGCTCATTTTTTAGTATTGGAGCAGTAACTCCTTCGCCCAAACAGAACGGGGCTTCCTCAATGCGTGCTTCGTCCCAAAGTCCTTTGTCGATGAAACTTTGCAACAATCTTGCTCCACCTTCCACGAGAAGACTCTGAATGCCTCGAGCATAAAGATCCTGAAGAATTTCTTCGATGTTTTCTTCATGATAGATGTGCGTAGGTGTGCTGCCGTCTTTTAAGTGAAGGGTGGGGGGAAGAATGTTGTGACGGTCAATGGTTAGGCGAAGAGGGTTGGGCCCTGACCAGTATCTTGTTGTAAGGGTGGGATTGTCCATAAGAGCCGTTCTGGTGCCGACGAGGATGGCTTGCCGTCGTGCTCTCAGTCGATGTACAAGTGTTTGTGTCAAAGCATTAGAGAAGGTGATTCTCTCATCTCCTCCTATAATCCCATCCTTGCTCTGTGCCCACTTCAAAGTAATCCAAGGCCTGTGCTCTTGGTGGAAAGTGAAGAAGCGGCGGTTCAGTTCACGACACTCTTCCTCGAGTACTCCAACCTGCACTTCGCATCCTGCATCCTGCAGTTTCTTGATACCCAAGCCGTTGACCTTTGCAAAAGGGTCGGTGCATCCGATAATGACTCGCGGAATGCCACTCTTGATAATAAGGTCGACACAAGGTGGCGTTTTGCCATAGTGGGCACATGGTTCAAGGCTGACATAGATGGTGCTGCGACTGAGAAGGCGCTTGTCCTGCACGCTATTAATCGCGTTCACTTCGGCATGAGGACCGCCACAACGACGATGGAAACCTTCGCCAATGATGCGTTCGTCGCAGACAATAACGGCTCCAACCATCGGATTGGGTGGTGCTCCTGCTTCTCCGCATTTTGCCAATTGAATGCATCGACGCATGAATTTTATGTCACATTCCATCTTAGTTTCCTATTTTATTTGTAATTTTGCAGCATGAATGCACTGCAAACATTACAGCAGAGATATGATTTGGGTGAGGCTAGAGCAATCTATGAACTTGTCTTAAAGCAGCATTTCGGTCTCTCCCGAACGGACATTCTCCTCGGCAAAGATACGACTTTATCGGCAAAGGACAAAGAGGAGTTGCAAATAATTATCGATAGAGTTGCGAAAGGTGAGCCAGTTCAGTATGTTTTGGGCTGCGAGGAGTTCTGTGGGAGAACTTTTCTCGTTAATCTCAATGTGCTTATTCCAAGACCTGAGACTCAGCTTTTGGTTGAACTCGTGAAGCAGAATGTGGCTCCTGGTAACTCGGTTCTCGATGTGGGGACTGGTAGTGGTTGCATCGCCATCACTTTGGCTTTGGCCGGGTACAAAGTGACGGCAATCGAAGTTTCGGACGAGGCCCTTGCCATTGCAAAGCAGAATGCTGAGCAATTAGGTGCGGAAGTGGAGTTTGTGAAGGCAGATATAATTCAATGTTCAATATTCAATTTTCAATGGTCCGCTCTTGTCAGCAATCCTCCTTATATCTGCGAAAGCGAGGCATCAACGATGGAAGAGAATGTTCTCGGCTATGAACCTCATCTCGCGCTCTTTGTTCCTGATGATGATCCGTTGCTATTTTACAGAGTAATCGCTGATTATGGACAAGACCATCTTGTTGATGAAGGACATATCTTCTTTGAAGTAAACAGTGCCTATGCCAAACAAGTTGGGGAACTTCTTAAGCAAAAGGGATACAAAGATACGAAGATAGTGAATGACCAATACGATAAGGAAAGGTTTGTATGGGCAAGAAAGATACAAGACTAATGCCAAAAGAGGTGGCGCTCAGCAAAGCTATTGCCCTATGCAGTAGTAGTGAGCATTGCAAGTCTCAGATAATGGAGAAATTCTCGTTGTGGGGCGTCTCGGTTCAGGATGCATACAACATTATGGACCATCTCGTGAAGGAGAAGTACATCGACAACAAGCGCTTTGCCCGAGCCTACTGCCACGACAAATTCTGTTACAATCATTGGGGACGCATAAAGATAAGGCAAATGCTCCGTCACCTTCGGCTCAGCGATGAAGAAATAGAGGAAGGAATGCAGACGATTCCAGACGAAGACTACCTGCAAACGCTGAATGAAGCCCTTCAAGCGAAGGATCGTACCCTTCACGAAAAGGACGTTTACCAGCGCAAGGCCAAACTTGTCCGCCACCTTCTTTCGCGAGGTTTTGAGACGGAACTTGTCCTCGATGCTGTCAACGATTTCCTGAATTTGGATTAAAACAAAATCTCCTGCAACTCATTGAGCTACAGGAGATAATTTTGTGTAAGGGTAATCCCTGCTTTACTTCTTGTTCAGATAGAGGTCTGCCTGAACTGCACAAGCAACAGAGCAACCTACCATCGGGTTGTTGCCGATGCCGAGGAAGCCCATCATCTCAACGTGAGCGGGCACTGAGCTTGAACCTGCAAACTGAGCGTCAGAGTGCATGCGGCCCAGCGTATCAGTCATGCCGTAAGAAGCAGGACCTGCTGCCATGTTGTCGGGGTGAAGGGTACGACCTGTGCCACCACCGCTGGCTACGCTGAAGTAAGCCTTGCCTGCACGGATACGCTCCTTCTTGTAAGTACCTGCAACGGGGTGCTGGAAGCGGGTGGGGTTCGTGGAGTTACCTGTGATGCTGACGTCAACGTCTTCCTTCCAAAGGATAGCAACACCTTCGCGGACATCGTCTGCGCCATAGCAGTTAACGGCTGCACGAGGACCGTTGCTGTAAGGAATGCGCTTCACTTCCTTTAGTTCGCCAGTGAAGTAGTCGAACTGTGTCTGCACATAAGTGAAGCCGTTGATGCGGCTGATGATCATAGCTGCGTCCTTGCCCAGACCGTTGAGGATGCAACGGAGGGGCTTGTCGGCTGGTCTTGACTTGTTGGCCATCTGAGCAATCTTGATGGCACCTTCGGCAGCTGCGAAGCTCTCGTGACCTGCAAGGAAAGCAAAGCACTTCGTCTCGGGGCTGAGCAGACGGGCTGCGAGCTCACCGTGACCGATACCTACCTTACGGTCGTCAGCAACAGAGCCAGGAATGCAGAAGCTCTGCAGACCTTCGCCGATGTAGTTGGCTGCCTCTACGGCATCCTTTGCCTTTTCCTTCAGAGCGATAGCGGTACCTACCACGTAAGCCCACTTAGCGTTCTCGAAGCAAATCATCTGTGTCTCTTCGCAAGTCTTGTAGGGGTCAAGGCCTGCAGCCTCGCAAATCTGGTTGGCCTCCTCGATAGAAGCAATACCATGTTTGTTCAAGCAAGCAAGAATCTGCTTGATTCGACGGTCTTGTGACTCGAATTTCACTTCTCTAATCATAATGTATTCCTCCTATTCTTTACGTGGGTCAATACTCTTCACTGCACCATCCTCAGCCTTTGTGCGGCCGTAAGTGCCAGTGACACTCTTCAGGGCCTCGTCAGCAGGAACGCCTTTCTTGATGGCATCCATGAACTTGCCCATGTGA
>CACZBC010000059.1 GCA_902779315.1 uncultured Bacteroidales bacterium | reverse complement strand
AAGCGCTTACAAATATGAGCTGGCTAATGCTGCTGGAGTTACTGACAGAACATTTCGCCGCTGGCTAAGTGACAAGGCCGAGCACCTGTCGCGCCTGGGAGTGACACGCACCACAAGACTCCTGCCACCCAAAGCTGTGGAGTGGATTTGCAGGGAGTATGGAATTGACTTCCCAGAGGCTGCCTGAGGGGAGAAACTATACATAACATCATAACATCATATTTTTTCACACACACCCCCCAACACTCACACTTCAAAATTCTATTATTATATTAAATATAATAATAGAGCTAAAATTTAGGGGTAAGGTGTCATAAAAAAAATATGATGTTATGATGTTATGATGTTTGGATTTGCAATCAATACGGCATCGATTTATGAGGGGGAACACGAGGAACAACAGGAACAAGAGGAACATTGTTCCCAAGAGAGAGAAACAATAGGTCTTGCTTTAACAGAAAAGCCCCCGCTTGTGGCGAGGACTTCTCTTGTTTCTCGATGTCTTATTATTCCGAGCCAGGGATGAGCCAGAACTGGAACAGGCGGTTTTCGTACTTGACGCGATATTGTGGCAGGGCCTGGGCGTCGTTGTTCCACGAATTGATGCCGCCGACGCCTGTCTGCAACATGTCGAGCGACAGCTCTGTGTACTTCGACCCCGGAACCTGCGGGGAGTGGCGCTGGGCCTTCTGCTTGCCTTCGTCAAGATCCATGATGTTGTAGTGCAGGGCAGAGGCCGTGAAGGGTTCGTCAGCCTCGATGCGAAGGCCGAAGCCGTTCTGGTTGGTCTGCCGCCACCAGCGGATGTCGGTCTTGGTGCCTGTCTCTTGTGGACGGATGTAGGGGAAGAACTGCTCGTCGGCAGTCTGTTTGTGGCGCCCTACCGGCATGCATTCCTTGCGGTCAGCATAGTTCTCGATGGGGCCGCGGCCATAGTACTCGCTCCAGTCGTAGTCGTACGGCATGTCCATCACCACTCCGAAGCGGAACATGTCGCTGACCTCGGCGCCTGCCATAGTGCTCATCTGCTCGGAAACACGGATGGCGCCGCCTTCCAGAATGATGTAGGTCATGGTGAGCCGAGCCTTCACTTCCGGCATTTCGTAGGTGGCTGTTACCTTTACGGGGTCTTGCTTCTTGGCTTTCTCGGCTTTGAGCGACGTGAGTTTCATCTCGGGATTGCGCCAGACAAGCATGCTCTCGTGCAGACCGGCACCCATGTCGTTGTCGGTGACGGCTCGCCAGAAGTTGGGCCTGAGCGTTCCACCTTCGCCCAAGAGGTCGCCTCCGAGGACTGTGTAGCCGTTCATGAGTCCCGTCTGACGGTCGAAGCTGACCATGAAGTTGTCGTTCGAGACGATGATGCCTTCTGTGCCTTTCTTGTCGAGAATCTTTATCTTTGACGCTTTGGCAGAGGGCAGGGAGATGGCTTTCTTCTTGTAGGGGCGTATGGCCAGCTGGTTGTAAGCGACGGTCTGGCCGGCCTTCATGAGCGGTTCGTCGTTCTTCAGCAAGAAGGAGATGTTGAGCATAAGCTCTGCTGGATCGTCCTTAAAGCCTTCCGATTTGAAGGGAATCTCGAAGGTTTTCGTCTGCTGCGGCTGCACATCAAGGTCGGAGATAATACCGAAGTCGGCAGGGAGACCATCGACTTTGAGCACCCATTTAAGCCTATAGTTGCTCAGGTCGCGGAAGAAGTTCTCGTTGTAGACCTCGATGGTCTTCGTCTCGGCCAGGTTGCCTTTTGCCTTTGCCCAGATGTTCTGGTACTGGTAGGCAACCTCGTAGGCATGGGGGTTGAGCTGGCGGTCCGGGCCTATGATGCCGTTGCAGTTGAAGTTGTTGTCCGACGGGTCGTAGCTGTTGTAGTCGCCGCCATAGGTGTAGTCAATCTTGTTGAGCTCGGGATAGGAGAGATTCGCCACTTTGTTCAGTTCGTCCAGCGAGGCTGTGAGCATCTTGGCGTTGGGTTTGCGATGGAGCGCCTGGTCCACATAGTCCCAGATGTAGCCGCCCTGGTACTTCGGATACTTGCGGATGAGTTCCCAATACTCCTTCAGTCCACCGCTGGAATTGCCCATGGTATGATTGTATTCGCACTGGATGAGGGGCTTCTGGAATTTGTCGTCCTTGCAATAGCTCTCGCAACTCCAAGGCGTATAATACATCGGGCAGAAGATGTCGGTGTTGCGGCCTTCGCGATGAGCCTGCTCCCATTGGCAGGGACGGCTCTTGTCCTCAGCTTTCACCCAATCGTAGGCGGCCTCGAAGTTTGGGCCGTTGACGGTCTCGTTTCCGAGCGACCAGACGATGATGGCAGGATGATTGAAGTGCGAGCGCACATTGTTCTGGTTGCGCTCCAGAATCTGCTTGGCGAAGAGGGGCTTCTTGGCCTCGGCATCGTTGCCGTAACCGAAGCCGTGGCTCTCCTGATTGGCCTCTGCAGTCATGTAGATGCCGTACTGGTCGCAAAGGTCGTACCAGATGGGGTCGTCGGGATAGTGGCAGGTACGGACGGCATTGATGTTCAGGCGCTTCATGATCTGTATGTCCTGAATCATGCGCTCGCGGCTCACCACATAGCCCCCATCGGGATCGAGTTCATGGCGGTCTGCACCTTTGATGAGAATGGGCTTGCCGTTCACGAGCAACTGAGCGTTCTTGATTTCAACGCGCCGGAAACCAACCTTTTGCGTAATGACTTCCACCGGTTCGTACTTGGCAAGTTCGCTTTGGATTTTCTCAATGATGGCTTTGCTGTTTCCCGAATTGGCAAGTTTCTTGCTAATCAGTTCTAAAGCCTCTTTTGTGTAGACTTTCGTAACCAATGTATAAAGATAAGGTGTCTCTGCCGTCCAGTGTTTTACGTCGAGGCCAGTGAAATTTGCCCATCCACATCCTGTGGGAATTTGTATTATTCTATTACCTTCCGCATCCAGCAGTTCGTAGATCATGTACCTCTGCACAGGCATTTTACCTGTAACATCCAATATGCCATTCTCATAGTTGTCGTCAAGGGTTGCCGTGATGCGAAGGTCCGTGACATAGTTCTTCTTGTCGCGGGCAAAGAGATAGGAATCGCGAGCCACGCCCGAGAGTCTCCAGAAGTCCTGGTCCTCGCACCAAGAGCCGTCGCACCAACGGAACACCTGGAAGGCGATAAGGTTGTCCTGACCGGCTTTTACGAAGGGCGTGATGTCGAACTCCGTAGCCACTTTCGAATCCTCGGAATAACCTGCAAACTGGCCGTTCACATAAAGGTAGATGCACGAAGTGACCGAGCCGAATCGAGCTACAATCTGCTTGCCGTCCCAATCGGCTGGGATGCGAAGCGAGCGACGGTAGGAACCCACATGATTGTCCTTCACGGGAACCTGCGGCGGTTTCTGGTTGAAATGTCCTCGCCAAGCAAAACCCGAGTTCACGTATTCCGCATCTCCGTAGCCGTTCAGTTCCCACATTCCGGGCACGGGCATCGTTCCCCAAGCCGAGTCGTCGAGGTCGGTCTTGAAGAAGTCGGTGGGGCGCTGGTCGGCATTCTCCACCCAATTGAATTTCCAATTGCCATGCAGCGAGAGGAAGCGCTTCGACTTCGTCATGTCACCCTGCAAGGCCATCTGCTCGTTCTCGAAAGCAAAGAATGTGGTATGAACAGGCATGCGGTTCACATTGTTCACTTCCATGTCGTGCCACTCGGTCCAGGTGGGCGCAGTCACTTGCGCGTTGAAATCTGTCGCCAATCCCATCAGGGCGGCCAGAAATGCGATTCTTTTCTTCATATTTTGTCAGTTTTAGTTATTTGTATCGAAGGAGGTTCTACAGTTCGAGGGGTTGGCTCTCGTTCCCATAGCGGTCGAGGGCCGTAATGGCGAGGTGGTAGTTGTGATAGTAAGCTCCCAAAAGGCTATAGACAAAGCTCGTTTCAGGGGTTACCTTGACGATATTCTGCGGATTGCCCGTATCGACTGGCTGCTTCGAACTGGCATAGATGACGTATCTGCAACCCTGCACAGTTGTCCATTCCAGCCGTTCGTTGATGCCATCCACGCGTTCCCGGCTTATCAGGCTCGGCTTTTCGGGCTTTTCCGTGCTCTGCCAAGTCATTGGAGGCAGCAGGGCAGGGTAGGGATAGAAGGTTTTCTGCAGGTAGTCGTAGATGCCCTTTGTGTTGTCAGTCAGGAATTGGCTACGGAAATAGGCTTGTCCGCCCAGTCCCATTTGCCTCAAATAGCAGAGTTCACGCTGGATGATACCCCATTCCCAATCCTTTTCTCTGGGATGGAGGAAATAGATGCCAAGGCCCGGAGCGACCGTCCGTCCGTTGTCGTGCTCCGCCCAATCGACTGCGAAGGGGTAGAAATGGTCACCCTGGAAATACATCATTGGGAGGAGCATATCCATGATGCCCTCCTGGAGCCATCCCTGAGCATCCTGATAGACTGCGCCCAGAGCCGACCAGCCCTTTGCCGAGTAGCGGCTCAAATCCTTGTATTTGCCTACAGGAGAGCAACTTACGCGCACCCAAGGCTTTATTCCCTTGATGGCTTCATAGGCGTCGCGAACCATTCTGGTGATGTTGTCCTCGCGCCACGACCTTTTGCTCTTGCCCTGTCCGTACTTCTTGTAGGTGGCGCCATCTGCAAAGGATTCGGGATTCTCGGGGTAGCGGATGTAGTCGAAGTGAATGCCGTCAATGTCGTAATTTGTCACAATCTCCTCGCAAATCCTTGTGAGATAGGCGGAAGAGCCTGGCAATCCAGGGTCGAGGTAGTATTGGTCGCCATGCTTTTTGAGCAGTTCCGGATGGGTTTTCAGCAGGCTTCGCTTGCCCATCTTCTTGGCGTTCTCAACCTTGAAGGCGGGAACTGTCACAACCCAGGCATGAAGTTCCATCCCGCGTTTGTGCGTCTCCTCGATGGCGAAGGCAAGCGGGTCGTAGCCCGGGTCGCGGTCGAAAGTGCCAGTCAGGCATACGTCCCAAGGCTCTATGTCGCTCGGATAAATGACCGAACCGCGTACTCGAGTCTGCAAGACCACCGTATTGATGTGGCAAGCCTGCAACTCATCGAGAATCTGGCAAAGTTCTTCCTTCTGAGCCTCTCTTCTCGCATAGCTCGTGGCCATTGTCTTGGGCCAGTCCAAACCCATGATGGTGGTCAGCCAGACGGCCCTGACCTCGTGCTTTGGAGCAGGTGGAGCAGGCCTGAAAAAGTCCAGATTTATGGCTTCTTTGGGGAGTGTTTTTGTGGTTTTTGGCAGATAATCGCTTTTCTTATGCAAGTCTTGTGCCTTTGTTTCCGCACATAAAAGAGTCGAAACGAAACTTAATAATATATAAAATGTATATTTCATGGCACAAAGATACGAAAAATAGTTCATAGTTCATAGCTCATAGTTCATAATTATTTCGTATCTTTGCAATCGAAAAGACAAAAAGAACTGTTTATGGTTACGTTTTGCATAGCTTTGGCCTGCTTGGTGCTGGGTTATTTTATATACGGAACATTTGTCGAGAAAGTGTTTGGCGTTGATCCGAATCGCACGACGCCTTGCTATACGAAGCAGGACGGAGCCGACTACATCCCCATGCCAACATGGAAAGTCTATACGGTCCAGTTCCTCAATATTGCAGGAACAGGCCCTATCTTCGGAGCCATGATGGGCGTCCTCTATGGCCCTGCTGCCTTCCTTTGGATAGTATTCGGTTGCATTCTTGGCGGTGCCATGCACGACTATATGGCGGGCATGATAAGCATTCGGCGAGGGGGAATGGGACTTCCCGAGATCATCGGCGACGAACTGGGTAGTGTCTGCCGGTTGGTAATGCGAGTTGTGACGCTCGTCTTGATGATTTGTGTGGGCGCAAGTTTCGTGCTGATTCCAGCCGGACTGATGGAGCAACTGACACTCAGGCTCTTCGATGTGCCCGATACCAACCTGATTTGGACAGTCCTGATTCTCGTCTTCTATCTGGCTGTCACAGTCTTTTCCATCAATAAAGTCATCGGAACCATTTATCCGATATTCGGAGCGGCTCTGCTCATCATGGCCGTCCTGATTGGTTTTGGCATCTTCACGCACGAGGGCAACATCCCCAACCTTGCAGAAGCCTTCAGCGACCATTATCCTGTCAGCTACACGCCTCTCTTCCCGGGCCTCTTCATCACGATTGCCTGCGGAGCTGTGAGCGGATTCCACGCCACGCAAAGT
Organism: uncultured Bacteroidales bacterium; assembly: GCA_902779315.1. Lineage (GTDB taxonomy): Bacteria > Bacteroidota > Bacteroidia > Bacteroidales > Bacteroidaceae > Physcousia. The sequence goes on along the minus strand of CACZBC010000059.1, from coordinate 7,915 downwards.
CCCATGATGGCGCGTTGCATCAAGAACGAGAAGTACGGCCTTCGTTGCTTCTACGGAGCGATGTTGACCGAAGGTGTGGTTGCCCTCATTTGGGCTGCGGCTGCGATGAAATTCGTCGATATGCTCGATATTGCGGGCAGTACGCCCTACGAGAAACTCTACAACGCCATGACTGCTTGCGGAACGGTCAAGATGAACCCGGGGCTTTTGGTCGAGCGGATGTGCAACGATTGGCTGGGGAATGCGGGACTTGTCCTTGCCGTTCTTGGCATAGTGGCAGCCCCCATGAGTACTGGCGGCAGTGCTTTCCGAGCAGCTCGAATGATTGTGGCCGACTTCAGCCACTATGACCAGAAACCGCTCTTGAAGCGACTCATCCTCACAGCACCGCTCTTTGCCGTCGCCATCGCCATGTTGAACGTCAGCAGTTTCAAGGTGCTTTGGCTCTATGTCTCTTGGTTCAACCAGGTCTTGGCGACCTTCACGTTCTTCACAATCGCGCATTTCCTGAAGCATCGGACCGACGGAAAGGGCATCTTGCCCGGTTGGTCGTGGCTCATCGCATACTTCCCAGCCGTATTTATGTGTGCTGTAAGTGCCTGTTTCATCCTGATAGACAAGGAAAACGGATTTGGCCTCGACCAAACGATGGGCTATTGGATAGGAGGAGCGTTTACCGCTATCGTGGCTATATGGTTTATGATTAAGAATACAAAACAATGATAACATTCTCAATTTCACTACTTTGCCTCTTGTTGGGCTATTTACTTTACGGCACAGTCGTCGAGCGAGTGATTCGTCCAAGTGCCACGACTCAGATGCCATGCTATACGAAGCGAGACGGCGTGGACTTTATTCCGATGCCGGCTTGGCGCGTGTTCCTGATTCAGTTCCTCAATATCGCAGGTACAGGCCCTATCTTCGGAGCCATTATGGGCATCCTCTTTGGCCCCGCAGCCTATCTTTGGATAGTGCTTGGCTGCATTTTTGCCGGAGCCGTTCACGACTATCTTTGTGGCATGATTTGCATCAGGCAGGGCGGCATCTCGTTGCCTGAGATTATCGGAAACGAGTTGGGCGAAGGAATGCGATTGGTAATGCGAATCGGAGCCCTTGTGTTGCTCGTCCTTGTTGGTGCGGTTTTCGTGACGACGCCAGCGGCTCTGCTCGACAACATGACGCCCGACAGGGGTTGGTTCTTGTCGAATGGCTTCTGGTTGGTAGTCATTTTCCTCTACTTCATCCTTGCCACCCTTTTGCCCATCGACAAGCTTATCGGCAGGGTTTATCCTTTGTTCGGACTCGCTTTGCTTGTGATGGCATTAGGCATTTGCTGGGGTATTTACACGAAAGAAGGTTGGATGCCCGAGATTACAGATGCTCCTTTCGTGACGCATCACCCCAAAGGTCTGCCCATCTTCCCGATGCTTTGTATCACAATTGCTTGTGGCGCGATTAGCGGTTTCCACGGAACCCAGAGCCCGCTCATGGCCAGGTGCCTCACCAGCGAACGTCTTGGCCGTCCTGTCTTCTACGGAGCCATGATTACAGAAGGCGTTGTGGCACTCATTTGGGCAGCGGCTGCGGTTAAGTTCGCCAGCATGCTCCCCGGCGAAGAGGGTGCTACGGCTTACGAGAAACTTGCCGCTCTTGGCAATCCGGCCGTTGTGGTGAAGGAGATAAGCATAGGTTGGATGGGAGCGATTGGAGCTGTTCTTGCCATTCTTGGCGTTGTTGCAGCGCCCATCACGAGTGGCGATACGGCATTCCGAAGTGCCCGACTCATTGCAGCCGACTTCCTTCACGTCGACCAGAAGAACATCTGGAAGCGACTCATGCTTTGCCTGCCGCTCTTTGCCATCACGACGGGCCTCTTCTTTATCGACTTCAATGTGCTTTGGCGCTACTTTGCATGGACCAATCAGACGCTTGCTTGTTTCATGCTTTGGGCTGCAGCGGTATGGCTGACCAGAAGAGGTTACAATTGCTGGATAGCATTCATTCCGGCCCTCTTCATGGCAGTGGTGACCACGAGTTACATCATTGTTGCCCCCGAAGGCTTCGGCCTTCCCCTTCCCGTGGGCCTTGCTGCGGGATTTGCTTTGATGGCTTTGCAGATGTATCATTTCCTGAAATACATTTATAAACAACCTAATAAATAACAGTTATTATGAAAAAAGTTATTCTTTCTCTGCTTTTCGCAGTCGTTTCAATGGGTGCTTTTGCACAGTTCGAACAGGGTACAAAGTACGTTAACGCTTCACTCACGGGCTTCGGTCTGGATTGGGCCAAGGCTCCAGGCTTCCATCTTGGCATCGGAGCAGGTGCCGGCTACTTTATCGCAGACAACTGGATGCTTCTCGGACAGATTGGCTGGAATCATCAGGACGGCGCAAACGAGTTCCAACTTGGTGCCGGTGCGCGTTACTACATGAAGGACAACGGTCTCTTCTTCGGTGGCGGTATGAGGTATGGACTTTGGAGTGCAGGTGGCGAAGCTCCTGTGGATCACAATGCCTATCTGACGCCCGAGGTTGGTTACTGCTTCTATCTGAACGATCATGTCAGCATCGAGCCCGCAGTTTATGTTGACATGTGCCTGAACCACTTCAGCGATTACACGAAGCTTGGCCTGAAAGTCAGCTTCGGATACTACTTCTAAGTAATTAAGATTTAAGGAAGAAGAATTAAAAACAAGAAAGAGGCGGGCATTGCTGCTCGCCTCTTTTGTTTATCCGGTTCGTGTTTTAAGTCAATGTCAATCGAGCCTCCATAGTCCGTCGCGCACAGAGACATGATGCTCCTTTATGCCTATCTTGTCCATCCATTCGCGGGTTCTCACCGTTTTCAAATGGGCTGTGTCAAAGCCTTTGCCCGTATCGTTGTTCCAAACCCACATAGGGGTGGGCCAAAGGCAAGCGCGGAACTTGATGGAGCGATAGAATTCCTCCGAACAGCCGTTTTGTCCGTGATGGGCCATTTGCAGATAGTCGCAGTTCAGGTCTTCGGCATACGGACCGCTGAGAGCCAAGTCGCCGCACTCCACTCCCGCATCGCCTAGAAAGACAAACGACTTCCGTTTGTCCCAGACGCGCATAATCATGGAGTTGTTGTTGTATGGATTTGTGGTGAGCTGAGTGGCGACGCTCAGAATCTTGAGTTTCATCCCGTCGAAGTCGAACACCTCTCCGGCCTGTTGTATATCTACAACTTTAGCATCGCATTTGCTGAGCCGGTCATAGAAGTCTCTGGTCTTTGGGGCTTCCGATGGCTCGGCGTCGATAACCTTGTCCGTAATGCTGGAGTGATAGATGGCCTTTATTTTGAGGTCCTGCGTACCTTGCTTCAGGATTTCCCACAGAGCGCCCATGTGGTCGTCGTGCGGATGCGAGATGAACCAAGCCTCCACCTCGTTTCCCAAAGCCCCGATGAAACCACGCAGAGTGAACGCTTCTTCTGGGTAACCGCCGTCCATCACGACGACTTTTCCCGTTTTCGTCTGGAAGACATACGAGTTTCCGATAGTGTTGCTGTGCGAAGGAATCTGCCAAATGGTGAAAGCCGAGCCCTTCGGAGCCTTCTTTGCCTGGCCTTTCTCAGCCCCACTCATATCGACGGGTAGTGCCATCCCTGCTGCCGCCACAGCCCCGCAAGCAAGGAACTGCCTACGAGTCAGGTTGTTACGTTTCTTTGTTTCCATAGTATTTAGCTTTCTCTCTTAATTGGCTTGTCGCTGTTCTATTTTATCTGTTTCACCTTGTATCCTGCGTCGCGAAGCATTTGGACGACGCCGCTCGGCCCAACCAGATGTCCTGCTCCAAAGGCGAAGATTGTGGGATATGCTTTCATCGCCTCCTTTATCTTGGGCAGCCATTTCTCGTTGCGCGCCTTGAGCAGTTGCGGACTCTTCTCGACAAAATCCGTCTCGTCGCACAACTGCATAAAGCCTTCGTAGTCGCCTGCCATCCAATATTCCTTGCATTTCTCGAAGAAATGCTTCTGCTCGGCACCCCTCTGCTTGCGCTGCTCGTAGGTGTTGAGGACATTCACGAGGGTGTCCACCTGAGCAGGGATGTTCTGCATCAAAGTCTCGCGCATCTTTGCCACGCTGTCCTGCTGCACCTGGTCGAGCTGTCCGATAGCCATATTGCGCTCCTTAGCCCTTTCTATGCAGGTCTGGTCGATGATAGTGCCCGAGAAGGTTGCAAAGGAGGTGTTGATCAACAGGTCGATAGTGGAAGAAAAGGCGAGAGGCATTAAGTGCTTCATCTGCTCTAAGCTCACTTCCGCAGACAAGTAGAACTTCTCGTCCGTCATTCTAGCCTTCGCCTCCTCGTCCGTTGTCCGCGCCATAATCAACTCTCTCGATTGCTTCGCCATAACGGTTTTCAGCAGTTCCAACTGTTCGGGAGTGAGAAGGTCGTAGATGGTCATGCTGTCAGGAAGCATCAAAGCCTCTTGTCCGCTATTTATAAACTCGTTTTTCTTCTGTTGGTCGGTGATATCCATCTCGGCGAAGAGTTGCTGGCATTTAGCCTCCGCTTTCTGGTAAGAAGGGATGCTATCCAGCAGACTGCCTGGGAGCGTATGAATCGTGCCGAACAGGTAGGAAGGCTTCTTCAGCCCATTCCCGCTAACGCGAAAGAGGAACTGCGCATCTGCAGAAACAGAGGTCAAAGCAAATACAACCAGCAGGAATAATATCTTTCTCATAACATGATGTTTTATTTTGAGTACAAAGGTACAACAATTTTTCGAAACTTCCGTCTAACAAATCTAACAAAACTACATTGTCAAATTAAGAGTAGCCTCATTACAATCGTCACACTTGACATTTGAGAACGTCACACTTCAGCGATTACACGAAACTTGGCCTGAAAGTCAGCTTCGGATACTACTTCTAAGTAATCAAGAAAGAAGAATTGAAAAGAAAGAGGCGGGCATTGCTGCTCGCCTCTTCTTGTTTGTTTCTCTCCCTTAAGGGAGAGTTAGAGAGGGTCTTTTTAATTATTCTCCGGCCTCAGTTTCCTTACGGTCTCGGCTGTGCGCCACATCTCGCTGTCGCGGAGGGCTGCAAGTTCCTTCTCAAGACCAACGCGGTAGTCGGGCTTGGAGTTGGAGTCGATGCTGATCTGAGCTTCGTTGCCACATTTCACACTGGCATAGAGTTGCTCCATGACGGGCTTGATGGCGTCGTGGAAACGGGGGAACCAGTCGAGGGCACCACGCTGTGCTGTCGTCGAGCAGTTGGCGTACATCCAGTCCATACCCTTCTGTGCGAACAGAGGCATGAGGCTTTGTGTCAGCTCTTCTACGGTCTCGTTGAAGGCCTCGCTGGGGGTGTGACCATTCTCGCGGAGCACTTCGTACTGAGCCAGGAGCAAACCCTGGATGGCACCCATCAGTGAGCCGCGCTCGCCGGTAAGGTCGCTGGTAGCCTCGCGCTGGAAAGTGGTCTCGAAGAGATAGCCCGAACCGATGCCGATGCCCAAAGCGAGTGTGCGGTCCAGAGCCTTGCCCGTAGCGTCCTGATAAACGGCGTAAGAGCTGTTCAGACCGCGACCTTCAAGGAACATAGTGCGCAGACTGGTGCCGCTGCCCTTAGGAGCCACCATGATGACGTCGATGTCCTTTGCAGGAACGCAACCTGTACGGTCGCTCCAAGTGATGGCGAAACCATGAGAGAAATAGAGAGCCTTGCCCGGAGTGAGGTACTTCTGCAGGGTGGGCCAAACGCTCATCACTGCAGCGTCGCTGAGCAGGCACATCACGATGGTACCCTTCTCGGCTGCCTCCTCGATGGAGAAGAGTGTTTCGCCGGGAACCCAACCGTCGCCGATAGCCTTCTCGAATGTCTTGCCCTGGCGCTGACCCACAATCACGTTGAAGCCATTGTCGCGCAGGTTGCAAGCCTGACCGGGACCTTGCACGCCATAACCGATGACGGCGATGGTTTCGTCCTTCAGAATCTCACGAGCTTTCTCCAGAGGGAACTCTTCGCGTGTCATAACTTCCTCGATGACACCGCCAAAATTCATTTTTGCCATAGTCTAGTAGATTTATTGTTGTTGAAATTCTTAACTCTTAACTTTTATCTCTTAACTCTTAACTCTCAAGAGCGTTATCCTTTTTCAATTCGGCTGCAAATTTACAACAATTAATTCTAATAACCAAATTCCCACCTCAAAAAAGAGAGCCCGAAGTGAATCAGGCTCCCTTATTTGTTATTATAGCTAACGTTTATTTAACTGCGATTTTTTTGCCGCCCTCGATGTAAATGCCGGGCTGTGTTATCTTTTCGAGTTTGCGGCCTTGGAGGTCGAAGAGGATGCTCTCTCTTTCCGAGGAAAGACTTGAAGGCTTGTCGATAGAGGTAAAGGTTACAGGTTCAGTGTTTGTAATTGTTTCTAATAGTGAAGGAACATTGGTGCGAAGGAACTCCATGCACTCTTCGTCACGATATACAACATTGTCCCCTTCGTAAAGAATTGGGAAAAGTCGTTTGCCATCATTTGCAGCATCACCAAATCCATAGAAGGGACCATATCCCATCCAGCCGACGCTCATCAAGAATTGTGGCGTGACATTTCCGGAAAGGCTATGCTGCCAAGTATATTTTTTATTTTCCAAAGCAATAAAAGAACTTCGCTCTACATTTGCCTTTTCAATCTGCCAACTTTTCCGCAATTCGTCGAACGATACGAGATGACCATAGCTCATACATCCACTATTGCGTACGCGTGTGTTGAAGAGGTAGAGATCATGGTCGGCAAGCAAATCCGCGCTCTCGGTATCCAACGAAATGCCGTATAACGCAGCTATCTGCAGAGGGTTCTCCGTTCGTAGCCATGCTTCGCCCTCTGCATCTTCGCGAAGCAGATAATCCACATGCATACCCTCAGAAACCTCACCTTGTAATGGGGCTATATATTGTTGTGCTCGCATCATAGTGTACGTCTGTCCGTCAACATCTCGCGTACCTGCCATGTTATGGCGGTTTATATAAACGATGCCGTCTTTCGTATATCCATCAGCCCATGCCAATTTTGGGCTGACGAACTCCTGAAGGGTATCTTTGTAGAGATAATCATTACCCACGCGACAAGATCGGATATTGGCTCCTGTTCCCGTTGCGGTAAAATAGATGCTGCTTTCCGGTCCCCATGCACTTCCAACACCCTCAATCCATATATTCAGCCAATTATAATTAAATTCATCATCTGTCGGGAAGCCCAGTCCTATTCTATGCAGGGCGTGTCCACAAGTATTAATGGAGTCACTTAGGCGTACTTCGTACTCATCAGGGTTACCGTAGAAATCATATACAATGTATTTGTCTCCAACCTCCAGGTTGAAATCATAAAACATCAATTCCTTCGTTGTGCCTGTCCAGATAGCGTACACCTTGCGTCCTTCTTCTCGGTATGCTCCCTCGTAGCGTCCATCAATCAAAAGTTTTTTGTATAAGAGATTGTTGATAATGGTATCTCCCGAAAGAACATAAGTCTCCGACATTACCTTTGTCGCATTATAAAAGCTATGTTCCATTACCCATGTCTTCCCTTCCACGACAAAGGGTGTATAATTAGCTCTAACATTCCATGTCAGAAGTCCCAATAAACAAAGAAAACATAAACGTTTCATAATTATAGGTGCTATCCGTTACTTAATCAGGATTTTTTGTCCATCCTTGATGTAAATGCCGGGCTGCGTTATCTTGTCGATTTTGCGGCCTTGCAGGTCGAAGTAATTTGATTTGCCGCTAAATGGAATGTCCTTGACAGATGTACCTGTTATTGGAACGATTTTCCAGAAATCGCTCCAACGTAAAGCGGTTTTGTACTTCTCCAAGGAGCTTGCCGGAACATGGAGCGTAGTGTGTTCCTCTATATAAGATTGCTCAAACGGATATCCA
>CACZBC010000058.1 GCA_902779315.1 uncultured Bacteroidales bacterium | reverse complement strand
TAGGCCAATGATTTATGTTTATTTGTGAATCATACTTGAAGTGAGTATGATTTTCACACTTGGCCTTTTCCTCCTTTTTCGCAGTTGTTTGATTGCTTGGCAAAGGTATAACGAAAAATGAGAGCCAATCCTGTTGGTTCTCATTTTTCCATGCTTTCAACTTAGAAATAGTGTCTTTGGTTTCATTTCTCAAAGAAATAGAACCAACAAATAGGTTTATCCCTGCCCGACGACTTTCAGCTGTGGAGTTATCTTTGGCTTCAACGTGATGCGGTTGACCGACTCGCGCTTGCTCTCGTCAGCCATGTTTGCATAGATTTGAGTGGTTTCCACGTTTTTGTGTCCGAGCATGTGCTGGACGGTGTAGATTCCTGTTCCTGCATCAACCTGCAAGGAGCCGAAAGTATGACGGGCGCAGTGAAAGGTGATGTGCTTGGTGATGCCTGCTGCTTTCAGCCAGTTCTTCAATGTCGTTCCTGTCATTTTGTCCTTGAAGTCCGGGAATACTTTTGCATCGGGTTCGTGTTCTCCGTCATAGAAGCTAATGAGTTCAAGGGCCTCTTCGCTGACAGGGTTGTTCACGAGTTGCTGAGTCTTCTGCATCCGTACCGTGATATACATGCCTCCATCTCCGTATGGCTGAATCTTCTTCCATGTCAATGCCTTGATGTCGCTCTTTCTGAGTCCTGTGAGGCAGGAGAAGAGAAAGGCTTTCTTCAATACTGGTTCCTTGCAGTCAGTATTGGCAAGCTTTACGAGTTCCGGCTGTGAGAGGTGTTCCTTCTCCGTTGGGATGGTGTCAATCCTGTCAAGGAAGCCATTGGGATTTTCCTTGATCTTATGGTCGCGATAGGCTGTGTGGAGAACGGCTCGGAAAGTTGACCAGTAGCCTGCAATGGTGTTGGTGTGCAGCTTCTGCTTCTTGTGGATGGTCTGTGGAGCGGTATAAAGGTACTCCTTGAACTTGTTGCACAGGTCAACGTCTATCTCTCCGAAGGAGCATTTCCCTTCGCAGAAGGCTTCGAAATGCTTATAGACGTTCTGCCATTTGGTGTTCCTGGCATCGGCTTTTTTCTTGAACCATGCGAGGAAGTTGCCTTTCTCCTTCTCTCTATCAAAGAAGTCGTAGCGTTCGTTCACGATGCTCTCATAGCGTCGGCATCGCAATGCCTCGGCTTTCTCAGTCATGCGCTCGTTGTAGTCCTTCTCGCGCTGGTTCTTGGGCTTGGCAAAGATGTAGATGCCAAGCGACTCATGTCGCTGTACCTTCATGGTTGACTCATCCCTGTAGCCGGGATAGTAGTCAAGGTAAAAGCTCAGTTGCGTACCTTTCTTTATCTTACGCGTACGCAGGGTTACTGTCTTGCAAATGTTACTCATACTTGTATGAAATTTGTTTTGTTAATAATCGAAGGCTATGCGTATCATAGCGAGTGCAAAGTAACTGCGTGATGAAAGTGTGGCCAAAGCACCTTTTCATAACTCACGGATAATTGTACTTTCACGCAGTTAATGCTTATTATTGGGCATTATTGGAGCCTGTATGCCCCGAATTGAGCCATTCTGCTTTCCATTATTCGGTCTAATTCCTCCTTGACAATGAGGTTTTGGACACCGACTTTAACCTTCGTGAGATTGTTCTTCATGACGATAACGCAGATGTTGCTCTTGGTCAAGCCATACTTCTCGGCTGCTTCGGCTGTGGTGTAATAGGCATCACTTGCCTTCAGGTCGGGATGATATATCTCGTCAAGATGTATCTTTGAATAGTAGGTCTTGCCATATTCTCGCTTGGTGGGAATATGACGGCGGTAGGCTTGGGTGCGTAGGGATTCCTTGGTCGTGGAATAGAGTGTCTCTGCCTCATCGGTTGTCAGCCATTCTGTCAAGGCTTCAATCTCGGCAGACACTCCGAAGAGCGCATCCATGTGCTTTCGGCTATAATAGTTCTTGCCTGCAATCTTGCACATAGGTATGTTGTTCCTCTTGGCAGATACATAGAGCCATGACTTCTTTACCTTGTAGATAGCCATAACGTCCTCGCCAGAGATGTATTCAAGTGGCTCGATGTTCTGAACAGAATCCTCTTTTCTCGCTGGCTTACTTGAAGCACGTCCTTTCTTCAACGATAGGGAAGAAGGAGTCAAGGGCTTGTATGTTGGCAATACTCTGTGATAAGGATTGCCTGCAAGCATCTTCTCGATGTCAGCCTTGCGGATGAAAGCCATACGGTTGCTGATTCGTGATGCAGGCAGTTTACCCTCGTTTACCAACTTGTAAACGTACTGACGGGAGCATCCCATGAGGATGGCAGCCTTGGAGAACGAAAGATACTCCTGGCTGGCGATGTCTATAACAGGCTGGACTGCCTTCAAAAAGTCCTGCTGTCTCTTCTTGCGCTGAGCCTTTGCTGCCTCAGCACAATGCTCTGAACAATACCTCTGCGAGCCGCTGTTACAAGTGAACTCCTTGCCGCAGAAGGCGCATTTTCTTGTCTTTCTCATTTGACTCCTTTTTATGTGGTTTTACAATCAGTTTCTTGCAAACCGCCACGGAGTGAACTATCGTCAATCATTGACAATCCTTGTCAACTCATTCCACGATGTCACGTTTTTCAAATGAGGTCACTTCCTTGCTTCTTTCCCTCTCGTTCATCAGTCAACAGTTGTACACTCTTGTCAACCTTTGTCAACCCTGTCCACGAGATGGCAAAATAAAAGCCCTCAAAATTCTCCGCGGTAGAAATGCGTTGCAAAGATAAGCGGATTTTTGAGAACCGCCAAAAAACAAGTCCGAAGTGTTAAAATCTAAAAGTGGTTGATATACAACGGTTTATCTCTATGTGTTTTTCATTGTTTATAGTTGTTTAGAGGTCTCTAAATACATCTATAGAAAGCATACTCACCGATGCTCGTCACGCTATTGGGAATGGTAACAGAAGTAATGGCTGTGCAATTCTCGAAGGCATAATCGGCTATTATCGTTGTGCCTTCTTTGATGGCTATTACTATCTGAACCCCTTCCGGCATTGTTCCCTTATACTCATAGGCGACTTTACCTATATACACAACCCCATCCGGCAGGTTATCATACCAAGGCGTTCCAGAGAAGGCATTGTAGCCAACGCTGGTCACACTTTCGGGAATGGTTATGGTGGTCAGGTTGCTGCAGCCATAGAAAGCTTTATCACCGATGCTTGTCACACTCTCGGGAATTATGATAGAGGTAAGGTCGGTACAACCTTCAAACACACCATCTGCATTATAATACCAATCCAAAATATAACCGATGCTTGTCACAGTTTCTGGAATGGTGACTGCTGTTGCCCATGCTCTACATTTAACGATTGTATCATTTGTTATTAATAACCCATCATCAGTCTCTTCATCACAAATGGTTGCTCCCCAGTTATTTTCGCTTGTTAACTCTGAATAGTTTGTTATTCTATTTCTTTCAAAATAGCAGCCGGAAAACGTAGAACTACCAATACTTGTTACATTGCTTGGAATGGTGATGGAAGTCAAGCCGCTACAATTATAGAAAGCACAGTTGCTAATCTTTGTAACATTGTTCGGGATAACAAGTTCTCTTATTTCCTCGCCATTCAAATATAAACGGTGTGCATATAGTAGAGGATTGGAATTGTTTGTATAGCCACCGGTATAAAACATGATATTACACCATGCTACCAAATCCGTAATGTGAACGGCAGTCAGGCTGGTGCAGCCATAGAAGGCAGAGCTTCGTATGCTTGTCACGCTACTGGGGATGGTAATGGAGGTCAGGCTGCTGCAGTTCCAGAAGGCATAGTCGCCGATACCCGTCACACTATAAGTTCTTCCATTGTAAGTGACAGACTCAGGAATGACGACATCACCAGAGTAAGAATTATAGTTCCCGTCACAATAAGTCACTGTTGCCGTGCTACCGTAGAAATTATAATAAATACCATCAATCTCTGCATCATAGGCAAAAGCATTGATACCAGCTAGCAGACAAGCGCATAAAAGAAACGCTTTGAAGTAAAGGTGTTTCATAAGTATATTATTATAGTTTTTGAAAAAACGCAGAGTTTAATATGAGAAGCGAAAGAACAGGGCATCCAAATAAGATTTCCTGTTCTTTCGCTTTAAAAGTATAGTTTATTTGATAAATACCTTCCTTTTTGTTCCGTCCTTAAACTGGATGATGTTGATGCCCTTTTGAAGTTGTTTTTGCTTCAAGCCATTGATATCATAAATTTGGAACATCATTCCGTCGTTCTGCCCTACTGAAGAAATGCCTGTTGCAGAGGTAACTGTCACGATACAAACAGCCATGAATCCTCCATCTTCTGTGGTTGCTATCACTACACTCGTTCCCATACCAACTGTAACAATCATACCATTGGAAACAACACAGACAGATTCGTTGGAGCTAGTCCATCTAATATTCTTATTTGCTGCATCTTCGGGAAGGATTGTCGCTTCCAAATAGGCTGTTTCACCAATGTATTCGAACTGAAGTGTACTATTGTTCAAAGTTATTCCTTGAACTGGAACTGGTGGCACAACCCTCACCTCACAAGTTGCGGTAAAGCTGCCGTCTACAGATGTTGCTTTAATGACACAATTACCTATATTTATTGCTGTTATCTGTCCTTCTTCGTTAACAACGGCAATATTATCATCGCTAGAATTCCATATAATCTCATTATCAGTTTCTCCTTCTGGAATAGTATGAGCACTAAGACTGAAAGAATCTCCAATAACCAATGTCTTTTCTGTATGTGATATAAACAATCCTGTTGTATGTTCATATACCGTTATAGTGCAGCTAGCATTTACCTCCGGATCTTTAGCTGAACGAACTGTTAATACTGTCGTTCCAGCATTAACGCCAGTCACTTCTCCTGATTGCGATACAGTTGCTATTGTTTCATCAGATGTTTCCCAAATTAATTCATTAAAAAATGAGTTTTGAGGAATTAAGGTTGTGTTTATAACCTGTTTATCGCCTTTATATAGTTTTATTTGTTGAGTTTCTATCAATATATCTGTAGGAGGTGCCATCTCTATAATGGTCATTTTACTAAAAACTGATTTCTGATACAATTCTTTTGTTCCTATAGGAACATATATTGTACCGCTTTTTATTTCAACATATTCTCCTGTTTGAACATTAGAAGGATTCATTATATATGATATGATGGTACCTTGGGCCATTCTTAAATTTTTGATAAAATTAATAGACGAAGGGAAAACCAGCGTCCCTGTGTAATATGTAGTACCATCTGCAGAAGTGTATACATAATATGACCCTGAATGAAGATAAAGTGTATTCGTACTTTCGCTAAATTGCACGTAATGACAAATAGGCTCTGGTGTTCGAGTTGAGTTGCTACTTGGTGCTATATACATCGACACAGAAGTCTCAATTCCACAGAAAATGACAGAATCTGCTATTGTAGTATTAACGACTTGCGTTTCGGCAGTTTTAGGGGTGATTATTTTCTTTAATTTCCTATTACCTTTTAAATAATCAAAACGGAACCAATTGGCTTTAGTATTTAAGTCCGAACTTCCTCCTGCGACAATCGAAACATCCGATAAATCCAAAACTTCTAATTTTTGCGTAGTCTTTAGTTCCTGAATAAATTGAATATCAGTTCCATTAATATATCCTGTAATCTTGAGATTCTTAACTGTTTGTTGGTCTCCATACCCTATCTTACTTGACAGCCAGCCTGGGTTTTGGCAGTCAACAGTCAATGATGTTGCCTGAGAGAATACACTCATGCAACTGCATAGCACAAAAGCTAAAGTTAGTAGTGATTTCTTCATATCTTTTTTATTTTAAAGTTAAATACCATCTTCTTCGTTCAGCAAATCGGCACTGACTTTCGGACATGAAAAGAGTGCGCTCCTGCCATATCCGTCTCAGGCTCACCACAAGCCCCAAATAAGTATGGAGGAAACGCACTCGAGTGCGTACTCCAAACCTTATTTGGTTCATTGCTCGATTTCCTTTTTTCGAGGTGGTGATTCGAGACGGAATTTGAGCAAATAAATGTTGTGTTTCGTAGAAACACGCTACAAATTTACACTTTTATTTGATTCAAACAAAAGAAAAGCAAGAAAAACTGCATCAGACAAAATCAAAAACACTCGTCACTCATCAGGTTTTGGGGTTAATGTAATGTATATCAACAACATAGAACATGACGAGTGCATGATGAGTCGTCAGGAACTCATCAGGGTGTTACTTGTTTAATTATCAAGACTTTAGGACAAGAATATGATGAGTGATGAGTAAAATGCAAAAAGAAATCAAAAACACTCTGCACTCTACACCAATGCCATTTAAGTCATTATATGCCAACCACATACATGGGTCTACACCCTCATTACTTGCTAGTATTCAATAGATTAAAGCAGGTTGGTGTAGAGTGTAGAGCGTTTCCCGACATTTCACATTCTTGCGCTCCGTAGGTGCTCTAGCACCAAGGCGCGATTTTAGTCGCGGAACAGGCGGCAAAGCCGGAGTTCAAAATGCTTATATTCAGTCCTGTCGGATTAAATCCGCCAGAACAAGGCGACAATTGCAAACGTCATACTAGATAATTGCAAACGTCACACTAGTAAATTGCAATCGTGGCACGTGACGTTTGACTTTTACACACGTGACGTTTGGCAACGACCTTAAGGGTGTCGGGAGAGAAAATGTGCGCCCCTGAAAACTAGAAGCGCACATCTGTCTGTATAGCACAGTTTTCGTTTGCTTTTTACGGCTCCCTCTCGATCCAGGCCAAAGTGTCACCACGATGAACTCGAGAGGCTTTCTTGGCTGCTATGTCGACGAGACGACCGCCAATACCTGCCTTGACGGGGATAAATTCGCCCCAAGAGGCCTGAACATAGCAGTAGGTATCGCCGTCTTTGTACTCTTGTCCGATGGCGGGTTCCAAGCAAGGAACACATGCGTCACCACCCTGGAACTCGTAGAAGACCTGACCGTCCACAGGGCTGACCACTGCGTCTGCCTTGGCATGCTTGAAGGCTGCAAGTTCCTCTGGCTTAATCGATTTGCTCAGTTTCGCCTCTTTGGCTTTCTGCAAATCTGCAAGGAAGTTCTTCTTGGCCTGTCCGCTCTTGAAATTGCGATACTGTTCGGGATGCATTGCGAGCTCGAAGAGTTCCTCATCGTCCTGTCCGTAGTCCCATCCATTCTCGTCCATCTCCTTGCGGAAGTCGTCGAGTGCATTGGGATAGAGCGTGTGCGGGTCGGTATCGGTAAACTCCTTGCCCTTCTCTTTGGCGAGTGCCACCAGTTCGGGAGCAATGGGACCTGGCACTTTTCCGCTCTTACCCAATATCATGCCCCACATGGCCTCGTCCATCATCACGAAGCGTCCCTTGCCCTGTGCCATTGTGAGCAGGTTCATCAGGGCGATGTTCTTGGTGTACTGGCTGAAAGGCGTTACCAATGGGGGATAGCCCACCATGGGCCATACGTGCTCCACCTCGTTGAACAGGGCCACGAGCATGTCGTCGGTATTCAGTTCGGGTTCGCCTTTTTGCTTGCGCAAACTGTTTATGGCAGCCTGTATGCCACCGAGGTCGGCCATCATGGAACCCATCATGCCGCCTGGGAGACCACTGCCGAGCAAAAGGCTGGACATGTGCTTGTTGGCGGGATTGATGAAATAGCCCAACCAGTCATCGATGAACTCCTGAGTGAGCGAACGGGCTTTCATGTAAGCCGACATGTTGATTTCGGGCACGTCGAATCCTTCGTTCTTGAGCATCGACTGCACGGAGATAATGTCCGGATGCACCTTGCCCCATGAAAGCGGCTCGATGGCGGTGTCGATAATGTCGGCGCCGTTATTGCAGACTTCCAGGATGCTTGCCATGGAGAGACCGGGTCCGCTATGGCCGTGGTACTGGATGGTAATGTCGGGATGGTTCTTCTTTATCATGCCCGTAAGTTTGCCGAGCAGTGCGGGCTGACCGATTCCCGCCATGTCCTTCAGGCAGATTTCGGCGGCTCCGGCTTCTATGAGCTGGTCGGCGATTGCCGCATAGTACTCGGCCGTATGTATGGGACTGGTCGTGATGCAAAGGGTGGCCTGGGGAATCATGCCTCCCTCCTTTGCCCACTTGATGCTGGGAATTATGTTGCGAACGTCGTTCAAGCCGCAGAAAATACGGGTAATGTCCGTACCTTGCTTCTTCTTGACCTTGTACATGAGCTGGCGAACGTCGTCGGGAACGGGATACATTCGGAGTGCGTTCAAGCCACGGTCAAGCATGTGAGTCTTTATTCCGACCTCATTGAAAGGTTTGCAGAAGGCACGGACTGCATCGTTGGGATTCTCGCCTGCCAACAGGTTGACCTGCTCGAAAGCGCCGCCATTGGTCTCGACGCGGTCGAAGCATCCCATTTCGATAATTACGGGAGCTATGCGTGCAAGTTGGTCTTTGCGGGGCTGGAACTTGCCGCTGCTCTGCCACATGTCTCTATAAACGAGACTGAATCTGACTTTCTTCTTCATTATGTTATCTTGAAAAATATGTTCGACGGGCGCAAAGATACAAAGATTTAAGAAAATAAGGAAATAAGGAAAAGAGAAAATGTGCTTAGATAAGGAAAACTTACCTTGTTTGCTCGATTTTTACGCAAACACCTTGGCAAGAGACACCAAGTGGAGGATTCTCTTTCTCTATGGCGACACTGACTTTCTTGACTTGAGGGCATTCCTCCAGGACCGCGGAGGCTATCCGGGCTGCCACATGTTCCAGGAGATTCGAGGAGACTGCCATTTCCCTTTTTGTGATACTGACAAATCGGGAATAGTCCGCCGTGCCTTCCAACTGGTCGTCCCTCCAAACCGAGGCTTCCACTTCCACCTGAGCGGAGACCGTCACATAGAAGTCGCCACCCACAACGCGTTCCTGAGGATGGCATCCGTGACGGGCATACACCTTGATGCGGTTGACAGCTATCTCGACCATCCTTTTCACTCCGTCTCCTCCTCCTCGAACATTTGCGAAGAATCCGGCAGATACTTCTTCAACACCCTCGCCACGCCTGCCGTCCAGGAGTTCATCGTGTCGTTCTCCAATTGGAGCGAGGTTATCAGACGAATCACGTGGTCGATGGGCATACGGTAGCGCAAGACGCCACTGATCAGCTTCGCATAGTCCCAATATTTCGGATTGAAACGCTCGCTCAAGCCCTCGATGGTGGTCTTGTAGCCACGCTTGTTGACGAACTGGAAGTCGTAGCGCTTCTGGCCTTCGCGATCATAATGCTTGATGATAAAGCCTTTCATCACGCTCTTCGGGATGGCTATTCCCTCCTCGTCGTCCTGCAAGCCGGTAAAGATCTCGTAGGGGAGGTTGTCCAGCAGACCGACGAAGGCCACCCATTTCTCTTTCTTGTTCTGGAAGCGCACCACGTCGCACTCCAAGACTTCGGGCCTCCGTTCCACCACGGAGGGGATGATGCCTCCCGGGAACCCTTCGGTCTTCATGAATTTCTGCTGTGCGAGGGTGGCTATCAGGGCTTCGGACATTGCCTCGTTGTCCTTTCGGGTATAACGGATGTCCGTGAAGACTTGAGCCAGTGTCTGCTTTTCGTTGATTTCCACGAAGTGCTTGTTTACGGCCAGCGACTCGCGCTTCTTGTAGCAAGCGTCAATGCGTTCCGGCGTGAAGGGGTTGTACGTCTCCTGATGCACGATGGCTTGGATGGGGAGCCGGTCTGTCTGCCTCGGTCTCTCTGCGGGCCAGCCTACGGTCAGCGTGGCCACCGGGAAGACCAGTTCGGGCAGTTCGAGCACCGCGATGATGGCTTGCGGCTGGTAGATGGTCGTGCCCAGGAAACAGATGCCCAGTCCTTCCTCTTCTGCCAGACAGCAGAATGTCTGAGTGAAGAGCAGAGCGTCCGTGGCCGCATTGACAAAACTGAGGGCGTTGTCGTAGCCGGGACTGGCTTCGCGCTGCAGGCACCAGTCGGTCGTCCGGCGGAAGTCGGCACAGATGGTCAGGACGACGGGGGCCTGTGTCACCATGGGTTGGTAGAAGTGTGCCGGAGCCAGTTGCTCCTTCTTTTCCTCCGACCTTGTCACCACGACGCTGTAGAGCTGCAGGTTGCCCATGGTCTGTGTCCGGGAGGCGTCCTCTATTAACCGATTCAGCAGCTCGTCACTGACGGGCTGCTGAGTATATTTGCGGATGGTTCTTCTCTGCTTGATGTTCATAGTGCTTTTCCTATTAGTTTCTCTTCCAGCTCTTCCAGATGACGTACTAGTTTCGAGTCCTTTTTCAGCCTGCCGTCTATGGTTTTTATGCCATGCAAGACGGTGGCATGGTCCCTGTTTCCGACGTATATTCCTATCTTGCTAGCGGTCAGCTTCGTATGTTTGTGTGCCAGATACATGCTCATCTGCCGGACAGTCACGATTTCCGCCTTTCTGCTCTTCCCGAAGATGTCCTCTTCCTTCACGTTGAAGTGTTCGCAGGTTGTGGTGATGATCTGGTCGATTGTGACATTCTTCTTCTCCACCCTGGTCCTGCCGGCCAGAATGCGCTTTGCGAAGTCGAGGTCGATTTCCTTGCCGTAGACGACGGAATAGGCCAGCAGGCTGTGGATGATGCCTTCCAGCTCGCGCACACTGTTGTTCACGTTTGTCGAGATGAAGTCCAGCACGTCGTCGGGGATGTTCAGGCCGTCGTGCTTGACGATGCTGTGCAGAATGCTGCGGCGCAGGCTTTCCTCGGGCTTTTCCATTTCGGCCATCAGTCCGCTCTTGAAGCGCGTCACCAGTCGTTCCTCCATGCCTTGCAGCGAGACGGGCGGGCGGTCGCACGTCATGATGATCTGCTTGCCGTTTTGGCGCAGGTGGTTGAAGATGTGGAAGAAGGCGTTCTGCGTGGCGACCTTCGTGCCAGCCAGCTCTTGTATGTCGTCCACGATGAGCATGTCGATGCTCTGGTAGAAGTGCATGAAGTCGTTGAAGACATTGTTCTTCCTGGCATCCGTGAACTGCACCATGAAGAGGTGGGCACTCAGGTAGAGGACGCGCTTTTCGGGATGCAGCTCTTTTGTGCGCAGACCGATGGCGTTTACCAGGTGCGTCTTGCCCACACCGCTCGGACCGTAGATGAAGAGTGGATTGAAGGTCATCTGCTCGGGATGCTCAGCGATGGCCTGACCAACACTGCGGGGCAGCTTGTTGCTCGTGCCTTCTATGAAGTTGCTGAAGCTCTGGTGGACGTTGAGCTGCGAGTCCAGGTCGTCGGCCATTCCCACGGCTTGTGCCAACAGGGGCGACTTGTTTGCCTCGCGGCTGGACGGAGCCGTGGCGGGAGCCGTGTCCTCGCTCTCCTGCCCTACCGTCACGTTGTCCGCCACCTCCACCTGGTAGATCAGCCTGACGTCTTCGCCGAAGAAACGGTTGATGGTAATGTGAATGAGCCTGCGGAAGTGTTCCTCCAGATATTCGAAGAAGAACTGGGACGGTATGTAAACCGCCAACTCCTTCTTGGCAGCGTCGAACGACTTGAGCCTCATGGGCGAGAACCAAGTCTGGAACTGCTGCTCGCTAACGTTGCTGCGGAACATCTCCATGCAACGCTGCCACAATATCTGTTTCTTCTCAGTCACGTTTGTTTTCTATACATTATATATTATTATAGAGCCTTCGCTCCCATCCCGAAAACGTCAATCCGCAGCGAGGGGAAAATGCCCTTTTGAAAATTGGCGAATTCGAGTGCAAAGGTACTACAAAATCCTGAAATCGCCAAACTTTTTTGCTTGCTCCGAAAAGTGTTCAAAGTCATAACCCTTTGTGTTTCAATCGTCGCCACGAAAAGCACATTTTCTTCATAAAAATTCTATTGCAAAATTTCAACGGACTGTCGCTCAACCACTTGCGCCCTTCACCATTCATCCCCCAGCCCCCAGCCGCAATTCACTAACATGCGAAATTCTATGCAGTTACTCATTTGGCATAGTGCCCCCTGCGGCCGCACCTCTATTTCGCAAAAATCTAAATAAGCATGAAAGTCGAAATATCGTAAAAAACATACCCGTTTCAACAATAAAATGCACACATCATACGTTTTACATATAGAAAGGCCTTGCCAGCTTACAGCTTAGCATAGCTTACAGCTTAAAAGAATAAGAAAATAAGAATTAAAGCGCTAAACTCTAACCGCTAAACCCTGAACTCTCAAACTGACTCTAAACACAAAACTTCAACCCCTTGCTCCCTCTCTCTCGGAGAGGACTGGGGTGAGGCCCTAAACTCTAAACTATTTCCCATCACCCTCGCCTATGGAACAAACTTTACCCCTTCCCTATTTTCAGCCAAGCACAGCCATCCTGACCAAGATACGTCAGTTTGCGCGCGCCTATCGTCCCCAGCCCTGCATCGGCTTGGCGTAGCTTACGGCTTCTTGCGCTCCGCAGGTATTCTAGGATGCTCTAGCACCAAGGCGCGATTATAGTCGCGGAGCAGGCGAGCAAGCTCGGAGTCCCGTTTAAAAGCTTAAAAGAATAAGAAAATAAGCACTATAGCGCTAACCGCTAAACTCTAACCGCTAAACCCTAAATCATCCCAACTCCCTCTCTTTTGGAGAGGGCTGGGGTGAGGCATTTACACTAAACTCCCATTTCATGCTTTCCCCTTCACTATTGTCAGCCAACTTCGGCAATCTCGAGGCCGAGATGGAGTGGTTCAACCGCAGCAGTGCCGACTGGCTCCACATCGACGTCATGGACGGCGTTTTCGTACCGAACATCTCCTTTGGTTTTCCTGTCCTGAAGCATGTGGCGCGCTTGTGCAACAAGCCGCTCGACGTGCATCTCATGATTGTGCAGCCCGAGAAGTTCGTGGACCAGGTGCGTGCGCTTGGCGCCTATCTGATGAACGTACACTACGAGGCGTGTACGCACCTGCACCGTGTCGTCGGTCAGATACACGAGGCTGGCATGAAGGCTGGTGTCACGCTCAATCCCGCCACGCCTGTCAGCGTCTTGGAGGACATCGTGGCCGATGTGGATCTCGTCCTACTGATGAGTGTCAATCCGGGCTTTGGCGGTCAGAAGTTCATCCCCCACACCTTGGAGAAAGTCAGGGAGCTGCGCACCTTGCTCGACAAGACCGGCAGTCGTGCCCTCATCGAGGTGGACGGCGGCGTCAACATGGAAACGGGCAAGTTGCTGAAGGAAGCCGGGGCGGACGTCCTCGTCGCCGGCAACGCCATCTTCGGCGCCCCCAACCCAGCCCAAGCCTGCGAGGAACTCGCCAAACTGTAGAAGGATCAAACATCACACTATGCGTTGGCGATCATAACGTTTGACATTTACAATCATAACGTGTGACGATTGCGATTAACTAGTGTGACGTTTGCAAAGTTCACTTGTTACATTAATCAACCTAACCTTCCATGATTATCCAGCACCCAATGCTCTGGTGCGCTGTCGCACTGATGGCGGGCATTGCCGTTGGACTGAACCTCCCTTCCACCCTTTGTTTGCCGCTGCTCGTGGCTGTCTTCGTCGCCTGTTACCTGACAAGAAAGACGCGCCACCTGCACGATGTGCTGACTCTGCTGGTCTGGGGATTGCTGGGTTGCAGTAGGGCATCTATTGGAGAGGGAAGATGGATAATTGGGGATGGAAAAGTGAAAATTGAAAATAGAGTGGCTTCTGTGCAATCGGCTTTGACGGCAAGACTGGAGAAGTCGGGCGTATCGCCCCGCACTTTGGCACTCTGCTCAGCTCTGGTTGTGGGACGGAAAGACGGGCTGAAGCGCGAGACCAGACAGGCGTACAACCGCGCCGGAGCCGGACATCTGCTGGCCTTGAGCGGCATGCACCTGGGCATCATCTACGGTCTGATGTATCTGGTCTTCATACGTCTGGTACGTTTCAGCAAGTGGCGCTGGCACGCTCTGCCCCTCGTCCTGCTCGCGCTATGGGGCTATACGCTGGTGGCGGGAATGCCCGTCTCGCTGGTGAGGGCCGCCCTGATGCTCTCCCTGATGACCGCTTTCTCGCTGATGGAATACGACACCGACCCGCTGCACCCCTTGGCTCTGGCCGCCATCATCATCCTGTTGATAGCGCCAACGGAACTGCTAAGCATCAGTTTTCAACTGTCGTTTGTCGCTGTCTTCTTCATCCTGGCTCTGTGGAGACCTCTGTCCGACAAGTTCCAAGGGGCGAACTGGGCCGTCAGGTTGCTGATGGTTTCGTGCATTGCCAGCTTCGGCACGATGCCGCTCGTGGCCTATCATTTCCATCAAGTCTCGCTGATCGGGCCGTTGTTCAGCCTGATCCTCATTCCGTTGACGACCGTCATCATCTACCTGACCATCGCCGCGATGGTGTTGCCCGTCGCTCCGCTGGGCGCGTTGCTGAACTGCGCAGAAGCCATCCAGAACAAAGTCGTCGGGTTGGCAGGCAGCATTCCGGGCGGCGTGCTGACAGATGTCTATCCGGGCAAACTCTCCGTGGCGCTGGTTTACGGCGTGATGCTGGTTGCCATTGTGAGGTTTCGCTCCCGATAGGTCTTTTCAGGTCTTTTCGCTTGCGTATGTGGTTTAATTATGTTAACTTTGCAAGCGAAACCAATAATTTTTAATCTTCTACGGACATGAGAATACACAAAGCTCTACTTCTGGCATGCTTCCTGATGGGTGCAGGCACGCTGCAAGCCAAGGAAAACAGATGGGTGGCCAACTGCAACCACTCGGTTCAATGGGAAACCGACAAGGGCGAACTACCCTACAACGACCACATTGAGATGTCAGGCCTCAGAGCCTCGGTGGTCTATTACTGGGGCGTGGACGGAGCGAAACGCTTCGCGGTGGACCGACACTTGGTGTTCCCTATGCTCAGAACCATACCGAACAACACGCACGCCAGCTGGATGCCACGCTGCGACGTGGATTTCCTGAAGGGCATGACGGCCAACAAACGCTCCATGACACAGCAACAGGTCAAGGCGGTGACCATAGACGGCGTACTGAACGTGGAGGGCACCATCAAGGGCGACGGCAACGACTTCGAGCTGACTTGCCAGTTCTTCCCGAGCACCACAGCGACCGCGGTCTGCGAGAAATACACCATCAAGAACATCGGACAAAAGAAAGCGACCATCCTGGTACCCGCCCTGCGCTGGATGCGCACGACAAACAAACAGGACGGCACGCGAGGCAGCTACTGCCTGCTGGCACGAACTGAGTTCGAGGAAGACCTGAAGGCAACCTTGGAACCCGGAGAAAGCGCTTCGTTCCACTGCTCCATCCAAGCCTTCGCACAAAAGGACGAACACGAGACGGCGCTGGACGTGGAGCGCGAGCTGGCGAACAGAAGGGCCTTTGTGGACGAAGTGGCCATGAAGCGCCTGCAGTTCCGATGCCCGGACAACACGATACAGACACTCTTCGAAATGAGCAAGATACGTGCCAGCGAGAGCATCTTCCACACCCAAAACGGCCTGATGCACGCGCCCGGAGGCGAGTCGTACTACGCCGCCATGTGGTGCAACGACCAGGCGGAATACGTCAATCCGTTCTTCCCGTTCCTCGGCTATGACAAAGGCAACGAGAGCGCCATGACAACCTGGTTGTGCTACCTGAAGCTCATCAATCCGGAATACAAATTCGTGCCTTGGAGCATCATTTGCGGCGGAGACGACGTGTTCGGTCCCTTTGACAGAGGCGATGCTGCCATGCTGGCATACGGGGCGAGCCGCTATTGCCTGGAAAGAGGGGAGCGGGACATCGCGCAAAGGGTGTGGCCCCTGATAGAATGGTGTCTGGAATACTGTCATCGGCGCATCAACCAGAACGGCGTGGTGGCGAGCGAGGGCGATGAGCTGGAGCACCGACTGCCAAGCGGCGACGCCAATCTGTGCACAAGCAGTCTCTACTACGACGCCCTGATCAGCAGCGCCTTTCTCGCAGAGGAACTGGGCAAAGGAAAGCAAGCGGCAGCGACCTACAGAAAGCAGGCAGCCGAGCTGCGACGGAACATCGACAAATTCTTCCACGCCACGGTGGAAGGCTACGACACATATCGCTACTATGAGGGCAACGACGTGCTGCGCTCCTGGATTTGCATCCCCCTGACAATGGGCATCTACGAGAGGGCAAAGGGCACGCTGGAAGCTATGTTCTCGCCACAACTATGGACCGAGAACGGTATGCTCTCGCAAAGCGGCGACAAGATTTTTTGGGACCGCTCCACGCTCTACGGGTTCCGTGGAGCCTTTGCAGCAGGCTATGCGGACAAGGCGCTGGAATACCTGAAGAAGTTCAGCCAGATCCGACTGCTGGGCGAACATGTCCCCTACGTGGTGGAGGCATGGCCGGAAGGCGGTCAGCGCCACCTCTCGGCCGAGAGCGGTCTGTACTGTCGCATCGTGACAGAGGGTTTGCTGGGCTTCCGTCCAACGGGTTTCAGGAGTTTCACCCTGACGCCGCAAATGCCCACGGAATGGAACGAATACAGCCTGGGCAACATCTATGCCTGCACGGACGAGCCCATCAATATCTCTGTGCAGCGCTCAAACGGCGGGAAACTCCTTGTCAAGATAGAGAAAAACGGCAAGACCGTCAAGACCTGCAAAGTGAAGCCAGGGCAAACCATCAAGGTCGGCTGAACGGGGAATCAGTCGTTCGAGAGGTCGGCCAACATCTGGCGGTAGACGGTCAGAACTGTGCTCTTGCGGATAAAGCCCACGAAAATGCCCTCTTCATCTACGACAGGCAGCGTCCAGGCACCCGTCTTGTCGAACACACTGACCACAACCTCCATCGGGTCGTTCACGGAGAGAAGGGCCTCGGGCTGCGTCATGAGTTGCGAGACGGCAAAATCCCTATACAGTTCCGTGCGGAAAACAAGGTGCCGGATGTCGTCCAGATAAACGGCTCCGACGAACTGCATCTGCTTGTTCACGACGGGGAAGACGTGGTTCTTGCTGTTCGAGACCTGCGCGGCGACATCGCCCAGATTCATGTCGGGATAGAGGACTTGGTCGTAATGCTGAATCACGCTGTCCATGCTCATTAGGGTAAGGATGGACTTGTCGGTGTGGTGTGTCAGCAGTTCGCCCCGTTGTGCAAGCCTCATCGCGTAGATGCTGTGCGGCTCGAAGTACTTGATGGTCAGGTAGGAACAGGTGGCAACGATCATCAAAGGCATGAAGAGGGCATAACCTCCCGTCAGTTCGGCGATGAGGAAAATGCCGGTCAGGGGCGCATGCATCACGCCGCTCATCAGTCCGCACATGCCCAACATGGCGAAATTGCGCTCGGGAATGTCAATGCCGAGCACGTCGTACATATTCCATAGACGGCAGAAAATGAAGCCGCAAATACATCCCAGGAACAAGCTGGGCGCAAAGATACCGCCACAACCACCGCCTCCGTTGGTCGCCGTTGAGGCAAAAACCTTGAAAATGACGATAAGGAAAAGGTAGATGAGCAAGTGGTTCGAACCGTAGAAGAGCGACCTATCCATCGCAGTATCCCAGTCGGCTTGTCCGTTGCCGTTAAGCAAAAGGGTGATGAGGTCGTAACCTTCGCCGTAGAGCGACGGGAAAAGGTAGATGAGAAGGCTCAGCATGGCGGCTCCCAAAAGGAACTTCCGGTAGCGGCCTTGCAGCTTGCGGAAGATACCTTCGAGGAAATTCATGGTTCTGGTAAAGTAGAGCGCCACCAGTCCGCAGACAATGCCCAGAGCCAGATAGGCTGGGATGCGATTGACCGAAAAGGCGTCTTGCAGATGGAACTCGAAGATGGGATTGGTGCCGGAAACCGCGAAAGTGAGGCCCACAGCCGTCACGCTCGTCACGAGCAATGGCAGAAGGCTGGTCATAGTCAAGTCCAACATCAACACTTCGAGCACAAAGACCAGACCTGCAATGGGGGCCTTGAAGATGCCGGCAATGGCTCCGGCGGCTCCACAACCTACCAGGAGCATCATGTACTTGTTCGAGAGTCGGCAAACCTGACCGAGACTGCTACCTATCGCACTACCAGTCAAGACGATAGGCGCCTCAGCACCCACACTGCCACCAAAACCAATCGTAATGGCCGAAGCCGCCACGGAGGTCCAGGTGTTGTGAGGCTTGATGCGACTCTGTTTGCGGGCAATGGCAAAGAGAATCTTCGTGACGCCATGACCTATGTCGTCCCGGACAATATACTTGATGAAGAGCATCGTCAACCAAATGCCGATGACGGGATAGACGAGGTAGAGCCAGTTGGCGCCAGTCACGACAAACTCGTGTGTCAGCAACTCCTCAATCTGCCCGATAAGCCACTTTAGGAGCAAACCCGCACAAGCCGTAAAGATACCGACCAGAAAACTGACGAGCAAGACGAACCTGCCCTCAGAGAAGTGTCTGCGGCGCCAACGGATAAGCCATGCTATGGAATCTCTGTAATTCAAAATTTATAATTTCAAAATTCAAATTTATCTTCTCCCTAATGGGGTTAGAGGTCTATTTCCTTATTATTTGTATGCGGCCGTCCAGACTCAACTTGATGATTTGGCTGGGTTTCGACTTGCTGGTATCGTTCTGGCGGGACTGCATGATGTAGTCCACGCCCTGCTTTATCTCGTCGGAAATTTCGGCAAAACAAGCTGGAGAGGGCTCTCCGCTAATGTTTGCGCTCGTGCTCACGACAGCCTTCTGGAAGCGGTAGCAAAGCTCGTGACTGATGTTCTCTTTCGTCACGCGGAGTCCCACGCTACCGTCTTCGGCTATCAGGTTTGGAGCAAGACCGGAAGCGCCATCAAGGATGAGGGTTAGCGGCTTTTCGGCAAACTCCACGAGGTCCCAAGCCACATCCGGCACGCGCCGAAGGTATCGCTGCATCCTGTCGGCACTGTCCACCAGGCAAATCATCGCCTTGCTGTCCTCGCGCTTTTTGAGTTGGAAGATTCTACGGACCGCCTCCTCGTTGCTCGCGTCGCACCCTATGCCCCAAATCGTGTCGGTTGGGTAAAGGATAAGTCCGCCTTGCCTTAAGGTCTGCACGGCATTCTGTATGTCTTCGGCTATCTGTTTCTGTGTCATGTCTTAGAACTCGCTTGTAAAGTGGAACTTGATGTGCTCGAAGTCCTGCTGGGCCATTTGCAGGACATAGCCTGAGTCGGCGAGGAAGACATCACGGCCTTCGCGGTCGCGAGCCATATACTGGTGTTTGCGCTTCTTGAAAGCTTCGAGTTCTGCTTCGTAACCCGGCATTGCCTCCACCCAACAAGCTTTGTAGAGGCTGATAGGTTCCCAGCGGCACTTGGCGCCGTATTCGTTCTCGAGTCGGTACTGAATGACCTCGAACTGAAGTTGGCCGACCGTTCCGATGACCTTGCGGTTGTTGAACTGATTGATGAAGAGCTGCGCCACGCCTTCGTCCATGAGCTGGTTGATGCCTTTCTCCAGTTGTTTGGTCTTCATGGGGTCGGCATTCTCGATGTATTTGAACATCTCGGGCGAGAAGGAGGGCAGACCGCGGAAATGCAGGTTCTCGCCTTCCGTCAGGGTGTCGCCTATCTTGAAGATGCCGTTATCGGGCAGTCCGACAATATCTCCCGGCCAAGCCTCGTCGATGGTTTCCTTGCGTTGCGCCATGAATTGCGTAGGACTTGAGAAACGGAGCGTTTTGCCTTGACGGACATGCAGATAGGGTGCATTGCGGACGAACTTGCCCGAGCAAACCTTGCAGAAAGCGATACACGAGCGATGGTTCGGGTCGATATTGGCCGTAATCTTGAAGATGAAGCCCGTGAACTTCGGTTCGTCGGGCGTGACGGTTCGTTCTTCGGCTTTCGTTGGACGAGGATAAGGGGCGATGCGAACAAAGCAATCGAGCAGTTCCTGTACGCCGAAGTTATTGAGGGCTGAGCCGAAGAAGACAGGAGCAACATCTGCATCGAGATAGGTCTGCACGTCAAATTCGGGATAGACGCCATCGACCAGTTCGAGGTCTTCGCGAAGCTTCTCTGCGTCACGCTCCCCTACCCGTTCGTCGAGTTCCTGGCTGTTGATGTCCACCTCGACCTTTTCCGTAACTTTCTGTTTGTCAGGCGTAAAGAGGTTGAGGTTGTGCTCGTAGATGTTATAGACGCCCTTGAACTTGGCACCCTGATTGATGGGCCAAGAGAGGGGACGCACGCTGATTTGCAGTTCCTCCTCCAGTTCGTCAAGCAGGTCGAAGGGGTCTTTGCCCTCGCGGTCCATCTTGTTGATGAAGATGATGACGGGCGTCTTCCTCATGCGGCAGACTTCCATCAGTTTGCGTGTCTGAGCCTCCACGCCTTTCGCTCCGTCGACCACGATGATGGCGCTGTCGACTGCCGTAAGGGTGCGGAAAGTGTCTTCGGCAAAGTCCTGGTGACCTGGGGTATCGAGGATGTTTATTTTATAAAGCGGACTCTCTGTCTCCCCTCCATTCAGGGAGGGGCTGGGGGTGGGTCTGTAATCAAACTCCATAACGGATGTAGTCACACTAATGCCACGCTGCTTCTCGATTTCCATCCAGTCGCTGGTGGCGGTCTTGCGTATCTTGTTGCTCTTGACGGCACCGGCCACCTGAATCTGTCCGCCGAAGAGGAGCAGTTTCTCGGTCAAAGTTGTCTTACCGGCATCGGGATGCGAGATGATGGCAAAGGTGCGACGGCGTGTTATTTCGTTTACCATTGATTATAATTCACGATAGCCTTGGATGCTAGCAGCTTCGTTTACTATTGTCCATTTTAACTTCCATGAGTGTAGCGAATTAACTTCCATTTTTACTTCCATTTTTACTTCCATTTTTACTTCCGAAAGTTCAGTAATTCAAAATTTATAAATTCAAAATTCAAGATTGCTTCGCCTTCTCTTCTCCGAGGAGGAGCAACTCGCTGATGGGCTTGAGGGCTGCCTGAGTCCCTGCCGAGAGTTCCTTGCCCTGCATGCCGAGCAATGTGGCGCCGTAGAGGGCGTCTATGCAGTTCTCCATCTCGTGCTTTTCCTTGTTGTTGCCTTGCGTGCGAAGGGCCACTATTTGCGGCAGCGCCTTGTAGTAGGCCGACTTGTACTCGTGCTCGTCCTGGTCGGCAAGGAGTTCCTTGTGGTGGTCTTCCAGGAGGTCGAGGGTGTTCTGCACCACGCGGACATGTCCCGACTGCTCTTTGCCCTCCTCCTTCATCATTCGTGCGATGGACTCGTACCACTCCTTTGCCTCCTTCATCTGCGTCTCGTCGTATCCGAAGCGCGGCAGGTATTCGGCGGCTATGCGTTCGGCATCCAGTCCGTAGGCACGCACCAAGTCCTCCACCTGATACATATAGATCAGGTAGGCACTGATGCTTTGGCTTCTGAGTTTCTTAGCGATATACATATTACCTGAACAGCGTATAGAACAGTCCCACCGTCGAAGCCACCATGACCAGCAGGCCGAGCAGGCGGTTCAGCAGGCTGATGGTATTCATTTCGAAGCGCGAGCCCAGCTTGTTGAGCGCAGTCGTCAGGATGAGCCACCAGACAATAGCGCCGCACAACACGCCTGCATAGCCGACCAGTTGCTCTACAGGATGGTTCGGCACGACGAAGCCCACACGCGCAAAGAGGGCGAGGAAGAGGAAGACTATCAGGGGGTTGCTCACCGTAATGGCGAATCCCGTGAAGGCGTTGTGCCAGAGCGTTCCGCGCTTGCCGCTCGACTTGTGGGGCTCGGCAGGTTTCGTGTAGTAGGTATAGGCTCCGAACAGGAAGAGCAGTATGCTGCCCAGTATCTTGAGGTAGAAGACCGTAGTGGGCCGCTCGATGAAGTCCATCACGAGGCTCATGCCCAAGCCCGTGGCAACGGCGTAGATGAGGTCGCTCACAGCAGCCCCGCAGCCCGTAGCAAAGCCGTACCAGCGGCCCTTGTTGAAGGTACGCTGAACGGTCAGCACCCCGACTGGTCCCATCGGAGCGCTTGCCACTATTCCCACCGCCATGCCTCGCACGGCAAGGTCGAGGGCGTTCACTGATTCAATCCACAACACGAACTATCTGTTAAATTAAGAATTAAGAATTTTCGGGCGCAAAGATACAACAATTAATTCACAATTCATAATTCACCATTCATAATTAAAGACATTTTGGCCTATAAAGGACAAAAAATGGCATGACGACTAATAATTTTGAATTTTGAATTTTGAATTTTGAATTAAATTTCCTAACTTTGTGCAGAAACTATGCGTTTTTGTCTCTTTGGCGACTCAAAACATGCAACTCTACACTAAAAACTGACTCTAAACTCTAAACATTAAAATAAATACTGAATTATGGACAAAGTAAAACCTTATGTGATTGGTGTGGACCTGGGTGGTACCAACACCGCTTTCGGAGTTGTTAATGCCCGTGGCGAAGTCGTTGCAGAGAATAGCATCAAAACGCAGCAGTACAAGACCGCCGAAGCCTTCGTGGAGGCTGGTGTGGCTTGCCTGAAGCCCCTCCTGGATCAGATAGGCGGAGCATCGCAAGTGCAGGGAATGGGCATCGGAGCCCCCAACGGCAACTACTACAACGGCACCATCGAGTTCGCTCCCAATCTGCCCTGGGCTCACAACGGCGTCATTCCCTTGGCCGACATGTTCAACAAGGCAACAGGCATTCCCGTGAAGCTCACTAACGACGCCAACGCGGCAGCAATGGGCGAAATGGCCTACGGCGCAGCACGCGGCATGAAGAACTTCATCGTCATCACCCTCGGAACAGGCGTGGGCAGCGGTATCGTCATCAACGGCCAGCTGGTTTACGGCAGCGACGGCTTTGCAGGCGAACTGGGTCACGTCATCATGGACCGCACAGAGAAGGGCCGCAGCTGTGGTTGCGGTCGTACCGGTTGCCTGGAGGCTTATTGCTCAGCAACAGGTGTGGCTCGTACCGCTCGCGAGATTCTGGCCAACACGAAGCGCGCATCCCTGCTTCGCGACAAGCCCGCAGAGGAAATCGAGAGCCTCGATGTCAGCATCGCAGCCAGCAAGGGCGACAAGGTGGCCAACGAAATCTTCCAGTTCACGGGCAAGATGTTGGGCGAGGCATGTGCCGACTTCGCAGCCTTCTCCAGCCCCGAGGCCTTCATCTTCTTCGGCGGCCTGTGCAAGGCAGGCGACCTCATCATGAACCCCATCAAGGAAGCCTACGACAAGGCCGTGCTGAAGATTTTCAAGGGCAAGGCAAAGTTCCTCGTATCGGGCCTCATGAACGCCAACGCAGCCGTCCTCGGCGCCAGCGCCCTCGGTTGGGAAGAGTAAGGGGAAATAAGAGAATAAGGAATTTAGAA
Organism: uncultured Bacteroidales bacterium; assembly: GCA_902779315.1. Classification (GTDB taxonomy): domain Bacteria; phylum Bacteroidota; class Bacteroidia; order Bacteroidales; family Bacteroidaceae; genus Physcousia. Next base: position 259 of record CACZBC010000058.1, on the reverse strand, counting down.
AATAAGAAAGAGCCCTCGCCAATCGGCAGGGCTCTTTTTTAGTTCAGTTCCGCCTGCGCCTGAGGCTTTTTAGCCGAAGAACGGCCCATAGCCGATACAGGAGGTGGTCGTGATGGCGGTCAGGGCTGCGGTGATGGCGGCCACAATGACCTTAAGGATAAGTTCCCAGATGTTCTTGTTTTTCATGGCATTTTGAATTTTGAATTAAAATGGGAGTTAAATAAGGAGTTAAAGTGGGAGTTATGCGCTTTGCGCAGGA
>CACZBC010000057.1 GCA_902779315.1 uncultured Bacteroidales bacterium | reverse complement strand
TGGTTAGAATACTAGCCTGTCACGCTAGGGGTCGCGAGTTCGAGCCTCGTCCGCACCGCGAAGCAAAAGTGTTTTTCATGGTATTAGATTTTTAAGGTTAAGATTCTTAGTCGGGAGATTGGGAATCTTTTTTTTTGTTATATCACCAATGAAGATGCCAAACGTGGCACGCCAAGTTGGCAAACATAACACGTGAAAAACGCCAACGTCACACGTTATGTTTGCAATTTACCTACGCCAAGATTCGAATGTTCTTGTTCCCTCCTTTATTTCGTGGAGTACATGTTGGGGAGGTCTTTGCTGAAGAAGGTGCGCTTGTTCCGATAAAAGTCCCTGAAATCCTGTTCCGAAGGGTGACCTGGAAAAACTGAGAAGTAGTGGGTGTCTTTCTCGTTCTTGCCAACGTATTTGTTGCGCCAGAATGTGATGAAGCTGACGCGAACGCCTTTCGCGGAGGCTGGCTCGAGTATTTGTTCTGTCCAAAAATGCGGATTTGTGAAGGCTTCCAAGCCTGTTTCCGTCACTGCGCAAGGTTTTTTCTTCTTTTGGCTGACTGCCGACAGATTCTTCAGACTGGTACAGAAGTTTGCCGGATTCTCCCCTTCGTAGTAGTCATAGCCTATCATGTCGACATAGTCGTCACCAGGCCACCAGAATGTGAATCGCTCTTCGGGATCAGCCCCATGCGATTGAGGGGAGATGACATATATGAATTGGTGTATGCCACCCTCGATGAGATAGTTCACCGTGTACCGCCACAAAGCGATAAACTCCGTTTCGGTGGTGCATCCTCGTCCCCACCAGTTCCATGTTTGGGTATGTTCGTGGAAAGGTCTGAAGATGATGGGAATGGGCACTCCAGAGTCGTCTTTCAGGTCCTTCACATAGTCAATGAGCCTGTCCAGCCAGATGTTGAACTTGGCCTGAGTTGGGCTGCCGTTCTTTAGGATGTTGGTGACGACTTCTTTGCTCGAGTTGTCCCATGAATCGCCTCCCGTCAGAGGGTTGTTCAGATGGGCACAAGCCGTGATGACTTCGCCTCGACGGCGTGCTGCCAGAATGTTCTTCCTGGTCGCAGCAGCCCATTCGCTATTGGGATTGTAGCGGTCGTCCATCATGCTGGCAAAGTCCATACTGTAGACTGCAGGATAGTCGCCACACACATCTTTCGTGTCCGACTTCCCTTCTGTGCCACGCCAATATCGTCCATAAGCCAAATCATCGTGATGACCGAACATGAAGCCCCGCTTCTGGATTTTCCAGAGGTTCGAGTAAAGGGCTTTTGTCTCTCTCGTCGCATTGGAATCAACCAACCTGAGAGTCGTGCGAGCCTCTGCGCAGGAAAAACTGCATACAAGCAGAAGAGTGAGGCATAACTTGTTCATAATCATTGTTTTATCAAAAGAATTCCACCAACTTGTCCAAGTCCTTGTGCATGGGTTGGCGTGGTTCTGCCGCTCTGTAGCCTAGGGCAATGACGGCCATGATGGTCTCGCTTTTTGGAATGTTGAAGAGTTCGCGCAGTTTGTCCGCATCTCGCATGCCCATGATGAGTGTGTCGAAGCCCATTGCCCTTGCTTTCAGGACGAGATAGGCGTCACTCAGTCCGTTGTCGTGAGCGCCCCATCCGTCACCCACTTCGTTGGTCTGCTCACCTCTGAAAAAGCCCGACTTGCCACGTTCGAAGGTCGAAACAATCAGGACGGGAGCATTGGCTATCCTCTCTTTGTTCGCTCCAACCATGTTCTGAACGGCTGCGAGCTTTTCCGGAGTGATGGCAACATAGTACTTCGTCGGTTGCTGGTTTGCCCAAGAAGGTGCTTCCTGAACGGCTTTCATCAGTTCGCGCACCTCAGCCTCAGTAATCTTCTTCGTGGCGTCATAACTGCGAATGCTGCGTCTGGTACGGAGCACTTCATCGAACGAAGGTTTCCATGCCGCCTTGATGTTGGCAACGGATTGCCTGGTGTATTCCATCATGGAGGGCGCTCCGAAGTGTTCGATGCAGAACCAGCCTTCATAGCCGCTTTGCATGAGTTCATTCACCAAAGCTTTCAGCGGGACTATGCCTGCGCCAATAGGCAATGAGGCGTGGTCGTTCATGGCTTTTCTGTCCTTGAGGTGAACGTGATGAATGCGCGAACGGAAGTGCTGCAAAGCCGCCATCACATCCTCGCCGCAAAAGAGATAGTTGCCCGTATCGAAGACATGGTTCAACTCGGGCGAAGCCGCAAAGAGACGGTCCAACGTCTGAGTGTTGTAGCAAGGCGAACGGGGATTGTCGTAGTCCTCCACCATCACATCTATACCCTCTTTCGCAGCCTCCTTGACGAAGGCGTCAATTCGCTTGCAGACCTTTCCCATAAGCTCTTCCGAGGCATTTTCTGGCAATAAGCCAGGGATGAGAAGCAGACGGGAATAGTCATAACGGCTCATGAAATCAAGAGCCTGCCTGATCGCTTCTGGTTGCTCGCCCTGGACGAAGTTGATGTCTGCGATGGCCGAAGCATGCTGGAAACCAAGCGAATCGAGCATCCTCAGTTGCGACTCGTTCATCGTCACTCTGACGTCAATGCCGTCCACTCCCAACTGCTTTACGCGTTGAGCGGCATTCTGAATGGTGATTCTTTCCTGACGGGCAATCTCGGCAACATGGTCGAAGAAGATGGAGAGACGGGGCTGGGCATCCGCCTGAATAACTGTAACTGCCAGCAAAGCCAGCACGGATAAAAACTTAGATACTTTCATATATAATATGACAAACAGAGGCAGGGAAAGTTTAATGTGGCGGTTTTGTTGCACATCTGCCAGGAAAAGTGTATCTTTGCGTCGGATAAAAGAAAAATACATGATGAAAAAGATTCTATATGCACTCGTGGCCTGCCTGTTTGTCTGTGTTATGGCAGAGGCAAAAACCTTGTCCCTGAAGATGCCCTGCAAACTGCTCAGCGGCATTACAGAGCGCGATTATTCCATCTATCTGCCTGACAGCTACGGAAAAGATGTGCAGAAGACTTACCCTGTGCTCTACCTCTTGCATGGCGGAGGACTTTCGCATACCGAATGGGAACGCAACCACCACATTTCCTTGCTCCTTGACAGCCTGATTGGTGTTGGAGCCATAGGCGAGATGATAGTTGTTATGCCCGAAGCCAACCAGCAGAACATGATGTACTTTAACGCCAAGAAAGGCAAGAAAGGAGCACCCGATTGGCGCTACGAGGACTACTTCTTCCAGGAGCTGATACCCTTTGTGGAGAAGACATACAGGGTTCGGACGGACAAAGGAAGTCGCGCCATTGCCGGCTTCTCGATGGGTGGAGGAGCTGCAATAGTCTATGGCGTACACCATCCCGAAAAGTTCTCGTTGGTTTACGACATCAGTGGCTATCTGCGCAGCCAGCCCCTCGAGTTCCTCAAGCATGATCCCTCGGCCACTTGGCGGCAATGGGTGATAGACCAGAACAACCCCATCCAGCGCATAGAAAAGGGTGAGAGGGAAGAGATTGAGGCTTGGAAGGGCGTAGAATGGCGAGTGGCAGTAGGCGATCACGACTTTACGCTGGAAGGCAACATGGACCTTATCAAGGCTTTTCGCGAGAAGGGGATTCCCTATTCCCTGCATGTTGACAGCGGTGTCCACGACGGCATTTGGGTGCAGTCCTGCCTTGAAGATTTGCTCCGCCGAGCCGACACGAAGTTCTGACACGTTACACCTTCAGGGACTTCTGCCGCGAGGCTGCCGAGGAACTCCTTCTGATGACTGGCCTTGGAGAGGAATAACATGAGTGAGTAACGAAACTTGAGACAGTTAGACAGTTAGACAATTAAAAAATGAGACACATATTACCCTTATATATAATATATAATTAATTAATATATAGATAGTTATATATATAAGAAAGGGAATTGTGTCATTCAAAAAAGAAACTGTCTTAACTGTCTTTTGTCTCAGACAATCAATTAATTTTACCTAAAAAGCAGAAAATCAATGAGATACGATATAAGTAAGGCTTCTGCTCTTAAGATGTAGAGCTTCGAGAAAGACAGTAAACACGTCAAAATCCTGCATAAAATGCCTCAAAAGTAGTGCAGACCCCCCTCGTTCCTATGGTTTTCTCTATTCTAGAGGCATATTTGACCGTCGAAAAAAATCAGTCTAAAAGATCTCATACAAAAGAAATTCATGCTAAATTGCCCGTTTCAAATGCAAAAATGGCAGTTTCAGCACATGAATTGTCAAAACTTGGCACGCTAAAATGCCAAACGTCACACTAGTAAATTGCCAACGTCACACGTGATGTCTGCTTATAGCTAAGAAGCTTGAAAAGTAGAACATGGTGAATTGTACAAATCGAGGAAGCGCGTCAGGCTTATCTTGTCAGTGAGAACTTCATGGACATACCGAAGTCCTGAGTGATGGTGGGATAGCTGCTGCTGGAAAGGAGTGGGGCTGAGCGCTGGCGGTCGTAATAGAGGCTCAGGGTGACCATTCGGCTCATGGTGTAGTCGATTTGGGCACTTGTCTTGAAGGCCTTGCTTCCGCTGGTGGCTTCGCAGAGATTCGTCTGGAGGTCGCGCTTGATGGCACTCTGGTTGCGGATGCTGAAGTCGAAACGCAGATTCAGGTCGTGAGCCACCTTCGTCCTTCCGCCAGTACTGCCTCGGCTGCCTGCTCCTGTCGTTCTGGTGGTCTCTTCGTCCATTTCGCCCCTCAGTGTGCCAGAACCTTTGCCTTTGGCTTTGGTATTTTTCGCAGCCTGTTCGCTAGCTTTCTTCGAGCGGAAGATGCTGCCCAGGTTGAAGTCGTTGATCTTGTAGCCCCATCCGAGCACGAAGTCCTTGGAGCCGGTTTCGGTGAGCTGGGCGCTGGTCATGCTCAGGTTCAGCACGCGGGTTGTCTTGTACTCCACCTTGAATGTCATGTTGTTGTTCAGGGTGGTGTTGATGCCGATGAGTGGCGAGAAGCTCTCGTTGATGCTGACTGTGCTGACATCGAAGAGGCTGTTGGGGATGTAGCCGCCACTGGTGGTGTTCTGTATGAAGCCGAGTCCGCCGGTACCCATGCACTCTACCCAAGAGCTGTATGAATGGTAGGATCCGACTGCATAGATGCTCTTGTAGGCGTGGGTGAGGTTGACGCTCTTGAAGTGGTCGCGCACCCAAGGCAGGTTGCTCAGGCCCTTGTAGTTGATGCTCCAGTTGGGCAGCATTTTCATGAGAGCGGGGAAGATGTCGAGCGACTTGCTGCCAGTATAGGCATTGAGGAAGGCGGGTACCATGACGTCGGCACTATACTTGTTCACGGTTCCGTTTTCTGGATTGAATGTGCCGCTCATGCCTGTTCCTGCAGGATAGCGGATGCCTCTGTACCGGTCTTCCACTCGCTGCTGGTAGACATTCAGGTTGTCCTGGAACTTCTGGAAGGCCTTGCTATAGTAGCCGTTGCTGGCCGAGCCTATGCTGGCAAACGCAGTTCCGATGCTGATGGTAGTCATGTTGAACGAGCCGGTGTGGGTGGGCGGTGTGCCATACATGTACTGGATGCTCTTGTTGCGGTTGTCTGTGTGGCTCATGCTGAGGTCGATCTTCAGGTCTGTGAAGGGTTCCAAGGTCATCTTCACTTGCACATCCTCCGTCTCGGCAATGCTGGCAGGAGTAGCCACACTGTCGCTTCCAATCAGCCATCCGCGTCCCTTTGCCTTATCGAGATAGCCGTCGTCGACGAATCCGAAGGCAAAGTCGAGTCCGGGAGTGAACACTCCGCCCAATTTCCTCTGCCCGAGCATGTCGCCCACTTGTGGCAGGAAGCCAGGAACGGCGAGGTTGTAGGTGTTGCGATAGGTGACGCTGACGTTTCGAACCATCATCAGGAAGCGTGCTGCAGCCTGAGCCGCGCCATACCATTTCTGCTCGGAAATCTTGGGCAGGGCAATTACATTCAAGCGAACGCTGGTCGTATCGACTGGGGTGCGGACTATCTTGATGCTGTTCTCGTCGACCTTCTTGAACTTGATGTTATAGGCAAAGCCGCTGCTGTCGCGAGCCGTTACGCGGACACGCTTGGACTTCTGTCCGTGATTGATGACAAGGTCGGAATCGGGATAGAGCGTGATTTCCTGGACGAAGCCCTTGTTCTCGGGTCTCTTCTTGTTGGTGACTCCAGCGGCATTTCCTTGTCTGGTGTTCCTCTGGCTCCTTGCCAGGATGCTGTCGACGGGTTCTCCTGTCTCCATCGACTCTTGCTCGGCCGCTCTTCTCGCTTCCTCTGACTTTTCTTTTTCTGCCTTCTTGGCTTTGTCGGCCTTTTCCTTTTCCATACGTTTTTGATTGGCTCCTGCCTTTGCATTCGAAGCAGAGAAACGTTTGTTGGCCTCTTGCAGGAATTTGCTGTGGTTGTAGAGCTTCTCGAGGTCGATTCGGCCGTTGATGTTAATAGTTCGCTGCGAGTTGATGGTATGGCCGAGAGAGGGACGTCCAGCCCGTTCTGCACCGCGTTTCCATGAGTAATTGGCAGTATATGCACCATCCACAGAAGCCCAGTCGAGGAGAGGAATCTTCTCGAGCGGAAGTTTGTAGCTGATTTGGGTGTTCTGCTGATAGTCGAGGGGACGGCCGAAGTGCCTCAAACTCCACTTCACAGAGTCTTTCCATGCCTCGTAGCGGTCGGGATAGAGGTCTTTGTTGATCTGCGTGTAAGGCTCCTCGATTTCAGCCTTTGTGCCACTCTGGAATGTAAAGTGCAGAGCCTTGAAGATGTCCCACTTGAGCGAGAAATTGCGGTTCCAGGTCCAGTTCTGGCTGAAAGTGGCAGGCAGTGCCGAAAGGTCGCCAGGATTGTCAAGGTCGCGTTCCTGCAACTCGTAGTAGTTGCGGTTCATGTCGGTGGAGAAGGTGATGCTTTGTGGCGCGAAGGCAAGATTCTGTGCCTTGATGATATCGAGCCATTTGCTCTTGCCTTTCAGGTTCTTGAAGGGTTCCCACGACTTCCAGTTCGGACTCCAAGAATAGTTGAGGCTGGCCTTCCAGTTCAACTCGCGCTCGTAGACCGTAGTCTGTCCCTCGGTATATTGTGTGGAGCGGCTGTAACCAAAGGTGAAGTTGGCTGGATCATAGGGCATCGGATGCTTGGGGGTGACAATGTTCACGCGTACACCCGAGAATGAGAGGTTCTTGCTTGTCTCGGTATGTGTGGTGAGGCTTCGAAGCGAGTCGCGCTGTTGTTTCTCTGCAAGTGCCTCGATGGCATCGCCCAAAAGCATATCCGTGTCGAAGGGATTGTACTTCGGCGAAACCTTTTCCTTGGTGTAACTGTAGTACATTGGAACGGTAACCTTGGCCTTCTCTGGCAAGAGACGTCCCAAATCGAAGTTTGTGGAAACGGAGTAGTTGAGGTTGTCCTCGTTTTTGCGTTGTGCCACACTCTGCTCAATACCACCGAAACCTGAGGTAATCATCTTGGCTGTGGCATTGACCGAGCCAAGGTCGCTCACCTGTACCTGCAATCTGCCTTGAGCTGCCCAACCACCACTATTGCTGAATTCCTGGAGTCGCAGCTCGTTTGCCCAGACTTCTATGCTCTTTGTCCTGCCACTATTGTTGCGAATACCTATCATGATGGTCTTGACTTCGCCAAGTGTGGGATTACCCATGATAGAGACACGATTGCTGGGATGGTCTTCGTCGTAAGTGGAGAAGAGTCGGTTCATGGAAGCCACACCAATACTTGCCTGAGCATTACGCTGTTTCTTGAGCGAAGTGAAGATGTCGAAGTTGATGTCGACCATGTTCTCCGAAGGCCAAACTGCCAGACAACCTTGTGCGCTATAGGTGTCGTAGTTGCCTTCAGGTGTAAGCTTCAGGGGAACTTCGTACTCGTAGTAGTTGCTCTTGTAGTCGGAGCCAAGACGGATGAAGACGCTGCACTCTCCGTCGGCTGTTGCCGTAATGTTCTCGGCAAGTGCATTCGCGTGGACATACATCTGCAGATGCTTATATTGGCGCATGTCGTAGTTGCAGTTCTTATAGACTGCCTTTGCCTCACTACCGCCAAGATTGCGTGCCACCATACACATGGCTTGCTCGTTGGCCTCGACAAGTTGTGACTGCGATGGGTCGGTAATACGCGTAATGCCTGGAGGCAGGACGTAGTTGACGGGTTGCTTGTCGTTGTTCTCCTCGATGCAGACAGTACTTACTTCGAGTGTACCGCTACCGGTGGAAGGTGTGTTGCCATTATAGAGAGGCTGCTGATAAGTTCGCCAATCGCCTTGTACGAGATCGAGGGTTGCAAATCGCAAGATGGTCTCTTCCTCGAAGCCTGTCATGAAGATACGCATGAAGCGAATGCTTGTGAAGTCGCGAATGTTACCCTCCTTGCTTTCATATTCTTGCAGGGGAATACGGAAGAGATACCATGTGCAGTCCTCGGTATTCCCATTACGGAGTTTCACGCTGGCCACGCGTTTGTCTGCAATGTGGTTGCGGCCGACTACCATATCTTCTGGACGAATGCTGACTTTGTACTGATAGTACTTCTCGTATTCGTTGAGGGTGTAGTCCTGGTTGATGTCCTCCACATCGGGCGTTACCTTCCAAGCCGTCTCGTAGCTTTCTGGCCTTGTGTCGGAGTCGGCACTGTTGCCTTGTGGCATGTTGATGCGCTTGTAGCGGTTCAGGATGGATGTGCGAAGCTGGTCGAAGTCGGAGCCGCGATAGTAGTGGTAGTTGTCGTTGGCTGGGTCGGCATAGATGCTGTCATAGACTGATGCGGAAACCTTGCTCTGAATCTGTTGCAAATAGTTGGAGTAGAGGCTGAACTGTCGCTCTTCCTCATCGTTGAGACCATTCAGGCCGACATCCTGATGGGCTCTCGCTCCGGCTTCGTTGTTGAAGGCATAGGTCACGCTGCTGCTGTTGGGAATGCGTCCCCAATATCCTTCTGTGAAGTATTGCGGATTACCGTCAACAGGCATACCGCTTTCGAAGTATTTCTTGCCGTCCTTCAGGATATCCTCGGACACTTCGCCCAGGTTGAAGTAGAGGTCACCGCCGTGATTGCCAGGAAGGTTGCGCTTGTAGATGAACGGGTCCATCATCCAGAACTCGATGTACTCGATGTTTTGTGCCTCGAAGTCGGTGTTGTCGAGTTTGCGCATCATGCCGCCCCAAGTTTCTTCCGGATGCATCAGGTGTCCGTCTTGGTCAACATCTGTCGTGAGGTTGTAGGCGCCACGTTCTTTGGGATAGAAGGCAAGGTTCAGGACGTTCAGACCTGTTGCGCTGGTGTAGTTGTTCTGTGATTTCTGCGGATAGAGCTCACGTTCATAAACCTCGCGAACGTAGTGGCTGGAGAGTTGGTCGAGGTCACTCTTGATGTGGCTTGGGGTAAGGGTACTGCTGCGACGGGTGAAGATGGGGTCGACGTAGTACCAGGCCAACAATGAGCGATTGTAGCCATAGGCGGCATTGCCTGTCAATTTGCTTTCTGCGAACATGCTTGGCGTACTTGCCATGCTCCAGTATGTGGGTTGTGTCAGGTTGCTCTTGATGCTGCTGCTCTCGAAGTCGTCCAGATAAGATGCATCGCCTTGAACGCTATGGTTCTGTCCTGCAATGAGTTGCGCAAATTCTCCGTTGAAAGAGATAAGGCTTGGCTGCGTGCATTGGATGAGAGGCAGTTTGTCGATGAGGTTCGTCAGCCATTGGCTCTCTTTCTTCCAGCTGATGTGTAAGCCCCACAGAGTGTTCTTCAGCGGTTCGTTGCCCATGCTTACTTTTGTGGTAAGCGGTTGCTCGCTGAGGTACATGACTGTGCCGCCGACGGTGAAGTTCTTGTTGATTTGGTAATCCAAGTTCAGGCCGAGCATTGTCTTTCGCTGCATTCCGTAGGTATCGTTGCTTTCCACGGAAGCGCTAATGTTTGTGCCTGAATCGATGAGGCCTTGATTGATGATGGTTACTCGGCCCATGTTGTAATCGACCGTGTAATCGACATTCTCTGTGAGTGTCGCACCGCCTGCAGTGACGATTACGGAGCCTCTGGCGACATTTGTTACGCCGAGGTCTATCTCGCCTGCGTTGTTGCCTTTGTAACGACCGGTCAGGATGAATTTGTCGTGCTCGGAAATCTGCTTCGCTACGGTTTTTGTGCTGTCATAGAGTTCGCGGAAGCAGTATTTGTCGGCCAGAACGGGGTCGTTAATCCATTTCGCCAAGTGTTCGCCGAAGGGTTCTGCAACAGGGAAGATGATGCGTCCCTTGCTGACGGTATAGCCTTCCACGAAGTCGAACTGACCATTGGGATGCGGATTGTTCTTTGCGTCGAGGCGGTCCAGGTTGAGGGCTCTCAGCAGTATGGTGCTCTTGAACTTCTCTTCTGGCAGATAACTGAGATAGACACCAGTTGAGTCGCTTTGGTATTTGATGTCGAGGCGGAACTTGTCGGCCATCACTCTTTGCGTGCCCAGGTAGTAGATGTTCTTCATCATCAGTCGCCAGGTAGGCAGGATGGGGCTTCCGGAAGTGCCTTTCAGCATTTTGACGAAGAGCGCTTTCGTGTTGTCTGTGATGTCGCTTGCGAATTCACCCACCTGATAGGTTGTGCCCATATAGGTGTATTCGTAGGCAACGGCCAGGACGTCGTCCACTTGCAGAGTGCTCGAGAGGCTGACGTATCCGAGGGCATTGTTGACGGTATATTCGCTGCTGGAGAGCTTTCGTGCTGCTTGGAGCTTCTCGTAGTCGACGCTTCCGTAGAATCTGTCTATGCCGTCGAGGATGTTTGTGGCTTGCGAGATGTCGCGAGCTTCTGAATAGTCGTTGACGAGGCGCTCGTACTCGGTGTTCGAACGGTTGCTGGGAGGGGTGATGCCTGTGCTCGTCCAGAGTCTTGTATTATATATGTATTTGGGCTCGCCCAAGTCGGCGAAGGCGATAATGTTGCGGTTGTTTTCTGTTCTGCCACTCTTGTTTGTGACCCAGATTTCCACGCGTTTGATGTTGATTCCGCTGGAGATGGTTGGGAGCGTAGCCATTGCCTGGTCGAACTTCTCGCGGAAGAAGTGGGAGAGGAAGAAGTGGCGGTTCTCCTCGTAATTTGTCGCGCTGAATTCGAAGTTGGTGGTTTGCGAGCCGCCCTTACTGCTGACGCTCGAGCTGGCGCTCTTCTTCTGGCTGACAACCGACTGGATCTTCAGTTTGCCGAACTGTACGTCTGTGCGAAGGCCGAAGAGGCTGCTCACGCCTGGAACGAGGCTGATGTTGCTGGGGAAGGAGACGTTGCCGGCTTCGATGAGTTTGACGATTTCGTCTTCCTTGCCGTCGTATTTGAGTTTGAGGTTCTGGGTGTCGTAGTCGAAGGTGGCTTGTGTGTTGTAGTTGAGGTTCATGTTGATTTTGTCGCCCACCTTGCCGTTGAGGCTGAGATTGATTTTCTCGTCGAAGTCAAAGCCAACCGTTTTGCGGCGCGAAGCTGCGAGGGCAGGGTTGTTCACCTTCTTCGAGTTGATGCCCATCTTGAGTTCTGCGCTGCCTTGCGTCTTGATTTGGACGCCGCCAGGGCCGAAGATTTTCTCTGCCGGCCCGAGGTCGAAGTGCATGTCTGTGAAGTCGAACTTGTTCTTGCCTTCTGCCTCGAAAGCCTCTGCGTTCTTCTGTCGCCAGTATTGTTGCATGGAGTTCTGCAACGACCATTCCTGGTATTCCTCTGGAGTCATCAGGACTGGCGCGTTCAGGAAACTGGTTGCTGCGCCCAGGGTGAAGCCTGCCCTGCCGGGAATGATGCTTCCGGATGAGGCTCCTGCCGCTCCTGTGGAGGTGGAGCTGGGGCTTGTTGTGGAGCTGGAGCCGCCTCGGCTGCCTCCTCTGCTCGTGGATGAGCCGCCTCTGGTGCCTGAATCTCTGGTTCCTGAGCCACCGCCTCTGCTGCCTGTTCCTGCTTCGTCGCCAACCAGTGATGTGCCGATGGCGTAGGTGTTGTCCTTTTCGTCGTAGATGACTTCGGTCTTCAGGTTGTCCGGTTCTTTCAGGTCGGCAGTCTTCTTTTTGAGGTCTTTCGTGTCTTGTGTGCCAGTCTTGCGGACTGAATAGCGCGGTTTGTCGCTGACGGTGTCGGCTGGGGCAGCCTGTTCGGAAGCTTCCGGCATCTGGGAATGACTCATCGTGGCCAGCATGTTGATGCTTGCCAGAATGGCCAGACTAAGTATGACTTTACGCGCGCTCATGTCTTTTAATTAACGTATGCGCGCTACCTTTTATTGTATATATGAGGTGTTTTTCTCATTTTCTTGGCCACTTTTTCATGTTTTTTTTCTTTTTTTTGTACCTTTGCGCCACAAAACTGCGATTTTTATGATTGAATACGTGAAAGGAACGCTTGCCGAACTTGCTCCAGCGCTCGCCGTTGTGGAGTGTCATGGGGTAGGGTACGGCGTGAATATTTCGTTGAACACGTTCTCTGCTATTCAGGGAAAAGAAGAGGTGAAACTGTGGATTAGCGAGTCGATTCGCGAGGATGCCTACCAACTCTGGGGTTTCAGCACGAAGGCCGAGCGCGAGCTCTTCCTGCTGCTGACCAGCGTGAGCGGCATTGGAGCCAGCATCGCCAGGGTGATTCTCTCGTCCTTGACTGTTCAGGAATTGGCTGGCATCATCAGCGAAGGCAACGACAAGGTGCTGAAGACCGTCAAGGGTGTTGGTCCGAAGATGGCCCAGCGCATCATTGTGGAGCTCCACGACAAGATAGGTTCCCTTGGCATTCAGGCCGCTTCGCCTTCTGCATCGGCTGCTCCTGCAGTCAACAAGGAGGTGCTCGACGAAGCTGTTGCCGCCCTCTCCATGCTTGGATTCAGTCCTGCTCCTGCCCACAAAGTAGTGCAGAAGATTCTTACCGATGAGCCTGATGCACCGGTTGAACGTGTCATTAAGTTAGCCCTAAAAATGTTGTAGTATGCAGAATGTCAATATCCTCGACCTTGCGATTAACACTTCGGTATATGCCGGCAGAGAAATCATGCGCATATACAACGACCCGTCTCAGGACTTTGGCATCGAGATGAAGGCCGACAACAGTCCGCTGACGCTTGCCGACAAAGCTTCGCACGAATGCATTGTGGAGCGTCTGAAGCCCTCTGGATATCCCATCCTCAGCGAAGAAGGCGCTCAGATTCCCTACGAAGAGCGAAAGGATTGGCACCGCCTGTGGATAGTCGACCCGCTGGACGGTACAAAGGAGTTCATCAAGCGAAACGGCGAGTTTACGGTCAATATTGCCCTCATTGAAGACGGAAGGCCCATTCTGGGCATCATTTTCGCACCTACACTCGGCACTGTTTATGGCGGCATCGTTGGTTGGGGAGCGCGTCGAGTGGAAGGAATAAATATGGACGACCTTGATGTTCCCGTCACCCAAAGGAAGGAGCCCCTGACTTTCTATTCCCTGCCGCAACAGGCTATGCTCGACCACATGGGGCTGAATGTCGTGGCCAGCCGCTCGCACATGAATCCGGAAACGGAGGAGTACATCACCAAGTTGCGCGAGGCGAATACCCACCCTGTGAACATTGTGAGCAAGGGAAGCAGCTTGAAAATGTGCCTTGTAGCCGAAGGAAGTGCCGATGTTTATCCGCGTTTCGCCCCCACAATGGAGTGGGATACGGCCGCCGGCGACGCCATTTGCCGTGCATGTGGCAAGCAAGTCTTGGATTATAAGACAGGTTTGCCCCTCACTTATAACAAACCTGACCTCCACAACCCCTGGTTTATCGTCAAATAATCGACCCCACGGAAGTCCAAATTTCCCGATGAAATGGGCGATTTTTGCAATCTTCATTTCAGGTCGGCAAGATTATGATAATTTGTATGTATGGGGGGCAAATCTCAGTATCTCAAATCTCAGTTTTCTGGGGGAAGGGTGTTGTCTTATTAAGAAATCGAATTGAATGAACAAAGTAGTACTTAATATATAATATATATTAAAAATTTGTGGTCAAAGATTGTTGTGCTCATGAGAAAACTGAGATCTGAGATACTGAGACGCAACTGGAGTAGCGTGCTTTTTTGCGTGCTTATTTTGAGGATTTATTTGCATGCGTACGTGAATTGTCGTACCTTTGTATTGTGATTAAACACTCCCTGCCAAAGATGCAAACGTAACACGTTAGCTTGGCCAACTTAACACGTTACGATTCCCTTCACGGCACGCTATATATGAAATAGGGACACGCAGCGGCGCATCCCTATCCCAAAGATAAAAAATTGACTTATTGAATCTGGAAGTTACTCCACTTCGTTGCAATAGACGAGACCCATCTTGTCGTAGAGCTTCTTCAACTGAGGCAGACGCTTCTTCCACCCCTCGAAGTCCTTCTGCTCGGGCTTGCACCACTGCACTTCGCACATGCTGGCCAAGCGCGGCAACAACTGATAGAGCGCGTGCTCGGGATAAGCCACA
>CACZBC010000056.1 GCA_902779315.1 uncultured Bacteroidales bacterium | reverse complement strand
TGTCTTCAAAAGGTACTTCCTCTCGGATGCTACCAACCAAAGGCCCTTCATGAAGCAGGACGATTCGTGCACCGTCTCGTACATTCAGCAACCGCCCCTGGACGGAAGCAAAGTCGCAGCTTGGATCTATCTGCAACGAGGGACGGAAATCATCCCGAATGCCGACAGATTGGGCTCTACCGCAGTCCGCCACAACGGCTACGAACACCTCTGGACGATGGGGCTGATGATAGGCGAAGGCAGCAGCTACAGCCAGACACAAACGCTCCTGGAGGACTATGAGGAGCTCCTCGAAGAACACCAGATGACGCTCGAGGACAACTGTATCCGTACCTGGTTCTTCGTCAGGGATGTTGATACGCAGTATAAGGGCCTCGTACTCTCGCGTTGGGAGAACTTCGCGCAACATGGCTTGACGCCCGAAACACACTATATTGCCTCGACTGGAATCGGTGGAAACCCGTCCGATCCGAAGGCTATCATCCAGCTCGGAAGCTATGCCTTGAAGGGGTTCGAAGCGGAGCAGCAACAGTATCTCTACGCCACAAGTCACCTCAACCGGACGAGTGAGTACGGCGTCACCTTCGAGAGAGGAACGCTCCTCAGGTTCGGAGACCGCAATCACGCCATCATTTCAGGAACCGCGAGCATCAACAACAAGGGCGAAGTGGAACATGTCGGCGATGTGGAAATGCAGACAAAACGGATGTGGGAGAATGTTGAGACACTCCTCGCGGAAGCCGGAATGAAGATGAGCGACGCTGCGCATCTGATTGTGTATCTGCGAGATGGAGCCGATTATGAGGTGGTCAACCAGATGTTCAGGGAGAAGTTCCCTCACATTCCCACAGTCTTCACACTCGCTCCAGTTTGCCGTCCGACCTGGCTCATCGAGATGGAATGCATGGCCATCCGTTCAGCAGAGAACGATGACTTCAGGGACTTCTGATTTCTTCCTTAAGGAACAAGCTGTCCTTCGCCAGCTTGGAAGCTTTGAACAAACAGGGAATAAGCTTTGGGGAGCTGCTTGTCTTTGTAGATATCGAAGGCTTTGACGGCTATCATGAAACTGTTCGCATCACCCCTGAGAATGTAGGAACAGATGGCGTAATCGGTCATCTTTTTCTGCTGAGGTGTGTCGCCATAATAGCGTGCAAGCCTGAGCATCTCTACAGGTAGGGGATATCCGCCCACGAAATTGTCCGCGCGAAGAGGAATTTCCTTAGTCTTTTCCTTCTTTGCCGTCATGATTTTGGCCTTTGAGTTCCTTACGAAATCTTGATGACAAGTTGATTTTGACAATATCTGCAAGTACTTCTCTGCAATCTCCCAGTCTCCTTCCTCAATGCTGGCGTCGACCATTTGTCTCAGACTCGAGAAGCAGATTCCATTTTCCTGAAGCAAACCATATTCTTCAGCTTGATGGAAAACTTCATCAAAAACGCCTAAGTCCAAGTAGAACAATCTGTTAAACTGGTGGGCGACAGAGCCATCTTGGTGTGGGAAAAGGAAAAGATTCTCGTCTCTAATCGGATAATCGAAGAGGTTTTCAGGCAATGTTCCGAGCGCACTCTCGGCCAGTAAGGCATAGCGAAGAGCCACATTGTTTCCTCTTCTTGCCTCGTTTTTAGCGTGAGCCTTGTAAAGCATTTCCTCCCATTTCCCTTCGTTCGACAGGCAAACCAGTTTCTTCAGGTATTCTGCGCTTTGATGGTAGCGGCTCGTTAACGGTTCAAAGTGTCCTCCGCAAGCCTGATAGCGCTCTTCGAAAGGTATGAATGCGACTTGCTGACTGTAGGCGAGCGGCATCAGAATCAGCAAAATCAGGGGCGCAACCAGGTAAAGACTCTTCTTCCAATTGTGGCTCCGGAATGTTATCAAAGCGTACGACAACAGAAGCAGGAAGAGCATCGGAGTTCGCATGAGCAGGAAACCGAGTACGACAGAAATGATGCTCCATAGGATTTGGGCTTTCTGGTTGGGAATGATTTGATAAATCAATATCAAACCAAAGAGGAAGAGACATTGCAGTTGGAATGAGAGGTCGAACGTGCAATAGTACCCCAACAGAATAGGGGGCAGAAGTCCCAACCACGCGAGAAAGCCTTTGTCATTGAAAAAGAGCCTCAAAACTCTGTGAGCAAGCACGCTTGTCAGCCCAAGCACAAGTGTCTGAATGGCCGCTCCGATGTAGGGCGAACGATAGAATTGCATCAGGAAGTCGGAAATCCAACTGGTGAAAGCGGGGAGTGTGGCCAGTTTCAATTGCCAGAAGCCCCAAGTCTGCACCCAGAAATCGTCTCCCTCCATCGTGATGTAGGTGTAGGGAAACTTCGTGACGGTATAGATGGCATAGAAGAGCATCAAAGCCACGAGTACAGAATAATATATGATGTTTTGCCTCTTCATTCCTTTGTAAAGAACTTTGCTAATTCGTCTTTCGAGACAACGACTGGAGCCTTGATGAATTCAGGTACGTTGTATGCCATCAGAAGTTGGATGTTGTCTTCCGGATTCTCTTGTGGCAGGAGGAAAGGTTTGTGGAACTGCTTCCCGTCCCAATATGCGAGCATCAGTCGGGTGTAACGTCCGTCGAAGCGTTTTGTAACGTACATCATCCATTTCCCGTTGCTGCTCCAAGCATGAAAGCTCTCGGCTCTCGGACTGTTCAGGATGTCTGTCGGCACCATTTCGCCAGTTTGCAGATCCATCATCTTGAGGTCCGACTCCATGTGATAGAGGTTGTAGCCGCCACATTCGCCAAGCGAGAAGAGCATGTATCGGCCGTCGGGTGTGAGTCTCGGCATCATAGCTGTACCTCCTTGACTGTGAGCGCTATAGACTGTGTCGAGTGCTCCTAGTTCTCCTGTCGTTTCGTCGAATGGAACGCGGACTATGCTGTAATGCAACTTGTCTGTTTCCATCGGCATTTTTACGGGTTTTGCGGTACTGAAGTAGAGCCATTTCCCGTCGGGAGAGAAGGAGGGGAACATCTCGAGGTTCAGGCTGTCCGTGAACCTTTCGTCTTGCAAGACCTGCTCGTTGTCAATATCATAGACGATGAGGTCGGACCATAAGTCGTACACCTCAATCTTGTTCTTGCTTTGCCCATAAAAGCTCTGATGTGTGGAGTTGCTGGAGAAGGCAATGTATTTCCTTGAAGGGTGCCAGATGTTGTACGACCCGTGCCTTCCTTTGCTCATCGCCTTGATGTCCACCTTCTTCATTTTGCCGTCCTTCATCACAATGGTTCCGCCGTTTTCACCTCTTGCGTGGAAGGTGAAATCCTTGGGATTGTAGTTGGCAAACGAGTGGCAATTCACACAACCTTTGTTGTTTTGCGAGTTCTCGATGATGGGCTCCACATCGAAGTTGGTCAGGTTCCGCTGGTAAATGCCCATCCTGTTCCAGCTCTCGTAGCCTGGCGGAAGAAGTCTGTAGACGATCCAAGGGTCAATCTCGTCCTTTGCAATATGGATGGGGAAGGACTTGTAGGTGACGCCTTCGGGATGTTCTTTGTTCCACACGCTTAGGGTAACTGTCAAACGTGAAGTGCCTAAAAGCAAATTGTGCCACGTGTCGTTGGCAAACTTCACGTGTGAAGTTCCGGATTTACCCACGTGAACTTTCCTGTCGTTCCACACGTCGACCTGAATGTGCTCTGCGTTGGGGACAGAGAAGTTCAGGGGACAGATGTTGGCGGGAACGGTCACTCCGATATAGTCGGGATATATTTCGGGCAAAGCATCCACACTTGCTTTGGGCACACGCTTCGAGCACGATGCCAACAGAAGGAGCAGAAGGAGGTACAGATACTTTTTCATTCCGAACTAATAGAGTATCTTTTTGCCGTTCACGATGTTGATGCCTTTCTGAATTCGGCTCAGGCGTTGACCTGCAAGATTGTATATGTGCTGGTCCGTCTGTGGCTTGATGTTCAGGTTCGCTATTCCGGTCGGGTCGACGGGTTCGATGTTGAGGAGTTGGAATTCTCCCATCTGAATCTGGTTTCCTCCGTTTGTGGCGTTGACGGTGAGTCGGTAGTTGGCGTATTTGGCTGTGTTCTCAACGAGATAGAACTGGGTGGCGTAGCGGTTGGAGAAGGTTTGTCCGTCTCTGGAGTCGAGCAAAGTCCAGTGCTCTCCGTCGTTCGAAGCTTCGAGAATCCAGCTTGCGGGATCGCGAGTGGGCTCGTTCTTGCTCGAAGTGATGCTGTAGGCGCTGATGCTGACCGAATCTGCGTAGTTGTATGTGATGCTTACGGGTTCGGAGAAGTCGGCGCGATAGTTCGTCGAGCGGTTGCAGTCGTAGACTCTGCTAATCTGTTCCGTGCTGGAGAGACCATCTGCGGTCGTCGAGACGGAGGCTGGAACGAGCAAGTTCGGATTGTCCGCCTCAGCTATGACTGTTCCGTAGAGTTCGAAGTCTGCAAGCCGTACATTTGTGCCTGTAGCTTTCAGCCTAAAGCGCTTGAAGAGCTTGGTGGAGGAGGTTGAGAATGTGAGGCGCGAACCGCGAGCGGGGAAGTTGAGCGTTTTCGTGAAGATCTGCGTCACGATTCCGTTGTCGTCTATTCCCTGCAGGGTGATGCTCTCGGGATCGAGCTCAGCATCGTCTGCGCAGACAACCGAGTATCCGATGGCCTTTACGGGGAGCGAAGTGTCGAATTCCCAAGTTGCATCCGTATCGTTCAGAGTTGCGAAAGTGGCTCCGTTCTTGTCGAAGAGCGGCAAAGCGTCGCTACCGTCGGTACTGATGATTGTGGCGATTGTTGTGGCGTCGGCAAAGTATGTTCCGTAGTCGTGCTTGCCGAAGAGTTGCCATTGAGAGAGTTTCGCTTCCTCATCGTTAATGGTCAGACGATAATAGAGGTAAGAGGTTCCTGGATTAACGCGACAGATGTAGGTGTAGTTGTCGTAGGGGAAAGTGACTTCGCTCTGCTGGTCAATCAGTTTCCAGGATGTACCGTTTGCAGAACCTTCCAGCTTCCACGAGGCTGGAGCCTGTTCTTTCGCTTCGGCGGTAATGCTGTAAGCCGTGAGGGCATAGTTGCCTGCAGGTTGGTAGACGGCGGAGACGGGCGTCGTGAACAAAGTGGTTCCAACGTGGTCCACGAGCGCTTCGCTGCCTTCCGAAATGGTTCCTCCGTCGGCAGTAAGGTCGTTCTCATCGATGAAGTGACCCAGCAATTGCCATTCTGTAACGGAAACTTTCGTCTGGTTTTCCTTCATGTTGAAGAGCAGACGATAGTGCGTATAACCCTTTGTGGTCTCTACTTCTGCACGATAACATTGTCCGCGAACACTGAAGACTGTATCCGCTACGGCATGAATCGAATCCCAGTTCTCGCCATCGTCGGAGCCCTGCAGTTCCCAACCGCTCGGATCGCCGTTCTTGTCGTTGCCCGAGAAGAACTGATAGCCGTAAATGCGCATCGGAGACTGGGTTTGATATTGAATCCAAGTCTCAGCTCCCGCTTCGATTGTGGAGGTTACGGCGGTTGTGAGGTCGCCGTCCGTCATAGGCGTCGTGTTGTCTTCGGCGAAGGATGTGGTGAGTGTTCCGCCGCCGTTGGTCAGTTCGGCGTATACGGTGTTGAGACTGTGGAACTGCCACCAGTTCAGGTTGGTCTGTCCTGTTCCGCTCGATACGAAATAGACATTGTGAACGCCCGTCACAGGTTGGTTTATCATCTTTGTGACAGTATCCCAAGTCTTAGTGGCGGAGAGTTCGTTTCCCTTTATTGAGCAAAGCAGAATGCCTTTCGAGTCAGGTTGGTCGAGATAGACATTGATGCCGGTTGTGCCGAGACTGATCTTTGCGCGAAGTTCGATGTGCGATGCGGGTTTGTCTCCGAAGTCAACCCGACGGTAACCGATGTAGTGCTTGTTCTTCATCGGTCCGACCATTCCGCCTCCGTCCTCGTCTTCATTCCCCTCGTAAACGACCGGAGCGTTCTGGACGAAGTTGAAGTCCTCCGCCTCGTTCTTGGCATAGGCATCATGATAGATGACGGCTCCCAGGTGACAGTTGAATGCGGCCGAGACACAGGTCATATTGCCTTCGTTGCCGAAGTTCTTCAGGTCGCTTCCTTCCTGATGCTTGAAGTTCTCCTCGGCTTTTGTGAGCCAGGCGGAAGAGGTTATGCCGGCCGAGTTGCGGTTGTTCCACGCGTGATAGGCATTCTTCTTTATCCAAGCGTAATGCGTGGGCGCGTTGAAGCTTTCGGCATACATTCGCAGATATCGCAGCATGATGCCTTTGAAGCCGCACAGATCTCCGCTCACCGTTTGGCAAACGTGAATGAGGCCTTGCGAGTTCGCCATATGCGATTCAGACCATTTGATGATGGCGTCGGCATCGTCCTTGAACATCTGCTCTCCGTAGTGATTGTAGAGCATGATGGCTGCGCCGAGATTTGTGCCCTGATTGTAGGTTGAGCACCATTTGTTATAGCTTCCGTTCGCTTGGTCGTAACTGTCCCAAACGGCTCCTGTGGGTTTCCCGTTCGACATTTCGAAGAGGGTGCGGCGCTCGGCCATATAGGTCTTGCGGGCTTTCTGGAAGTAGGATGTATCTGCCTGAGCGATAGCGAGATAGCACGCGCAGACCGCTGCTGGGCCGTTGATGCACGAGTTGGTGCCCTTGCTTGTTGAGCTGTGCTTCCATTGCAGCAGGTCGTTCCCGTAGCAATCAGCTCGTCTGAACATTCCGTCGAAGTTCGTTTTGGCTGTAGTCCTGTACTTCGCGACGCCTGTCAGCAGATAGGCTCGCACGCAAGCTATGCACATCCAGGCGATATCGTCGTTGTATTCGTTGTAGCCGCTCACGCCTTTCTGATACCACGAGCCTCCGTTGCGTGCGATGAAGTTCGTATAGAGGTTTTCGAACATAGTGGCATATTCCTGGTCGCCGGTCGTTTCGAGTGCGTCGAGAACTATCTCGAACATCTCTGCATCGCCCCACCAGCCGCCGTTTCCAATAACCCAGCCGGAGCTTGCTTTCTTGTAGCAGCGCGCTTTCCATTTTGCCATCATATCGTCGCGCTTGTCCTTCGTGAACTCTTTCGCCATAGGTTCCACCACTTCTACGGTCCAAGTGATGCGGGTCGAGTCGAGATTCGCCACAGAGGTGTTGACGATGGATAGCTTGGTTCCGTCGGTCACTTCGCTTGTTGCGGCGGCCAGAGCGTACTTCTGCGTGGTTCCTTGGAAGATGTAGTACTGGTTCGTAGCGCCTTCGACGGGAACGAATTCCCAAGAGCCTTTCGAGTTTGCATTACTCTTCGAAGCGAGTCCGACATTTCCTCCGGTGGCTGAGGTGAGTCCGGCCAAGTAGTAGTTCGTGTAGTCGTTCTGCAGGAGGAATGTTCCGTTGGTTTTCTCTTCGATGGTCCAGCGCTGGGCGTTGACATTGGTCTCGGTCCAGAGCACAGCGTTTGCGTTCTGGTCGAGCGAAGAGTTCTCCACGAAAATGGACTTTCCGCCGTTGATCAGACGGATTGTCTGGCCCGTCTCGAAGGCTTGGGCGAGACTGAATGTTGCTATTAAAGCAAAAGTGATGAGTGAACGTAGTGGCTTCATATCATTAAAATTACTTACTTTTTGGCACAAAGTTAGTATTTTCTTGACATAAAGCAAAGCAATTGGGCGAAATTATCTGTTTTCGGCTCCGCAATGAGGGCATTTCCCCAGTTCTTTCAGCCTTTTCCCGCAAGCACCGCAGATGAATAGCGGTCTGGAATGGCGGAAATAGCGCAGCAGAAGCACCAGGATGAAGAGTGCGAAGAGAATGTAGCTGACGCCCGGACTCAATGCGGCCAGCGTGAAGAGCAGATAGCAGAGAATGCAGCAACCCAGCAGGGAGACGAGATAGAGAACCGCTTCGGTTACGGGCAACTGGCGGAAGACTTCGTCTATTGTGGCTATGGTCAGCACGAAAAGCACCCATACTGAGCACAGGAAGAGGCTCAGGATGAGTGGAAGTCCGAACGGGTTGAGCGTCGGGTGATAGTAATAGAGCACCCAGGTTTCGGGCACATAATGCTGGATTCCTGCATAGAGAAGGGCGGAAAGCGCCAGCGTGATGAGCAGATAAGTGGGGTAGGGCGAGAGAATGTCGCGCAGGAAGAAAACGTGCAGTTTCCGCTTGCCGAACACTTGCCAGAGCAGGACTATCAGCGAAACGAGGAAGACAACGAGGAAAACGCCCAGGTGACGGATGCTGAACAGGTGGATGAACTGCGAGATGGGGTCGTCGGGCACAACGCTTGCCTGGAAGTCGCGCTGATGCGCCCAGCCCATCGTGAACTGGTCGCGGGCGAGTTTCACCCAGACGCTGTCCACAGAATCCTCAGGAATGACGAGCATTTCGGCCACAACAAGCGGGTCGCCGTAGTGAACGCTGATTTGCTCGCAAGCCGTATCGACGGGCATATTGTGTAGCGGCTGGCTGCTTTGCAGGGAAAGACTGTCCACGCAGAGTTCGAAGTTGTCCCCGACCTCGTAGAGTGTGGCGTCTTCCTCCTGATAGTAGCAGGAAGAAAGGAGGAACGCAAGCAATAAATATCGAAAACCCTTCATAACTATGAACTATGAACTCAGCACTTTCATCTCGCACCGTTTGCAGTCGAACTCGAGGCGGAACCGACGCCCATCCCCCAGCACCAGATAGAGCGGGTCTTTCCATTGTTCATTTTTCATTTTTAATTTTTCATTTGCTTTGTGGCATTGTCCCCAAGCGTGACGAAGACAGAAGCGGCAGAGCATGAGGGGCCGGCCCCCCTCCATCTCCCCCGAGGGGGAGGGACTGATTTGCGTTTTTGTGAAGTGAGGATTTAAAGCCTTCCCTCGGGAAGGTTTGGATGGGGTCGTCTTTCTTCTCCACTCGGCCAGTATGCTGCGGGGGATGAACCAGGGTTGTGAGAAGCGGATTTCCACCTCCTTGCAGATGTAGGGTGTATCGCCCAGTTTGCTGAGGACTTCGCGGATTGAGGCCGTCTGGTCGGTTCGGGCCAGTTGGCGTTCCTGGGCGAACTCCTCGCTTCGCTGTGTGCCGTCTTCTGCGGTGAAGCTGAGGCGGAAGCCTTTTTCGGTCTCTTCTAGCAGGAAGCGGGCTGAGATGCGCCGCTCGGCTGTTTTGCCGCTCATCAGGTCGTCCCATCGCTTGTCGAAACTTCGCCAGAGCCGGTCGCCCTTTTTGAGTGAAGAGTGAAGAGTGAAGAGTGAAGAATTGAAATAGAGGTGATTCCCTTCGGCTCTGTTCACGCGGAAGCCTTGCAGTTTGCCTTCGCCGTCGAAGAAGCAGAGCCCGTCGCCGTTGCTGAAAGTCTCTGTGGATGAGACGATTACGCAGTCGCGCCTCACTTCCTTCACTTGTCCCACTTCGCGCCCTCGGCTCTTGGGTGTGTTGGGTTCGGCCAGATCGTTTGTGCGGCCATCGAGGAAGTATTCTGTGCTGCCGCGCGAGAAACTGCGAGCGAGGTCGGGCTGGAAGGTGTAAGTGCTTGTGCCATAGGAGGAACGGACAAATTCCGGACGGCGCTGCATGATGGCGTCGAGTGCCTGGCGATAGGCTGCGGTCACATTCTTGACATAGTCCACATCCTTCAGTCGGCCCTCTATCTTGAAGCTTCTGACGCCTGCGTCGATCATTTCCTCCAGGCGGTTTATGCGGTTCATGTCCCTGAGCGAGAGCAGGTATTTGTCCTTGATGAGCGTATTGCCCTCTGCATCCTCCAGCGAGAAGGGAAGTCGGCAGAACTGTGCACACTCGCCCCTGTTGGCTGAGCGGCCGAAACAGTACTCCGAAGCATAGCAACGGCCGCTGTACGAGACGCAGAGTGCGCCGTGAACGAAGGCTTCGAGCGTCACTTCGGGGATAGCTTTGTGGATGCTGCGAATCTGTTCAAGTGAAAGTTCACGAGCGAGGACTATCTGCCTGAATCCGAGTTTGTTAAGCTCTCTCACTTTTTCCTCTGTGCGATTGTCCATCTGCGTGCTTGCGTGCAGTGGGATAGGGGGTAAGTCCAACTCGAGGAGGATGGGGTCTTGCACGATGAGCGCATCTACGCCAGCGTGATAGAGGTCCCAAGTCAGGAGTCGCGCCTGTTCGCGTTCGTCTTCGCGGAGCAGAGTGTTGATGGTGACGTAGATTTTCGCCCCGAACTGGTGGGCATAGTCGCACAGTTGGCGTATGTCGTCGGTGGAGTTGCCTGCAGCGGCCCTTGCTCCGAAGCGCGCAGCCCCGATGTAGACAGCGTCTGCGCCATGATCTATGGCAGCAATGCCGCTTTCCAGATTACGGGCGGGAGAAAGGAGCTCAAGGGCAGACATAATAGTTTATCCAGTTCTGGAAGAGCAGGTTTGCGTGCGAACTCCAGGTGACGAGCGGCCCCAGCTCGGGATCGTCTTCGCGATAGTAGTTGTAGGGCTTCTTGATGGGCAATCCTTTTCCCAGATCGCGCCTGTACTCCGTATCGAGCCTCATAGGCGCGTATTCTGCGTGACCCGTTATGAAGAGCTCGCGCCCCTCTCGCGCCATCACCATCGAGACACCGCTCTGTGGCCCTTCGGCTATGATGGTCAAAGCCTCACCTCCATCTTCAATTTTCAATTTTTCATCTTCAATTTTCAATTCTCCATCCTCAATTTTCAATTTTCCATCTTCAATTTTCAATTTTCCATTTTTCATTTTTAATTCTTCATTTCTCCTGAGGATGTCCGCTTTCCTGATTTCCGTATGTCGGCTGTGTGGCATATTGAAGATGTCGTCGAAGCCAGTGAAGATGGGCAGTTCGGGGTGAAGCGGCACTTGCGGGAAGATGCCGAACATCTTCTCGTGGAGGGGGTATTTGGGAATGCCGTAGTGGAAGTAGAGCGCAGCCTGTGCGGCCCAGCAGATGAAGAGCGAAGCGTTGGCGTTCGAGCGGGCCCAGGTGAAGATGCTGCATAGCTCAGGCCAATAGTCGACCTGTTCGAAGTCGATCTTCTCCACAGGCGCTCCGGTCATGATGAAGCCGTCGAAGTGTTCGCCCTGCATCTCGTCGAAGAAGCGGTAGTGGGCGTTCATGTGCTCGAGCGGCGTGTTCTTGCAGATGTGCGAACGCACCTTCATCAGATGCACCTCGAGCGGCAGCGGCGAAGCGGAGAGCAGTCGCGCATAGTCGGCCTCCGCCTCAATCTTTTTGGGCATCAGGTTGAGGATGGCGATGCGCAGCGGCTTAGTCGGAAGGGGCCTTTTGGGCAGTTCGAGTAGCATAACATAGTGTTTTGCACTGCAAATTTACGACTTTTCATTCAAAAATCAAAATTTCCAAATCAAAATTCAAAATTAATACAACAATCCCCGGTGCCTGCCTCTACGTTCGGATTGCTTGCTCTGTACCATATCGCTCCCTGATAGGAGCACCTTAGCGTGATGCGTTCGTCGTAGACGAAGCCATCCGACTTTCTTCATGACATAATAAACCCCGAAAGCTTCTATGACTTCCGGGGTTTACTTGACGTAAGACTATTCTGACGTTATGTTATTGTCTTCTTGGGGTTTTAGTTCCAGATTTCGTCCGCGACGTCCTCGTTGTCCATGCCGTCCGCGTTGAATTCTTTAGTGTACTGGTTGCCGTCTCCATCATTACCGCTGATAGAGAGCATAACCGCTACCTCTCCAAAAAACACATTTGTCTTGGGAATGATATATTCTTTCTTCATAATCGAGTCCTCCTAATATTATTTAACTACAATTTTCTTACCATTCACAATGTAGATGCCATTTTCAGGACTTACTACGCGACGGCCCTGCAGGTCGTAAATCTTGTTTGCGTCAGATGTTTCGCTTACTGTCAGACATCTGATACCTGTTGCATCGTCACTTCTGAAGGTGTAACCCTTGACGGCACTTTCAGAATCGGGAACAGCGAGATAAGCCTTGTGAGCGCCATTCTTGAGTTGTGTGCCGCCATTCGAACCCTTGTCGAAGTAGAAGCCGACTGAGTTCTCTTCGCTGCTTCCGTTCAACGAGAGCATGTAGTATTTGCTCCCCTCGCCGCTGATGGTTGCTGCTTCGTCGGAGCCCTTCAGCATATTGTCTGCTTCTACGACTGCAGCTTCAGCAACTTCTGTGAACTGGAAGTCTGTTGTCTCGGTCAGCTTGGCATCTGTCTTCAGAACCACAGCCGTACCAGCTGGGATGACTCCGCTAATCTCGTTGAGCATGAGCTCTCCACCTGCAACGGTAGCCGTGTAAGCCTTAATTCCTGCAGGAACGGAAAGGTTCTTGTCGCTGTAGTACAAGGTGGCATAGTTGTACTCGCCGTCGGTAGCGGCTGCAGCCACAGAGACGGTAACGCCCTCTGCATTCGCAAGAGTCGTGAATTCTAACAACTCCGTCCAATCGCTCAGATTTGGTTCTGCTTCAGCATTCGTCGCATTGGAGGCCTGTACCTGCACTTCATACTTGGTTTCGGGAGTCAATCCCTCGATGGTGTACTCCGTAGCGGTCAGGTTATTGGCATATATCCACTCGGCGGGCTCGGCGACATCTGCAGGATCGCCAATGAAAATATCGTCGAGGTAGATGGAGTACTGGTCGGTGCAGTTGTAGTGACGGAAGGCGATGCAACCCACAGCACCCTCGAAGGCGCTCAAGTCGACAGTGTAGGTCTTGTGTTCGGCTGTCGTCGAGAGGTCTTCGTCAAAGAGCTGTTGCTTATTTTCCAGATCCTTATTGAACACGGCATAAACCTGGAATACATCGGGATAAGCGTCTGAAGCACCCCATACAGTGAATCGGAGCTCACCCTTCAGAGGCACATCGGGCGTAAGGAGATAGTTGTCAGGAGTAAGGGCACCCGTCGAACTTGTCCAAGAGGATGAATAGAAGCAAGCATCAGTCTGGTCATCGTTCGAATAAGCAAGATTCCAGCCATATCCGTCACCATCACTATCGTCGGACCACCAGCCTTCCTCGATTTGGCTTTCATAGGTATCAAGGGCGAAATCCCAGAAGGGGGGGTTGTTCGATGTGTCGGTCCAAGGACGCCAGCGGAGGTTCCAATTGTCACCATCGGCACCATTCCAAGCGACATCGGCAGAGGTGGCATCCGGAGAAACCGTCACATTTGTGGGCAGCGTGGCCGGAACAAACCAGGTCAGGACAGTACCCCATTCCAGGAATCCGCCGAAGGAGTTATCGTCGGTCCAAACGGAACCCAAACCGTTGCCCTCGTAGTCAGAATAGTCTGAGCCCGAGGGGGCCGGACCTCCGCCTTGCAGCTTGATGGTGTTGCCCTCGACCACATAGACGGCCTCGGTAACTTCGGCATCGGGAGTCCAAACAATACTAGCATCTGGCACAGCAGTGGTGCCCCACGACAATACTACATCAGCATTATAGGTATCGCTGTAGTAAATCGATTGGCCCATGGGAACGGTGATCTTTGTGCCGTCGTCGCTCAATGTGCCGTAAACATAGCTGTCGCCATACTGGTCGGCTACGCCGTAGAAGATGTTCTTGAACCACACCTTGTTGTCGGCAGCATAAATCAGCTCAATCGTACCCTCCTGATCGCCAGGGGTAATATAACCGCTTTCGACGTAAATGCAAGAGCCTGAACGTTTGTAATACTTCACCTCACCTTCAGGAGCTGTGGTGACGGGAGCTTTGTGCCTGCCTGAAGCATGTCGTTGCATTATTGACTCCAGGGATTTCAAACCCTGACGAACGTCGCGCTTCACGGGGAAGCCGGCACTGGCACTGGCAGCAATTGCCAGACCAAGGAATAAGAGAAGGAATTTCTTCATATCACCAAAAATTATTGTTATTAATAAATAAAACAATCTCGTCGGAAATTTTGGATATATCTTCAAATGGGCGAATAAATATATAAATAAGTATAAGTTTCAGTTTTCGTTTTTATTGTCAAATCAAACGCAAATTTAAGGAATTTTTGGTAAAATGACAAACAATATTGGTAAAAATTTCAGCTTCGTACCGAAATTGAAATAAAACAACAGCAGCCCCACATGGAAATATAACAGCTATGAACAGACGATCCATGTTGAACCCCCCTGCCAAGCGGCAGCAGTTCCTCCGCCGGCCCTTGCAGCGAGTTTGGGCGCAAAAAAATGCTTCCCGAGATCACTCCCGGGAAGCCTTCATCCAAAACTTTATACGAACATGAATGAAAAATAACTCATTCTCAGTCCCCGTTTTGGGACATACTTAACCATAAACTTTAATTTCTTGTACAAATTTACGGAATTTTATTCGTTATTTTCTCATATAGGCGAAAAATTGCCAAACACTTCCTCTTTCTTGTACGAAGAAAATTAAGTTTTCATCGTAAATGGAGAAAAAATGGGCGAAAATGGCGAAAATATGGACGGAAATGGACGAGAATGGTACCCCTCTCTCTAACCCTCCCCCGAGTGGGAGGGGATTAGGGGGAGGTGCTCAGACGCCCATGCAACTGGTGACGCCCAAGGTGGTCAGAATGGCCGTCAGAATGGCGACTATCGTCTGGATGATGAATTTCCAAGTTTCTTTTTTCATGGCATTAGATTTAGTTTAGAGTTTAGCGGTTAGTGGTTAGTGGTTAGTGGTTAGTGTTTAGCGGTTAGCGGTTAGAGGTTAGAGGTTAGTGGTTAGTGTTTAGCGGTTAGCGGTTAGAGTCAGAGTCCATAGTTCATAGTTCATAGTTCATAGTTCTGAACAACACCCTTCCCCCCTCCTTTCAGGGAGGGGTCGGGGGTGGGTCTATTCCAATCCTTGAATGGTCTCTTCGTTGCGAATGACTTCGATGGCATCTGCCTGTGCCTTGCGGCTAGGAACGAGGTTGAACTCGGCTTCGGCGCGGAGGTCCTTGAACTCGGGGCCGGGAGCCCAGCGAACGTTCACGGCCTTGATTTTCTGAGCGTTGAACTCGTCGGTGGTGTCGGCACCATCACAAGCAAGTTCTACGTGGAAAGAGCCAAGGTCGCCCAGACTGACTTTGTTGC
>CACZBC010000055.1 GCA_902779315.1 uncultured Bacteroidales bacterium | reverse complement strand
GCGTCGAAGTCGCAGATGTCCATCTTCACGAACTTGTAGTTGGGCTTGTCCTCAACGTCTTTCAGGTTCGCGAGGTTGCCTGCGTAGGTCAACTTGTCGAGGTTGATGATCTTGTACTCGGGGTACTTGTTGACAAAGAGGCGTACTACGTGACTGCCGATGAAACCGGCTCCACCAGTTATGACGATGTTGAGTTTCATAATTATATAAGGTCTGTGAACGGACTTTCGAAGTCCTTCAGGTTAATATGCTTAGTGTCTTTTTCGCTCAGGATTGCCTTTTCCGTGGGAATTCGCCAGTCGATGCCGAGGCTTTGGTCTGTTATGGCGATACCGTCGTCTGCTTCCGGATGGTAGAACTCATCGCACTTGTATTGGAAGACGGCAGTCTCGCTCAGTACGGCGAAACCGTGAGCGAAGCCTTTCGAAATGAAGAACTGACGATGATTCTCTTCTGTGAGTTCGACGGCGACGTGTTGTCCGTAGGTGGGAGACCCTTTTCGGATATCGACGGCTACATCCAGGACGGCTCCTCTCACACACCTGACAAGTTTGCTTTGTGTATAAGGTGGGCGTTGGAAGTGCAGTCCTCGCATCACCCCATAGGAGGACATGCTTTCGTTATCCTGCACAAAGTTGATGGGGCCTACTTTCTCCTCGAACTCTCTCTGCGAGAACGATTCGAAGAAGTACCCGCGAGCATCCCTGAAGATGCGTGGTTCTATGATGAATAGGCCTTCGATGGCGGTCTTAATTACTTCCATTCGTTTGTTGTTTTTGAATGTTAGAGATGCATTTTTCGAGCGAATCGACCCAATACGGAACTTCGATGCCGAAGGTTTCTCGGATGCTGCGTTTGTCGAGGACGGAGTAGGCGGGACGTTTCACGGGACTGGGATATTCCGAAGACAGGCAGGGACGGATGTCGCAGTCCTTGTGGTGGGCGATTCGCGCAATCATTTGTGTGAAGTCGTACCACGAGCAGACGCCTTCGTTCGAGAAGTGGTAGATGCCTTGCACGGGCTTCTGGAGGATGACTTGTATCGCTTTGGCCAAGTCGAGAGCATACGTCGGAGTGCCGCATTGATCGAAGACAACCTTGAGTTGCGGCTTGGTTTGAGTGAGGTTGAGCATCGTCTTGCAGAAGTTCTTGCCGAACTCGCTGTAGAGCCAGGCTGTGCGAATGATGACGAAGCCACCGTTTGAGTCTGCTGAGTTGCTGAACACTTCCTTGATTCGCTCCTCTCCCAGCTTCTTCGTTTCGCCGTAGACGCCAGTCGGAGTTCCCTGCTGATCGGGCCGGCAAGGCGTGTTGTAAGGCTCTTTGCCGAACACATAGTCGGTCGATATTTGCACGAGCCAACCCCCAACTTCCTTCATGGCGCGAGCTAAGTTCTCTGGGGCTTCGGCATTGAGTTTCTCGACAAGGGCGCGATTCTCTGGAGCCTCGGCTGCATCTACATTTGTCCAGGCTGCACAGTTCACGATGGCTCGCACGCCTTCTTCCTTCACCAAGGCCCGAATGGCTTCGAGGTCCGTAATGTCGAGAAAAGTGGTCTCCACGCCCTCTTGCTGCGTGACATCGGTGAAGATGTAACGGTCCGACGAGTCCTTAGCCACGATGCGCATCTCGTTGCCCAACTGCCCGTTTGCTCCTGTGACGAGTATGTTCATTCCTGCTAGTTTGCTTTAAGTTCAGAGTACAAAGATAGTAAAAATAGATGAGAAAGCCGTCGTTTGCTTTGTTTTTTTTGCCTTAATTGTGCGAAAAAAGAGGTTCGCTCCTAGTTATGGAGTTGGACGTTTCAAAAGATCAAGTGTGACGTTCGCAAACGCATAGTGTGACGATTGCAATCGTATAGTGTGACGTTGGCAATCGTATAGTGTGACGTTTGGATTTTAACAGTGTTACGTTTCAGCATCACTCAGGGCAGAGTCGGGCCAATTCACCAGATAGACCTGCTCCGTAGCCCTTGTGATGGCGGTGTAGAGCCATCTGAAGTAGTCTGGCGTAAGCATTTCCTCCGTAATGTAACCTTGGTCGATATAGACGTGCTCCCATTGTCCGCCCTGAGCTTTATGGCAGGTTACGGCATAGGCATACTTGATTTGCAGGGCATTGTAATAGATGTCCTGACGCAAACACTTCATCCTTTCGCGTCGGTTTGTCATCTCAGGATAGTCCTCCCAAACGCCGTTGAAGAGGGCTTCCTGCTGTTGTCTGGTCAGGGCTGGCGCTTCGCTCTGAAGGGCGTCGAGCAGGATTGTGACTTCCATCTCCTTGTTTTCATAGTCAGGAAATGTGATGGTCGCGTCGATGAAGTGGAATCCGTAGAACGACCTCTCGTTTCGAAGGCGTCGGACAACCGCAACATCTCCGTTTGCGATAAAGGCCATCGTATCTGGCGCAACACCGTTCGCAGCCTGCTCTCGCTCAGTCCAATAGTAGTTGTTCTTCGCCACCATAATCAAGTCTCCGCTCGAAAGTTCCTCCTCATAGTCGAGGATGCGTGCCCTGATGCCATTATTGAATAGGTTGGCTCGCTTGTTGCTTCTGGTCACGACTATCGTTCCGTCGGTTCCGTAGTTGCGGTAACTCTGTTCAAGCGCCTCGATGAGTTCGTCTCCAGGAAGTGCTTTGACGTCTGGAAAACTCTTGCCCCTCAGTTTGGGGAACTCGAACATTTCGTCGTTTTGGATGAGGCTTCTGAGCATAGTGGCGTTCCAAAGGATGCCGGATTCCTCGAGCTGGCGGACAACTTGGGTCAGCTGGATCTCCGTCACCTCCATTCCATAGCCCTCGAGCATCATCTTGCTCAAAGCCGGACTCTCTTCCTCACCGACTGGTGGAAGCTGTGCTGTATCGCCCACAAGCACGAGTCTGCAGCCCTCGCAGGAATAGACGTAATGCATCAAATCGTCGAGCAGACGGCCAGTTCCAAAGACAGTATTGTCGTGGGCATCATTCGCAATCATCGACGCTTCGTCCACTATGAACAAAGTATCCTGCTTAAGATTGATGTCGTTCTGAAAGACATCCATATCCGTGATGGACTTCTGCCGATAGATCTTCCTATGAATAGTGAACGCAGGCACACCCGCGTAAGACGACAAAACCTTTGCCGCCCTACCTGTTGGGGCAAGCAGCATGACCCTTTGCTGCAGTTGTCCGAGCGTTCGAACCAAAGCAGCCAGAAGGGAAGTCTTGCCTGTACCAGCATACCCTTTAAGGAGGAAAACTGCATCACGCTCTCTTGAAAGCAAGAAGTCGGCAAGCAAAATGATTGCTTTTTCCTGCTCTTTCGTCGGATTATGGTCAAAGTTCTCCCTGATTAGGGCACCTAAATCATCACTTATTGCCATTCTTTTATAAAAAAAAGACCTTTTTGGTGGATATATGAATAATTCTTTTTACTTTTGCGATGCGAATATACAAAATAAATCACATATATCGTATGAAAAAGGTAATAAATCTTATTTTAGGTATCTGTGTAGCCGGTTTGCTCTTCATTTGCTGGCGTAGCATCAAGGATACCGAGGACTTCGACGCAACTGTCGCAGCCAGAGAGAATGTGGTAAAGGCACGTCTTTTGGAGATTCGTAGTGCAGAGGAAGCCTACAAGGCTCAGCATGATGGTGTCTATTGCGCAGATTGGTCCGAACTTATCAAGTTCGTCAAGGAAGGCAAACTGCCCGTTGTCATGAAGCAGGGCTTGCTTACTGAGGACCAGATGAACAAGGGCCTGACCGAAGCTAAAGCAGCTGCCATCGTTAATAGCGGTGATGCAGCAGCCATCGCAGCTAACGGTCTGCAGAACTTCAAGCGCGATACTATCTGGGTTTCGCTGCAAGACTCTCTCTACAACTACGAGGGTTTCGTAGCCGACTCCTTGCGTTACATCCCCTTCTCCGAGGGTGACACCTTCGAAATCATTGCTTGTCCCAACACGACTCGCTCAGGTACCATCATCCAGGTCATGGAGTGTAATGCTCCCGACAGCAGCTTCCTCAAGGGAATGGGCAAGGCTGGCAACCGTCTCATCTACAATCGTGCAGAAGAGGCAAATGCCAAAGGTGCTTATGCTGGCTTGAAGATTGGTGATGCCGGCAACAATTGGAACAACAATGCTGGCAACTGGGAGTAATTCTTTCACAAACTATAGATTATCCATCCGCTTTGGTGCGGATGGATTTTCTTTTTCTGTACTTAATGCTCTCGGCGGCTCAGCAGTACAGACTGACCGCTTTCCCATAGCAGAGCAGGCAGTCGCGGCTGATGTCTTGAGGCAAGCCTTGCGGAAACCTTACTTGATGGACTATCGCTTTCAGAGTGTCGAGTTTGTCGCCGAAGGTCCCGCCACCATCGTTCCTCTCGAGCACTTCAACAAGAGCGACATGCTTGCGTTCTATCGCCTCTGCTTCCCTGGTCAGCAGGCAAGTGTGGCAGACATGCAGTATCAGATACTCTCGTCGCTCGAAGCTGTGATGATATTCAGCCTTGATGGGGATATTCTTCGCGTTGTTCAGGAGTGTTATCCTGACGTCAAAGTGTGTTGTGCCGATGCTCAGAAATTGGAGCAATTCGCCTCTCAGCAAGAGAAACGTCCTGCTCCAGAAGAAGCCGAACAACGAGATGCTTATGTCAGTTTCGACGAAAAGAGTTTCTTCATTGCCGTCTTTCGCCGTAACAAGTTGCAATATGCAGCATCTCAAGAGGCCTCGAACGACAACGATCGGGCTTTTCTGCTGCTTGGAATTTGGAAGGCTCTCGAGTTGCATCCACAGAAGGACGCCCTTCATCTGGAAGGCGCAACGAAGGAACTGAAGAAAACTTTAGCGGAGTATCTCCTTAATATTGACTAAGAATGAACTCCTTCCCTTTAGGGGAGGAAATAGGAGAGGCTATGAGAATCATCACAGGTAAATACAAAGGCAGGCATTTCGAAGTGCCGCGTTCCTTTTCAGCACGTCCTACGACAGACTTCGCGAAGGAGAATCTTTTCAATGTTCTGCAGGCATATATCGATTTCGACGAAGCTCCGACGGCTCTCGACCTGTTTTCTGGGACAGGAAGTATCACGCTGGAACTCGTCAGTCGAGGTTGTGGACGCGTCATCAGCGTTGAACTCGACGGACGTCATCACCGCCTTATCAAGCAGTTCCTCGATAAGTTGCAGGATACTACGGCTTTGCCCGTTCGTGGTGATGTCTTTCAATATCTGGCAAAGTGTCGTGAGCAATTCGATTTCATCTTTGCCGATCCCCCCTATGTTTTGCCGCAGATTCCAGAGTTGCCCGATATCGTCTTGAGTCGCAACCTACTCAAAGAAGGTGGACTTTTTGTTCTTGAGCACGGCAAGACGAACGACTTCTCGCAACATCCTCGCTTTGTAGAGCATCGTAGTTACGGGAGTGTAAACTTCTCGTTCTTCCAGTAGGGAGTTGATTTCTTACGCGTGCGCGCATAAAAACATATAATGTATATAAAAATTAGACGTGCCTAGTTTGTCAACTAAGCACGTCTAATTTGTTAACGTAAAACGTTACGTTTGCCAACGAGGCGTGTTGTGTTACAGTTTTGGACCTGCAGCAACGAGCGCCTTACCTGCTTCGTTCGTTGTGTACTTGCCGAAGTTCTTGATGAAGCGGGCTGCGAGATCCTTTGCCTTCTCTTCCCAAATGCTTGCCTCTGCATAGGTGTCGCGAGGATCAAGGATTGCGGGATTGACGTTAGGCAGAGATGTGGGTACTTCGAAGTCGAAGAAAGGAATCTTCTTGGTCTCAGCCTTCAGGATGCTGCCATCGAGGATAGCGTCGATGATGCCACGTGTATCGGGAATGGAGATACGCTTGCCAGTACCGTTCCAACCTGTGTTAACGAGGTAAGCCTTTGCACCGCTCTTCTCCATCTTCTTCACGAGTTCCTCAGCATACTTTGTGGGATGCAGTTCGAGGAAAGCCTGACCGAAGCAAGCTGAGAAGGTGGGAGTGGGCTCTGTGATGCCGCGCTCTGTACCAGCCAATTTTGCTGTGAAACCAGAAAGGAAGTAGTACTTTGTCTGCTCAGGAGTGAGGATAGATACTGGAGGCAGTACGCCGAATGCATCTGCGCTGAGGAAGATGACGTTCTTTGCGTCTGGACCTGCGCTCTTACCGTTAACCTTCTTCACAATCTTCTCGATGTGCTCGATAGGATAGCTTACGCGAGTGTTCTCTGTGACGCTCTTGTCAGCGAAGTCAATCTTACCGTCCTTATCAACTGTGACGTTCTCGAGAAGGGCGTTACGCTTGATAGCGCCGTAGATGTCGGGTTCGTTCTCCTTAGAGAGGTTGATGACCTTTGCGTAGCAACCACCTTCGAGGTTGAAGACGCCCTCATCGTCCCATCCGTGTTCGTCGTCACCGATGAGCAGACGCTTCGGGTCGGTAGAAAGAGTGGTCTTACCTGTGCCAGACAGGCCGAAGAAGATAGCTGTGTTCTTACCTTCCATATCGGTGTTGGCGGAGCAGTGCATAGAAGCGATGCCCTGCAGAGGCAGGTAGTAGTTCTGCATGGAGAACATACCCTTTTTCATCTCACCACCATACCAAGTGTTGATGATGACCTGCTGACGAGCCTTTGTGTTGAAAGCAACGCAGGTGTCGGAGTTGAGGCCGAGTTCCTTGTAGTTCTCAACCTTAGCCTTGCTGGCATTGAAGATGACGAAGTTGGGCTTGAACTCTGCGAGTTCCTTCTCTGTAGGCTGGATGAACATGTTCTTGATGAAGTGAGCCTGCCAAGCAACCTCTACGATGAAACGGACAGCCAGACGAGTAGCTTCGTTAGCGCCACAGAAAGCGTCGACAACGTAAAGTTTCTTGCCGCAAAGTTCCTTAATGGCGATGTCCTTAACCTTTGCCCAGACCTCTTCGCTCATGGGGTGGTTGTCGTTCTTGTACTCCTCAGAAGTCCACCAAACGTTGTTGTGGCTCTCGTCGTTGTCAACGATGTACTTGTCCTTAGGAGAACGACCTGTGAAGACGCCTGTCATCACGTTTACTGCGCCAAGTTCTGTCTCTTGACCTACCTCGTAACCTGTGAGTGCGGGGTCGATCTCGGCCTTGTAGAGCTCCTCGTAAGAGGGGTTGTGGGCAATCACGGTGCTACCAGTGATGCCGTACTGTTCCAAATTAACTGTTGCCATTGTGTTGTTGTTGAAAAATATGATTAATGTTTTATCTGTTGTCTCTTAAACGGGTGCAAAGTTACAATTTTCTTCTGATTTAGTGAAGCGTCTCACACTTTTTTTGCAAAGGAAGGACGTTTTATTTCTCTTTGTGTGCTTTTTTGCAAAGTTTACTTTGCATTTATATTGCGATTTTATATCTTTGCATCCTAGAATAATTAAACGAAACGAGCATGAAAGTCGTAAATATGAGCGAGGCACCAAGTGTCATTAATCAATATCTAAGTGAACTTCGAGATGTCAGCATTCAGCAAGACAAGATGCGTTTCCGCCATAATCTGGAGCGGATCGGAGAAATGATGGCTTATGAGATAAGCAAAGGTCTCAGTTACAAAGAAACAGAGGTGAAGACTCCTTTAGCACCTTGTAAATGCAAATGCTTAGCCGAAGGAATCGTGCTTGCAACTATCTTTCGAGCAGGTTTACCCTTGCATCAGGGCTTCCTCAATGTCTTTGATAAGGCCGAGAATGGTTTTGTAAGTGCTTTCCGCTATTATAAAGATAAGGAATGTCGCGAGGTAGGAGTGCATGTAGAATATATGGCTTCACCTGATTTGACAGGCAAAACACTCATCATCGTCGATCCGATGCTGGCAAAAGGGTTCAGCTTGGAACTTGCTGTCGATGCGTTCCTTAAGAATGGAACGCCGAAGCGCATCATTATGGCTAGTGTTATCGCAGCCCAAGAAGGCGTCGACCACATCGTGAAGTGCTTTGGCGATCATGAAGAAGTGGAACTTTGGTGTGCTGCCATCGATCCTGTTCTGAATGAACGTAGCTACATCGTGCCTGGTCTTGGCGATGCAGGAGACTTGGCTTACGGTGGGAAGCTTTGATTATTTCAACTTCAATTCTTTAATAAGATTCTTGGCCTTTCCCCATTTGTCGATGACGAAGAGCATGTAGCGAACATCAACTCCAATGCATCGTTGCAAGTTGTTGTCGAAAGAGATATCACCAGACATTGCATCCCAATTGCCGTCGAAAGCCAATCCTAGCAGTTCTCCTTTTCCGTTGAACATGGGCGAACCAGAATTGCCGCCTGTAATATCATTGTTAGAAAGGAAGCAAAGATGCATGTCGCCAGTTGTTCGGTCGGCATAGCGTCCCCAGTCGCCTTTATTCATCAAACTGATGATGTCATCCTCCAACTTGTAGTCCTCTATCTCATCCTGCTTGGCGGCTTTGTCGAGCAGACTCTGAGCATTGGTATAGTACTGATGATGAGTGCCGTTTGCCGTGTAGTCCTGAATGTAACCGTACGAGAGTCGCATTGTGAAGTTTGCATCGCTGTAGTGCGGTGTTTCTTGGTCCATCTCGAGAAGAGCCTGTGTCAGGAGATGTTCGTTGAAGTCGATTGTGGTCGAGGCATCGCGGTTTCGTCCGCTTATCTCTTGCATCTTCGTGGGGATGTCGTCGGCATAAAGCAGTCCAAGGTCTGTGTCGCGAAGAGTGCTGTCTGCAAGCAGTTTATCCACACCGTCGAGACTAGTGCAGATGGTTTTTGAGAAGACATCGTGAGCATAAGCAGCTTCATCACCCCCATAAAGGCTATCAATGGTGTTGTAGCAGTCAGGCCAATAGCGACGTTCTTTCACTTGTTCGCGATAGTTTTTTAATAGCGCAGCCATCGTAGCTTCATCGAGTTTGGCATCATAGTCCTTGAAGAAGACTTCCATACGACTGCGAACGAGATCCGCCTCAGTACTGTCGGCATCTTGTGGCATCGTGTTGAGCATGTGTGCGACGCGATAGAGTTCTATGCCTCGCATAAAGGTTTCGCGGAAGAATCCTGCAGCATAGACATCGTTGCGACGCTTTCCGTATGCTTGCTCAAGTTTGCCGAACATGTCTTCAAAGCGGTTCTTGAGGTCTTTCCTCCCATTATACCACCCGCGTATCTTATCTTCGAGCTGCTGTTTCTGTTTAATAACACCGAGGTCGGCAATGGCTTTGTTCATGCCTATGCTGTTCTTCCAGTAGTTGCTGCTGCTAGCCCACTTGCTTGCATATTTGATGCCGACTGTCCTGTCTGCGTCCATGAACTTTTTCCACACTTCCTGCTTTTTGCCGCGAACTTGTATCGTGCTGACGTTGATGGCATTGACACGCTCGTCTATGCCCCACGAACTCATATAGCGACTGGTGCTTCCAGGATAGCCGACCGTCATGCAGAAGTCACCGTTTTGGTAGCCGTCCATAGCGATACGAGCGTAGTTCTTGAGTCGTAGCGGCACATTTTTAGGATTGTAGTCGGCAGGTTCTCCGTTCTTGTCAGCATATATGCGGAACACACTAAAGTCGCACGTCTGTCGTGGCCACATCCAGTTGTCTGTGTCGCCGCCGAACTTGCCCATCGTTTCCGTTGCTGTGAAGACGAGACGAATATCGCGATAAACTTTATAGTAGCTTACATAGAAAGCATTATTCTCATAGTATGCTCTTACCTGACAATCGAGATTACGATTGGTTTTCTTGAACTCTTCCCAAACCGCAGCCATAATACTGTCCGTATATTGCTTGTCGAGTTCTGCAGTCGATTCGTTAGGATGTTCCTCATAAACCTTGTTGAGGGCACGCATGATTCGGCCCGTGCATTCCTCGGTCTTTATCAGGAACCTCACGAAGAGTCCTTCGGCAGGACGTTCTTCCTTGCGAGAGCGAGCTACAAAGCCATTCGTCAGGATGTCGTCCTCGGGTGTCGCGAGCTTCTGGATGGCACCGTAGCCGCAGTGGTGGTTAGTGAAGACAAGACCGTCGGCACTGACCACGACGCCTGAACAGAAGTCACCGAAATCGACTACGCAGTCCTTGAGGCTTGCGTGTTCGGTGCTGTAGAGTTGGTCGGGCGTGAGTTGCAGACCTAGACTCTTCATTGCCTCAGCTGTTTTCTCGTCAATATGGTTCAGCATCCACATACCTTCGTCGGCATTGGAAATGAGTGAGAGTGCACATAAAGTTGCGCAAAGGAATATCTTTTTCATACAATCTGTTATTTCTTCTTTGGCTTGCGTCTTGCCCAACCTTCTTCGCTGAAGTCAGGAATCTCGCCTTTCAGTTCGTTTTTCTTGGGTTTATCTGGGTTGAGGAACTTCATCCAGTCCTCCTTCTTATAATATTTCTTGCCTCGAGGTGCCGTGTAGCCACGTTCTTCGCGAGAAGGCTTTTCATGTATTTCGCGTTTTGGTGCCGCAGGCTTTTCTTGGTATGCAGGCTTAACTTTCCGTTCTGGTTTACGTTCCTTTTGTTGCGGCTCCTCTGTCGAAACATCACAGACGACGCTTCTGCCTTTAACTGTTACGCCATGTTTCAAACCTTTCAGGACGCGGTTCAGATCGTCTTGCTTCACCTCGATGAACGAGAAGTTCTTCATCAAATCGATTCTCCCCACAGCCACCTTGTCGCCTTGCACGTTCTTGTTGATGAGGCTGATAATCTCGCGAGCATACATGCCGTCTATCTTGCCAACATTGAGGAAGAGACGGACATAGCCTTCTTCTGCATGATGGGACTTGTTGCGTTGCTTGCGTTTGCCTTCTTCACTCTTTCCGGAAGTTGCTACATCCTCTATTTCAGGCGCATTTGCATAGTATTGCAGGAAGCGGCCGAACTCGCGTGAAAGCACACGCTTGAT
The DNA here is from genome assembly GCA_902779315.1 of uncultured Bacteroidales bacterium. GTDB lineage: Bacteria > Bacteroidota > Bacteroidia > Bacteroidales > Bacteroidaceae > Physcousia. Next base: position 6,592 of record CACZBC010000055.1, on the reverse strand, counting down.
GAGGTCGTCCTTGTCGAGCCATTCCCAACGCTTTTGCACCTCGTTCATGAAGGGCGCAATCTCTTCTTCGTCCACCTCGATGCGCTCTATGTCGTCGATGACGTGATAGAGTTGCTTTGTGCAGATATCGCGAGGCTCGGGCAATGTCCCTTGCTCGAAAGTCTTCTGTATTTCTTTTTCTATCTGCTTTATCTTGGAGCGTTCGCGCATGCCGATAATGCAGATGCTTGTGCCTTTCTTGCCGGCTCGACCTGTTCTGCCTGAGCGATGCGTGTAGTATTCCACATCGTCTGGCATACCATAGTTGATGACGTGTGTCAAGTCGTCCACATCGAGGCCGCGAGCCGCCACATCAGTCGCTACGAGCAATTGTATGCGATGGCGGCGGAACTTCTGCATCGTGAGTTCGCGTTGTTGCTGGGAAAGTTCTCCATGCAAGGCATCGGCATTGTAGCCGTCGCGAATCAAGTTGTCTGCCACTTCTTGCGTCTCGAGTCGAGTGCGGCAGAAAATGATGGCGTATATGCGAGGGTAGAAGTCCACGACGCGTTTGAGAGCGAGGTATTTGTCGCGCGCGTGTACCATATAATATATGTGGTTGACGTTCTCGGCTCCTTCGTTGCGACTGCCGACTTGTATCTGCTTGGCATCGGTCAGGTAGTTTTGTGCGATACGTTCTATCTCCTGACTCATCGTTGCGCTGAAGAGCAGAGTCCGATGCTGGCTTGGGATGCCTTCGAGGATGCTGTCGAGTTCCTCCTGGAAGCCCATCGAAAGCATTTCGTCTGCCTCGTCGAGGACAACGTGTTGGACCTTCGAAAGGTCTGCCACACCACGATTCATCAAGTCCATCAGTCGGCCAGGCGTAGCCACGATGATGTCTACACCATGTTGAAGAGCACGGATTTGCGGCTCGATGTTCGTGCCTCCGTAGACGGCCAGAATGTTCGTCTCAGGCATGTACTTGCTGAAGCCCTCCATATCGTCCGCAATCTGCAGACAGAGTTCGCGTGTTGGGCTAAGTATGACGACAGTCGGTCCGTCGGAAGGGACTAACTGTTGGAGTAGGGGAAGCCCGTAAGCCGCAGTCTTTCCTGTGCCGGTTTGAGCCAGAGCCACGAGGTCGGAGTCGTTGCTGAGCAAGTGGGGAATCACCTCTTCCTGCACAGGCATCGGATGTTCGTAGCCCAGTTCCTCGATAGCTTGCAAGAGTGGTTGGGCAAGTCCAAGTTCGCTAAAATTCTTCATATCGGGCACAAAAGTACAAAGAAATTAAGAATTAAGGAAGAAGAATTGAGAATAATTTTGTACTTTTGCAACGATGAAGACAGGATTGGTATTGGAAGGCGGAGGAATGCGAGGCTTGTTCTCGGCTGGCGTGATGGATGTGATGATGGAGCACAACATCCGTTTCGACGGCATTGTCGGCGTTTCGGCAGGGGCTTCGTTCGGGTGCAACTACAAGTCGCATCAAGTGGGTCGTGTCCTTCGCTACAATGTCCGCTTCAAGGACGACCCCAGATATATGGGGTTGCGAAGCCTGCTTCGGACGGGCAATCTCGTGGCTGCCGAGTTCAGCTATCACACTTTGCCGAAGGAACTCGACCTTTTCGACTTCGAAGCCTACAACAACGATCCGGCTGAGTTTCATGTTGTATGCACAGATGTTATGACAGGCGAACCTGTCTATCGATGCTTGGAGAAGATGGACGACGAAGGGCTCGAGTGGATTCGCGCCTCAGCCTCTATGCCGTTAGTTTCGCGGCCAGTTCCTCTCGAAGGACGGCTCCTCCTAGATGGCGGCATCAGCGATTCGATTCCTTTGCGCTACTTTCAGGGGAAAGGTTTCGAGCGCAATCTCGTCATCTTGACGCAACCCAAAGGTTTCTACAAGAAGCGGACAAAACTGATGCCCCTCTTCCACCTGTTTATGAGTCGCTATCCTGCCATCGTCCAGGCAATGTCTCGTCGGCATTTGATGTACAACGAAGAACTGGCTTACCTCGAAGAGCAGGAACGATTGGGCAATATCCTCCTCATCTATCCTCAAGACACTCTTCCAATCGGCCGTACTGAACAGGACGAGCAAAAGATGCGACGGATTTATGCGATGGGTCGTGAAAAAGCCGAGGAGATGCTGAGCGAAATCCGAGTCTTCGTGGAGGCTTCGCAAACGCAGGCAGTGATAAATGCAAACGACTAACGTGACGATTGCAAACGACTAACGTGACGATTGCAAATGACTAACGTGACGATTGCAAACGTCAAACGTGACGATTGGCAACTTCACACGTGATGTTTGCAAACTTTCCTGCGTATGAGTTGCTTCTTATTGATAAAAGTCGTATCTTTGCAACGGAGAAAACCTATCAAACAACATAGAATAGTATGAAAAAACATGTTCTGGCAGCCTTTTTGCTGTTGCTTTGCCTGCCCACGATGGCTGGCCGAATCGTGACGGATACTGTGAAGAGTAAAATCCTCTCTGCAGATGTGCCCTGCAATGTCTATTTGCCCGATGGATTCGACAGAAACGAGAGCCAACGCTATCCTGTCATCTATCTGCTTCATGGCTTCAGCGACGATTATCGTGCTTGGCGCGACAAAGGGCAGATGCAGACAGTCGTCGACGAACTCATCGGCACAGGCGAGTGCGTACCCGTCGTTATCATTATGCCCAATGCAGGTGGTCCTGATACGCGCAACACTTGGAACGGTTACTTCAATATGCCAGGCTGGTCGTACGAAGACTTCTTCTTCCAAGAGTTCCTGCCTGCTTTGGAGAAGAAGTATCGCGTCGTTGGAGACAAGGAACATCGTGCCGTGATGGGCCTGTCGATGGGTGGTGGCGGCAGTACCGTCTATTGTCAAAGACATCCCGACATGTTCTCGTCCTGTTATGCCATGAGTGCTTGGCTCGACAACGAGAGCAACAACGTCAATCCTGGCGAGGGGAAGGACAAGCGTTTCTATGTGACAGAAGCTGTGAAGGAACATAGCGCCCTTCGTTTCGTAGAGCAGGCTGACGACGCCACCAAGCAGCAGTTGCGCACCGTAAAGTGGTTCTTCGATTGTGGCGACGATGACTTCCTCTTCGACCAAAGTGTCAAGTTGCACCAACTGATGCGCAGAGCCCGCATACACGACGAGCTACGCATCCGCAATGGCGTGCATAATTGGGAGTACTGGCATCAAGCTCTTCGCATGGCTCTGCCTTTTGCATCGCGCAACTTCGGCAAGTAACTATAAATTCTAGGCAGTAGAAGGGCTTTACTCCCTTATTACAAACCTGTGTGAAACCTCTTCCGAGTCGCCGCCATAGAAGTCGATGCTGACGTGCTTCTTGCTGACGTTCAGCTTGTAGGAACCTTGCGAGCGGGAGTTGATATGCTGTCGAATGCCTGGACGATATTCGTCGAAGAGGGCCGACTCATCCTTGAGGTTGACTCCATCGGGCTTCTCCATCATCTTCTTGCGTAGCATGCCGTAGTTCTCGGCTCCTTCCGAGCGAACGACATATTGCTTCTGTTCCTCTGCAGTCCAAACGCTGCTCATCGTCATCTGCGTGATGCGTCCACCGTCTCCCCACCAGTCCTTGAAGTCGGTGTAGTGTGTGTGGCCGCATAGCACAATGGCGTTGCGCCTGGCGAAGGCTTGGCGGAAATGCAGGCGTGCTTGGGTGTTGGATTCGGAAGCTCCTCCGTGGAAGAACCATCGGCAACTGCTGATGTCAGGAGGAAGCACAGGACCATGAGTTATGACAAAGGTGTGGCGCGCTCCCTTCGTCTCATCCAAGAGGCGGTCTGTCTCTTCGTCGTCTGGGTTGTTGAAGTCTATGACAATGAAGGCATCGTCGCCCACGTTAAAGGCAAAAGTTGTCTTGCTGATGCTCTTGCCCAGCTCTTCGGACATGCGGGAAGGCATGAAGGAATGATAAGCTTCGAGGGCATCAACGCCTCGGATGTCGTGGTTGCCCACTACGGTAACGAAGGGCAGTCCTCCTAACTCCTGCTTGAACCGATTCATAACGTCGGAAAGCATCTTTTTGTGTACCTCGCCATTGCCGCAGTCCCCCTGAATGAGGTCGCCCATCTGCAGAATCATACGAGTGTCCTTGTCAATCAGCCTGGCTGCCCTGTTGAGGAGGCGTGGACAACGGTCTTTCCACATTGCTCCATTACGGGCAAACTCGGCACGCTGAATCTTGTTGAGCTATGACTTGTCTCCTTTCCCCTTGGCAAAAGTTGACAAAGGGAAACTGCTGGCACTCAGGCCGATGATTCCTGTTGCGGATAGTGTTAGGAAGTCTCTTCTGTTCATGGTTCTTTGTATTAGATTAGGTAATGATGCTCTATAGTTGAAGGCGTAATTATAGTTTTCTTAAAAGGAAGGTGTGCAGTTTCGGCTGGTTGAGTTCGTAGATGTGGTCGACGAGGAGGTCCATCTCTTTCTTGTAGGCTTCTCTCACTTCGGGCCGAACCATCTGATCGTAAGTGCCACGCTTGCTTGCCAGCCAGTCGTTGCCCTTGCAGAGTTCACGAAACTTCTGTGCAGCTTGTTCGCTGTTGTCATTAAGATAACCTGCTGGCATCATGAAGTCGTAGTTGACCCAAGCCCATTCACGGAACCTGCGTTCCACATCCCAACGCGTCTCGTTGAGTGCCATTATTGCTAATGCTTGCTGATATTGTGGGGTGTGACGGTAGTAAGAGAGGTTGATGCCATCGGAAAGGACTGCGCTTGAGAGCGTGTCAATAATGATGTTGTCGATAGATAACTCGTATTGATTTCCTTGAAGACCAGTAACTGTCAAGTGCTCGTCGCTCAAGTCGTCGATGAACGAAGGGATGACTTTTGTAACCTTCGATGCTCCGTTGTTGAAGCCCCAACCGTGCGGAATGGTGTCGAGGGGGAAGGGTAGGGAAGCTGCAAGGCAGTCGAACTGCAAACCTTCGGCTGTCTTCTTAACCTTCGAGATACGGCAGTTCTTTGCTTTCGCTACTTTTCCGTTCGCCGCGTCTAACTGCATGTCGGCCACTTTCTTTCCCTTCATGCCTTGGGCTTGCAGGAAAAGATAAGCCATTGCCATGTGTCCGTCGTTGTCTGGATGGACGCGATCGGAGCCGATGAGCGTGAAGGCAGGATCGGTCTTTTGCTGCTTCATGTTCATCGCCACCATTGGTTTGTTGAAATCCAGAAATTCCCATCCGTTCCTTTTGGCAGCTTCTTCCTGCAGGGTGATGACTCGCTGCATGTTGTCATTCTTGTGAGCAAAGATGTCATCATTGAATGTCGAGGTCTGGTCGTAAGGCGATGTGCCAATCATTATCGTTCGAACACCTTTGAGACTCTTCAGTTTTTCCTCGCAAAGAGCGAACTGATTTTTGGCTTCCTGCAGTTTCCGTCGAGCGAAATCGGCAGAGTCGGCACCATTATACTCGTAGTAGCCTGTGTCGTTCATGCCGAAGGTAAAGGTCAGAACAGTCGGTTGCTTCGAGAGGACATCATCGTCGAAGCGAGCCAGTATCTCTTTTGCTGTGTCGCCGCCTACGCCACAGTTTGCCATCCACAGACGCATCTTTGGGAAATGCGTCATGTAGTAGAGCCAAATGTAGGAGTGGTAATGCCCGCCATCGGTGATGCTGTTGCCCACGAATGTCACGCGATCGCCCTTCTGGAAGGGTGCGACGCTTTGTGCCTGAACACAGATGCATGCAACTAGAAGGACGAGGAAAAGGGTGAGTCTCTTCATGATGTTTCTGTTTGTTTTGCTGCAAAGATACAAAAAGATTAGGGAATAGAGAATAGAGAAGCAAGTTTTTTTTGTATCTTTGTACACAGATAAGGAGAATGAACGAAACGATGAAACAGGAAATCAACCCTAAAGAGACGAGTCGAGCCTATGCCTTCGAGATGTGGATGAACGCGCCAATGCCGATGGTAACGCTGTTCAAGACGCTTGATGTGACGCGCCTTGTGAAACTCAGCAAAAGGCGGAACTTGAAGTTCAACATGCTGATGTGCTGGTGTATAGGTAAGGCTGCGAGCAAGGTCAAGGAGTTCTATCTCTTGCCCGAAGCAGGCAAGTTGATGCAGTTCGACAGTCTCGCCGTCAATACTATCGTCCTTAACAAGGAGAATGAAGTCAGTTCGTGCGACATTCCTTTCAGCGAGGATTTGTCCGCCTTCAATGAACAATACCTGAGACTCACAAAGGAAGTGGCTGAGGCATGCAGGAATCACGACCTTCCCGACTCGATGGTGATAGGAACTTCGGCTTTGGCACAATATGACATCGACGGTGCAGTCGGCATGTATAGCGGCATCTACAACAATCCTTTCCTCATTTGGGCAAAGTACAAACGCAGTTTCTTCAGGACGACTCTCAAGGTCTCCTTCCAGTTCCACCACACCCAGATGGATGGCGCTCAAGCGGCTCGTTTCCTCGACGAACTGCAAAGGACAATCCGTTCGCTGTGAACTTTTTTTCATTCAGGACGTCACCTTTTGCCTTCCTGATGCGTTATGTTAGTGAATCGGTTCAAGTGAACAAAAGAGTTTAACCATAAAAACAAGTAAAGAAATGGAAGGA
>CACZBC010000054.1 GCA_902779315.1 uncultured Bacteroidales bacterium | reverse complement strand
TTACATGAAGACTGACTACAATGTGCGCTGCTACTATCGTAACGGTGCATGGGGTGAGATAGAAGTTTGCAGCGAGGAGACCGTTCCCCTGCACATGGCCGCGACCTGTTTGCATTACGGGCAAGAGGCTTTCGAGGGACTGAAGGCTTATCGTTGTCCTGATGGTAAGGTGCGCGTGTTCCGTTCTAACGAGAATGCAGCCCGACTGCAGAGCACTTGCCGCGGCATCCTGATGCCCGAGCTTTCCACCGAGAAGTTCAACGAGATGGTCGATAAGGTGGTGCGCCTCAACGAACGATTCATCCCACCTTACGAGAGCGGAGCAACACTCTATATCCGTCCTCTCCTGATCGGCACGAGTGCCCAAGTTGGCGTTCATCCTGCCAGCGAATACCTCTTCCTCATCTTCGTCACACCAGTTGGCCCGTACTTTAAAGGCGGCTTTGCCACGAATCCCTACGTCATCATTCGCGAGTACGACCGCTCTGCACCTCTTGGAACCGGCATCTACAAGGTGGGCGGCAACTATGCTGCCAGCCTTCGTGCCAACAAGATGGCACACGACCTCGGCTATAGCTGCGAGTTCTACCTCGATGCGAAGGAGAAGAAGTATATGGACGAGTGTGGTGCGGCCAATTTCTTCGGCATCAAGAACAACACTTATATCACACCGAAGGTAGAGCGTCGTCAGATTCCCGAAGAAGAGCTTGCCACCTTCGAAGAGGCCGGAGCTTGCGGCACAGCAGCCGTCATCAGCCCCATCGAGCGCATTGACGACCTCGACACCAAGCAAAGCTTCATCATCTCGAAGAACGGCGAGCCTGGTCCCATCTGCCGCAAACTCTATGAGAAGCTTCGCAACATCCAGTACGGAATCGAGCCGGACGAACACGGCTGGACAAGAGTTGTGATTGAATAATAAGTAATTGAGAAATTAAGAAAATGAGAGAAGCGCTGCAAGGGAATGTCCCAAGCAGCGCTTTTTTATTGTTTATGATTTAAAAGTTTCGGCTTATTCCCAGCCCTTCACCATCTTGATGGCTGTGATAGCGCATTCGTCGCCTTTGTTGCCAAGCATGCCGCCGCTGCGTTGTTCGGCCTGTTCCATCGTGTTGCAGGTGAGCAAGCCATAGATGACGGGCACTTTGCCTTCCTTGTTCAGTTCGGCCAAGCCTTGCGTGACGCCCTGGCAGATGTAGTCGAAGTGGGGTGTGTCGCCACGAATGACGCAACCGATTGCAATCACTGCATCCACAAGACCGGAGCTGGCAAAACGAGCCGAACCATAAATCAGTTCGAAACTTCCAGGTACAGTCCTGACGGTGATGCCTTCTTCTTTGACGCCATGCTTTAAGAGCGTTTGGACGGCACCTTCGAGCAAAGCGCTGGTGATTTTCTCATTCCATTCGCTCACGACGATACCAACCCTCATGCCTGTTGCGTCGGGTACGGAATGGATGTCGTAGTCGCTGAGATTATGAAGGGAAGAGGCCATTATTCAGAGAGCTTCTCAATGTACTTGTCAATCTCGTAGTAGGCGTTGCTCTGCTGGTATTTGTCCTTGATCTGCTTGTAGCACTCGAGAGCCTTGTCGTTCTGACCGAGAACTTCGTAAATCTGACCTGCTTGCATGAGGCAAGTCGGGCTGATGGTGTTGTTGTCGGCTTCCTTGGCGGCTTTTGTGAGGAACTCGGCAGCCTTCTCGTTATCGCCAAGTTCGGCATAGCAGTTGCCTTTCAGAGCAAGAGCTGCGGGGCTGATCATGGCGTCGTCGCAACCGTCAAAGCGGTCGAGCATTTCGATGGCTTCCTGATATTTCTCGGTAGCGGCATAGCACTTGGCGGCATAGAGGCATGCCAGATTGCCGGCCTTGGTGTTCTTGTACTCGTCGATGACGTTGAGGAAACCCATGCTTTCGCCGTCGCCGTTCAGGGCCTTCTCGTAGTTGCCGTCCATGAATGCCTGTTCAGCACGGAAGATGCTCTCTTGTGCATGGAGGTTGCGCGGTGTGATGTAGAATTGGTGGACGAGCAATGCGATGATGATGAGGGCGAGCAGACCGCCGCCACCCCAAAGGATTGCTTTTTTGTTTCTTTCGAAGAATGATCTGGAGGCAGCGAGGGTTTCGTCGAACTCGTTTGCCTGTTTCTTTGCGTTTTTCTTAGACATATTTGAATTGGTTTTGTTAAATTTTGCGTGCAAAGATACGACATTTAATTCAAAGTTCAAAATTTATAAATTCAAAATTGTTTGTTTAGAGGCTTTTTTGTACCTTTGCAGATGAAATGAGACTGACAGACCTTACCATATTCAATTATAAGAACATCTCCGAGGCTGAGTTGCACTTCTCTCCAAAGCTGAATTGTTTCATCGGCGGCAACGGTCAGGGAAAGACGAATGTGCTCGATGCCATCCATTTCCTCAGCTTCTGCCGCAGTTATAGCAGCAGCATCGATGCTTTGAGCATCAGGCACGGCCAGGAGTTCATGTCGCTGCAAGGCCTTTACGAGCACGAGGACGGCTCGAAGGAGGACATCCACGTCGGCCTGAAAGTGGGGCAGAAGAAGGTCGTTCGCAGGGGCAAGAAGGCATATCGCCGCATCTCGGAGCACATCGGACTGATTCCTCTCGTGATGGTCTCTCCAGCCGACCAGATCCTCGTCAGCGGAGGCAGCGAAGAACGCCGCCGCTTCATCGATATGGTCATCTGCCAGTACGACCCCAACTACACCGAGTCGCTCATCCGCTACAACAAAGCCCTGCAGCAACGCAACGCCATGCTCAAGCAGGAAGAGGAACTCGACCCCGAAGTCTTCCTCATCTTCGAAGAGCAGATGGCCAGAGAGGGTGAGTACATCTACCGGAAACGCAGCGAATACATCACCGAACTCATCCCCATCTTCCAGCAGTTCTACAACGAGATTTCAAAGAGGCAAGAAGCTGTGGAGCTTCGCTATGTGTCTCATCTTCAGCGCGGTCCGTTGCTCGAGCAGCTGACGAAGGACCGCTTCAAGGACAGAGCCGTAGGCTATTCCCTGCATGGCGTTCACAAGGACGACCTCGAGATGCTCCAGAACGGCTATCTTGTTCGCAGAGAGGGTTCGCAAGGCCAGAGCAAGACCTTCCTCATCGCCCTGAAACTGGCTCAATTCGATTTCCTCAGCAAGACTGGGAGTCGCACCACGCCCCTTCTGCTTCTGGATGACATCTTCGACAAGCTGGATGCGGAACGCGTGGAGCAGATCGTGAAACTCGTTGCAGGCACGCGTTTCGGCCAGATATTCATCACCGACACCAATCGCGACCACCTGGATAGCATCCTGGCCTCAATGGAGGGCGACAACAGGATATTCTTTGTGGAGAAAGGAGAGATCAGGGCATGATTCAGACCAATTCCCAACCCTTGCAGGACATTCTGTTGGCTTTTCTTCGCCAGGAAGGCTTGGAGACGCCTTTGCTCGAATTCCGCATCACGCAAGCCTGGCCCGAAGTGATGGGCGAAATGGTTAATCGCTACACCAAGCAAGTCTTTGTGCGCGATGGCAAATTGCATGTCCAGCTCACGAGCGCCCCGCTCAGGCAGAACCTGATGATGGAGCATAAGCGCATCGCCCAGAAACTCAACGACCACGTAGGTTCCTATGTCGTCAGCGATGTCTGTTTCTTCTGAATGGTCCCGCCTCCCTCTCTTCTTTTTTTGTCCTCTCTTGAAATGAGGTGCGGCGTGCTTCGTGACGGAACGTAACGCGCCAAATTGGCCACTTCGACGTGATGCGCTTGCATTTGTCTCGTTTGATGTTTGCGATTTTCACGTTTGTAATTTGCAAACTTCACGTGTGATGTTTTTATTTGACGAAGTCAACAAAAGCAACAAAAGCAACAAGCGAAAACGAGACAGGCATTGTTTCTTATATATAATATATCAACAATTACATACTATTAATATAATAAATGATATATAGTAAGTTTCTTTCTCTCAAAAACTGGTGTTGCTTTTGTTGCTTTTGTTGCATTTGTGGAAAATGTGGAAAATCGACTCTTTTTCATGCCCGGAAGAATTGCCTGTCTCAGCACGAAATCCAGAACCCCCGAAAAACCCCTCTAATTTGCCCCAGAATCGCTTCAGATGTCTTCGACGTACATTTATACCACCGAGGCAAAAACTTGCGCTCTACGGTGCCTTAAAATGAGCCGTTAAAATTCTATGAATTTTACCCTGCCGAAATCTCCTGCAAACTCGCTTTGTTATCACATAATCCCTTTTCGCTCTGAAACAAAAGAAAAACGTTGTTTTCCTTTGTATTTCGCTCGCTTATTCGTACCTTGACATTCGTCGAGCTACTTTCGCTCTGAAACAAAAGAAAAACGCTGTTTTCCTTTGTATTTCGCTCGCTTATTCGTACCTTTGCAGCGCGAAAGAAGAAATATATAATAAGGTAAGAAAAGATATGTTGAGAATAGCAGTCCAGTCGAAGGGGCGACTCTTCGAAGATACAATCGGTTTGCTCGCGGAAGCAGGCATCAAGATCAGTAGCAGTAAACGCACACTTTTAGTGCAGAGCAGCAACTTCCCCATCGAGGTGCTTTATCTGCGCGATGACGACATCCCACAAAGCGTGGCAAGCGGTGTTGCCGACCTCGGAATCGTGGGCCAGAACGAGTATGAAGAACGAGCAGAGGATGCGAAAGTGGTGCGTCCGCTCGGCTTCAGCAAGTGCCGTCTCTCCCTTGCCGTGCCTAAAGGTTGCGGCTATTATGGTTTAAAGTGGTTCGAGGGCAAGAAGATTGCCACTTCCTATCCCGCCATTCTGCGCCGCTTCCTGCAGAAGAACCGTATCGCAGCAGGTGTTCACGTCATTACCGGCAGTGTTGAGATCAGTCCGGGCATCGGTCTGGCAGATGCCATCTTCGACATAGTTAGCAGCGGTTCGACACTTGTCAGCAACAACCTTGTAGAGGTGGAAACTGTGATGCAGAGTGAGGCCATCCTCATCGCCAACAAGAACCTTGACGACGAGAAGCAGGCTGTGCTCGACGAACTCCTGTTCCGTATCGAAGCCGTCAAGGCTGCCGAAGACAAGAAGTACATCCTGATGAACGTCCCGACAGATCGCGTCAAGGATGTGGTGGCTGTCCTTCCAGGCGCGAAGAGTCCCACCGTGATGCCTCTTGCAACAGAGGGGTGGAGCAGCGTTCACACGGTCATCGAAGAGAAGCGCTTCTGGGAAATCATTCGCGAACTGAAGCAACTCGGAGCTGAAGGAATCCTGGTCGTTCCCATCGAAAAGATGATACCGTAAAGCCCCTCTCTAACTTCCATAAAGGGGAGGACAATATTTTTCAATTTTCAATGTTCAATATTCAATGAAAATATACATATATCCTGCTAAAGAGGAACTCGATGCGCTCCTGAAACGCCCTGTTCGCGATGCTTCGGAACTGGGTGCAACGGTTTCGGCGGTATTGCAAGACGTTCGAGAACGCGGAGATGCAGCCGTCAGGGAATACGAGGAACGTTTCGACAAAGTTCGTCTCAACAGTTTGTCTGTCAGCGAGATGGAGATGCTGGAGGCGGAGAATCTGGTCAGCGAAGAACTCAAGGAAGCCATCCGCATAGCGCATCGGAATATCGAACGTTTCCACGCAGCACAGCGCTTTGAAGGCGAGCACGTCAAGGTCGTCGAGGGTGTGGAATGTTGGCAAAAAGCTGTGGCAATCGAGAAGGTTGGCCTCTACATTCCAGGCGGTACGGCTCCTCTGTTCAGCACAGTCCTCATGCTTGCCACTCCAGCTAAGATAGCAGGTTGTCGGGATATCGTGCTCTGCACACCTCCCACCAAAGACGGAAGCGTCAATCCAGCCATACTCGTGGCAGCCAGAATTGCTGGCGTCAGCAGAATCTACAAGATTGGCGGTGTTCAAGCGATAGGAGCGATGGCTTACGGCACGGAAAGCGTCCCCAAAGTCTATAAGATATTCGGTCCAGGCAACCAGTTTGTGATGTATGCCAAGCAGCAGGTAAGTTTGCACGACGTTGCCATCGACATGCCTGCAGGCCCTAGTGAAGTTGAGGTTCTGGCGGATGAAACAAGCAACGTCAGCTTCGTCGCAGCCGACCTTCTCAGCCAGGCAGAGCACGGCGTCGACAGTCAGGTTCTCCTCGTCTGCAAGAGCGAAGAGACGGCTCAAAAGGTGGAAGCCGAAGTGGAGCGTCAACTTGCGCTCTTGCCAAGGAAGGAAATCGCAGCTCAAGCCCTTGAACACAGCAAAGCAATCGTGGTTCGTGATGACGACGAGATGATGGAAATCACCAACCGTTATGCTCCGGAACACCTCATCATCGAGACCTCCAACTATATGGAACTTGCGGAGAAGGTTGTGAATGCTGGCAGTGTCTTCCTCGGTTCACTCACGCCTGAGAGTGCCGGAGACTATGCAAGCGGTACGAACCACACCTTACCCACCAACGGCTATGCAGTCGCTTATAGTGGCGTGAACCTCGACAGTTTCTGCCGCAAAATAACCTTCCAACACATTCAGCCAGAGGGTATTAGGTCTATTGGTAAGGCTGTAGAGCAGATGGCTGAGGCAGAAGGACTGGATGCACACAAGAACGCAATGACTTTGAGAAAAGAAAGCCTATGAAGACTCTGGAATCATTAGTTCGCCCGAACATTTGGGCGCTCGAACCTTACAGTTGTGCCCGCGACGAATTCAAGGGCATGGATGCTCACGTCTTTCTTGATGCAAACGAGAATCCCTATAATGACCCCATCAATCGCTATCCCGACCCATTGCAAGAGAAACTGAAAGAGCGTCTTGCTCCCTTGAAGGGAGTGCGTCCTTCACAGATATTCTTGGGCAACGGAAGCGACGAAGCAATCGACCTTGTCTATCGTATTTTCTGCAATCCCAAGGTGGATAATGTCGTTGCGATTGCCCCCACTTACGGTATGTACAAGGTTTGTGCGGATATTAATAATGTTGAATACAGAAGTGTCCAATTATCAGAGGATTGGCAAATCGATACTAAAGCTTTACTTGATGCTTGCGACACCAATACAAAGGTCATTTGGATTTGCTCTCCCAACAATCCGACAGGCAACGATTTCCCTCGCGAAACCATTCACAAAGTGTTGGTCGGGTTCGAAGGTATCGTGGTTGTGGACGAGGCATATTGCGACTTCTCGGCAAATCAGCCGTTCCGCAGTTTGCTTGACAATTACCCGAATCTCATCGTTCTCAACACCTTCAGCAAGGCTTGGGCTTCCGCTGCCATCCGACTTGGAATGGCGTTCGCCAGCGAAGATATTATCGGCTTGTTCAACAAGGTCAAGTATCCCTACAATGTCAATTTGCTGACTCAGGAAAAAGCATTGGATTTGCTTGGTGACTTCGCTGCGATTGACGGTTGGCTTGCACAGATAAAACGCGAACGGGAACATGTTTTGCCTGCTTTGGCGGAACTTCCCATCGTGCAGAAAGTCTTCCCGACTGATGCCAATTTCGTGCTTGTCAGGGTGACCGACGCCAATGCCATCTATCGCTATCTTATTGAACAAGGCATAGTTGTGCGCAACAGAACGCGTGTTCAGCTTTGCAAAGACTGCCTCCGCATCACGATAGGAACGCGACAGGAAAACAACGAATTGCTCGGAGCTCTGCGCTTCTTTAAGTGAAAAGTGAAAAATTAATCTTCAATTTTCAATCTTCAATGAAAAAGATTCTCTTCATCGACCGAGACGGCACAATACTTCGCGAACCATCTGACGAGCAGATTGACAGCTTCGAGAAGTTCAGCTTCGTGCCTGGAGCCATCAGTGCCCTCCGTTTCCTTCGCCAACATACTGATTTCCTTTTCGTTATGGTGAGCAATCAGGACGGACTTGGTACAGACAGTTATCCCGAAGATACTTTCTGGCCCACACAAAACCTCATGCTCGACATACTGAAAGGCGAGGGTATCTGCTTCGACGCAATTCATATCGACAGGAGTTTTCCGGAGGATAACCTGCCGACTCGAAAGCCCGGAACAGGCATGCTAACTGCTTATATGACTGAAGATTATGACTTGGCCGAAAGCTTTGTCATCGGCGACAGAGAAACGGATGCCAAACTTGCGGAAAACCTTGGTTGCCGCAGTCTCATACTCTCCGAAGACCTCGATTGGCAGAAGATAGCGGAGCTTATCTTTGCTGGAGAACGTACTGCAAGCGTGAAGCGGACCACGAAAGAAACGGATATTGAGGTGAGGGTGTGCCTCGACGGCAACGGAAAGAGCGACATCCAGACCGGTCTTGGCTTCTTCGACCATATGCTTGAACAGATTGCAAAGCACGGTATGACAGACCTTTACATCCGTTGCAAAGGCGACCTCGAGGTGGATGAGCATCACACCATCGAAGATGTGGCACTTGCCCTCGGCGAATGTATCCGCAAAGCCCTTGGCGACAAGCGTGGCATAGAGCGTTACGGCTACTGTCTTCCGATGGATGATTGCCTTTGCCAAGTTGCCCTCGACTTTGGCGGAAGGCCTTGGTTGGTGTGGGATGCTGAGTTCCGTCGCGAGAAAGTCGGCGAGATGCCTACGGAAATGTTCCTGCACTTCTTCAAAAGTCTCTCCGACAGCGCCGCTATGAATCTGAATATCAAGGCAGAAGGCGAGAATGAGCACCACAAGATAGAAGGCATCTTCAAAGCTTTTGCACGAAGCTTGAGAATGGCAGTCCGCAGAGACATTACACACTTCCAACTCCCATCTAGCAAAGGAGTCCTATAAAGATGATGCAGTCCCACTATTCTTCACAGCTTCTCGAGAAAGCCGTAATGGAAATCAACCGTCTTCCCGGAATAGGCAGCAAGACGGCTTTGAGGCTTGCTCTTCATTTGCTTCGACAGGATGAGGAGAGGGTAGAGTCGTTGGCCGAGAGTCTGGTTGAAATGCGTCGAGGTGTGCGTTATTGCCAGGTCTGTTACAATATCTGCGATGATGAACGATGCGAAATCTGCAGCAATCCGTCTCGAGACGCCAGTCTGGTCTGCGTAGTCGAGAACGTCCAGGATGTGATGGCCATCGAGAACACGATGCAGTACCGCGGTCTCTATCACGTACTTGGCGGCGTTATCAGTCCGATGGATGGCATCGGTCCGAGCGATTTGCAGATTGAAAGTCTGGTGGAACGCGTCAAAAAGGGTGGGGTGGAGGAAGTCATCCTTGCTCTCAGTCCCACGATGGAAGGCGACACCACAAACTATTATATCTATCGGAAACTGGAGGAAACCGATGTGAAAGTGACCGTCATAGCTCGAGGAATCGCGCAAAACGACGAGCTTCAATATACCGACGAAGTGACCCTCGGCAGGGCTCTTGCCG
Source organism: uncultured Bacteroidales bacterium (assembly GCA_902779315.1). Classification (GTDB taxonomy): domain Bacteria; phylum Bacteroidota; class Bacteroidia; order Bacteroidales; family Bacteroidaceae; genus Physcousia. The sequence goes on along the minus strand of CACZBC010000054.1, from coordinate 7,798 downwards.
GACGCATCCCGTTTGGGCAGTAAACGTCACACTAGTAAATCGCCAACGTCACACTAGTAAATCGCCAACGTCACACTAGTAAATCGCCAACGTCACACTAGTAAATCACAAACGTCACACGTTAAACCTAAAAACGACTCTATGATAACCTACATCCTTACCCTGATTTGTGCAGCCTGCATCCTGATTGCAGCATTTTTCGCCATTCGCTACAGGAAAGTGAATGCCTACATCCGTTTGGCAGCAATTGCGCTCGCGGCACTTTTCGTTCTGTTTCTCTACTTCAAGTACGACGACACTTCGCAGCTCTACGGACTTGGCATTTTGGCAATCGCCCTTGTGTTCCCCTTGATAGACATCAAACGAAATGCTAAATAGTAACAAGCTGAAACTGAGAGCGGTAGAGCCCGAAGACCTCGACTTGATGTATCTCGTCGAGAACGATACCGAGTTGTGGCAGTTCGGACAGGCTTCCGTGCCTTTCTCGCACTATGCCCTCAAGCAATATATCGCCGAGAGCACAAACGACTTCTTCCACGACCGCCAGCTTCGTCTCGTTCTTGAAACTGCTGACGGAAACAGCGTAGGTTTTGTCGATTTGCAGAAGTACGACCCTCAGCATCATCGTGCCGAAGTGGGGATTGTCGTTGTCCCCGAAAAGCAGAGACAAGGTTTGGCAACAGAAGCCCTACGTCTGCTTGCAGGTTATGTCTCGAATCATCTTGGCATTCATCAGCTTTACGCACTCGTTCCAAAGAGTAACAAGGCTTCGGTAGGTCTTTTCAAGAAGTGCGGATATAAAGAGACCGCCACCCTTCAGGATTGGTTGAAAAGTCCCAAAGGATGGCAGTCTGTAGTTGTTTTTCAGCAGATTCTCTGAATCTTTACTTGCCGAAATAACGCTTCAGCAAGCCTGCGAAACCTGCGCCATGACGGGCTTCGTCCTTTGCCATCTCATGAACTGTGTCGTGGATGGCGTCGAAACCTGCAGCCTTAGCGTTCTTGGCGATGCGGAACTTGTCTTCGCAAGCACCAGCCTCGGCAGCTGCACGCTTCTCCAAGTTTGTCTTCGTGTCCCAAACACATTCGCCAAGCAACTCTGCGAAACGGCTTGCATGGTCTGCCTCTTCGAATGCATAACGCTTGAAAGCCTCAGCAATTTCGGGATAGCCTTCGCGATCAGCCTGTCGAGCCATTGCCAGATACATGCCAACCTCGCCACATTCTCCGTTGAAGTGATTGCGGAGGTCCTGAATCATCTCTTCTGAAACGCCTTCGGGCTTGCCGTCACCAATCTTGTGAACGGTAGCGTAAGTCATGTCGGCATCGTCCTTCAATTCGCTGAACTTCGAAGCGGGTGCCTTACAGATGGGGCATTGTTCGGGAGCTGCATCGCCTTCATAGATATATCCACAAACGGCGCAAATGAATTTCTTCTTCATAATTGTAATCGTTTTTAGTTAATAATATGAGAATGTATGTGTGTCAAGTCACTTCTTTTAGGTACAAAGATAGACTTTTTCTTCATACAATGAATGATTTTTATCAATATTTTATCATCTATTAACTATTTTTTCGTACCTTTGCAGAAAGAATGAACGCGATAGTAGCTCAGTTGGTAGAGCTTTGGCTTCCCAAGCCAAAGGTCGCGGGTTCGAGCCCCGTCTATCGCTCAAGATGTTGCGTAAAAGCCATATTCCCCTCGTTATCTTAGTTTTTGTCGTTCTTGCAGCCTTGGACTTTGTGCCTTTGCATCTTCCTGCACGAATGATATTCCCCCTGCTTTGGCTGTCGGTTTGTGCCTTGCTTCAAAGATATTGGGCGTTGGCGGCAGCACTCTTCTTCTCTTTCCTGGGCGATGTGATGGGGTGGAAGAACGAACTTATTCCGCAAATAGGCTTCTTCGCAATTGCACAAATCACATATATTATAATGCTCAGCCTGTTGTTTCCACCCAAACCGACTTGGCCTAAATCCGTCAAGATAACGCTTTTCGGGCTTGTGGCTGTCGTGTATGGCTTGGCGATGTGCTGGATATTCCCTCGAGTTGAAGAGAGCCTTATTGCCTATGGAATAGCAGTTTACGCCATATTGTTGCTGGGAATGTGCTATTCAGCTATGCAACACAAGAACCTCTGTTTGATTATAGGTTCCATTTTATTTGTCGTTTCAGACTTCATTATAGGCATCAACTTGTTCGTAGAGCACATTCCGCATACCCATCAATGCATCATGATTCCATATTATGCGGGACAATTGCTGCTCTTTCTCGGTACTCGGGAACTCTACCTTTCGAATTTCACAAATAAAAAGTAGGAATGCAAACTGGTGTTGCATCCCTACCTCCCCTAAATGTTATCCTGTTTTCGGTTACTTCTTGCTCGAGTAGTTGTAATAGGCAATGCCGCGTCGAACATTCTCGATAACTGCTTCGGATGAAACAGTTGCTCCTGTTACGACATCAACTTTGCTCTTCTCTGCCGTCTTGACTGGCAGTCCGTTCCATTTCTTCAGCAAACCTTTCACAACCATGTCGAAGTACTTGGGTGTCTCCTCGTTCTCGAGGGCTTCCACTTTCAGCACTTTGCCGGCTTTAATGTATACCTTGACCGGTGTTGTGCCAACATAACCTTCAATATCAGTTGCAAGAGATGTGGTGTTAATGATGGTAACGTCTTTCTGCTTTGTCACTACAGGTTCATTAGTGGTTTGACTTGTCAGAAAGAAGTATGCTCCGATGAGAGCGAGTGATTTCAATATTGTCTTTTTCATTTCTTTATTCTTTCATTCTTTCATTTTTTATGCTTGTTTCTTCCTTGTCATCTCAACGAGTCTGCTCAGATGCGTTGGGATGGGAAGTTGTTGCGGACACTTCGAGAGGCATTCTCCGCAGTCCTGACATCTGTTTGCACGAGCCTTGCTGGGGATTGCAGCCTGATAAGCTGTGAGATATGCCTGACGCTTTTCTTCGAAATCAGGTGCGGAAGCATCGGGAAGAGGCAGACGCCCATCCACGACAGCTTTGTTGTAGAAGGCGAAATTGCCAGGAATGTCGACGCCATGCTTGCAAGGCATACAGTAAGCGCAAGTGGTGCAGCCGATGGTAGGCATGCCCGACATCTTGTCTGCAATGCGTTCCAAAAGCTCATTCTCAATGGTAGTGCAGGGGTCAAGAGGCGAGAACGTTTCCAAGTTCTCCTTGAGGTGTTCCATGCGATTCATGCCGCTCAATGCCGTCAGTACATTTGGCTTCGAACCTACCCAACGGAAACCCCAACGAGCTGGTGTGTCGTCTTTGCGTGCACGGGCAAGCTGTTCGCGTACATCGTCTTGTACATTTGCCAAACCACCACCTCTGAGAGGCTCCATAATGACGCATTGGATGCCCAACTTCTCGAGCCTTCCATAGAGATACTCGGCATTTGCATCGCCACGACGACGTCCTCTGCCTCTCTGTGCATGCGTCCAATCGAGGTAATTCATCTGGATCTGTACGAAGTCCCAATGGTATTTGTCGTTGTTGTCGAGCAGCCAATCGAAGACTTTCACATCGCCATGATAGCTGAGACCAAGGTGACGGATGCGTCCCGCCTTACGCTCTTCCAGGAGGAAATCCAACAGTCCGTTGTCGATGAAGCGAGCCTTGAGGTTGTCTATTCCACCTCCGCCGACACTGTGCAACAGGTAGTAGTCGATATAGTCCACTTGCAACTTGCGGAACGAGTTCTCGTACATCTCCTTCGACTTCTCAAAGGGCCACAAAGCTTCGTTCTGGTTGGACATCTTTGTGGCGACAAAATATTTGTCGCGAGGATGGCGGCTCAGGGCGTTTCCGGTAGCTGTCTCGTTGTTTCCGCCACCATAGATGGGAGCTGTGTCGAAGTAGTTCACGCCATGGGCAAGTGCGTAATCGACCAGTTCATTTACCTGTTCCTGTTCTCTTGGCAAACGCATCATGCCGAAGCCAAGCAGCGAGACGTGTTCTCCCGTTCCGTTCTGGACGCGATACGTCATTTTCAATGACTCGGGAGCATCATCGCCGAGAGCATTCGCTATTGTTCGAGGCGAACCTATCACTTGCAGGCTTCCCAGGGACATCAGCGACAAAGCCGTTGCCGAACCAAAACCTAATCGCTCCAAGAATTGGCGGCGATTCATCTCATGTTGTTGCTTGTTGTTCTTTTTCATGTCAAAGAGGGTTTATATTTTATATGACACGCGCGTGAGGAAAAGGTTTAATCCGAGAGTGAATAAGGCTTGCCAGTCTTGATGCAGCGCTTCTTGTTTGGTGTGCTGCTCATCTTGAACGAGAGAACACCGCCATTCATTATATCTTTATGCGTGATGTAAAGCTTGTCGTAGGGCTTGCCGTTCAACCTGACTTCCTTGACGTAACGGTTCTTGTCGCTGACTCCCGGAGCCTTGATGAAAAAGGCTTTTCCGTTCGGCAGACTCAGTTTACAACTGGGAACATAAGGTGCTCCAATCACGTACTGGTCGCTTCCGGGACAAACTGGATAGAAACCCATTGCCGTGAAGATGTACCAAGCCGACATCTGTCCGCAGTCGTCGTTGCCATGCAGGCCGTCTATGTTGTTGACATACATGCGGTTCATGATTTCGCGAAGCCAGTATTGAGCCTTCCAGGGCTGAGATGTCCAAGCATAGAGATAGGGGACATGATGGCTGGGCTCGTTGCCGTGAACATAGCCGCCAAGCAGACACTCTTCCTCGATGTCCTCGTTATCCTCGTAATACTTCTTGTCGAGGGGTTCGGCAAAGAGGTTGTCGAGGCGCTCGATGAACTTCTTGTCGCCGCCAAAACATTCAATCATTCCCTTTACATCGTGAGGAACATGGAACGAATAGTTTGCGCTATTTCCTTCGATGAAGCCTTCGCCATAGGTCTGGAGGGGCGAGAAGTTCTTCTTCCAGGAGCCGTCCTTGTACTTCGGGCAAGCAAGTCCCAGAGCGGGATTGAAGACATTTTTGTAGTTCATGGCGCGCTTCTTGAAGGTTTCGGCCATTTCTGTGTCTCCGGCATCGAGCGCTGCCTGATAGATGGCCCAGTCGTCATAGGCGTATTCCAGTGTGTTCGAAGCACTTGTGCCACAACGGTCGTAGGGAACATAGCCGTATTGAATGTAGTCTGTCAGGCCTTCCATCCACTTGGAGGTGGCAGTCGATTTCATAGCTTCGAGCATAGCCTTCTTGTCCTTTATGCCGAGTTTCTTTGCTACGTCGGAGAGGACGGCAACCGAATGGTAGCCGCTCATGCACCAGCCTTCGTTGGCCATCAAGTACCAGACAGGCAAGAGGTGGAGTGCGCTCTGTTGCTGGATGCGAATCATGCTTTCTGCCATATCTCGTCCCTGCTTCGGTTTGATGAGGTTGAGCAGCGGATGCTCAGCGCGATAGGTGTCCCAAAGCGAGAAGATGGTGTAGTTCGTGAAGTCCTTTGCCTCGTGGATTTCCATGTCGTTGCCGCGATACTTTCCGTCCACATCCATATAGACGCTGGGGTTTATCATGGTGTGGTAGAGCGAAGTGTAGAAGAGTGCTTTCTGGTCGTCTGTTCCCTCTATCTCGAGGCCAGTCAGTTCCTTCGTCCATTGCTGGATTGCGTTGGCCTTTATCTGTTCGAAAGAGAGGCCTGCCGCCTCGGCTCTGAGATTGGCAATGGCGCCGCTCTGGCTGACTGCGGAAAGCGCAACCTTGATGGTGAGTTGGTGGCTTGCGGGCAACTTAAGTTGGAAGTAGGCTGCAATCTCGCGGCCTGCCATGTCCGGGAAGTTGTGGTGGATGTCGTTCTTGCGCCAGAAGCCAGAGTACTTCATCCGTTGCTCGTCCCTGTAGCCATAGTTCTGAATGGGTTGTGAAAGCGAAATGGCGAAGTAGGTGTAGTTCTGTCGGGCCCAGCCGTTCGTGATGCGATAGCCCGTCAGGAGTGTGTCATTTTCCACACGAAGATAGCTCCAAAGCGTCTTGCCGTCGTAGTTGTAAATGCCGTGTCCCAGGTCGAGAATGAACTGGGCATCTTCTGTCGGGAAAGTGTACTGATGCACGCCAACGCGTTGTGTCGCAGTCAGTTGGGCCAAGATGTTGTAGTCCTCGAGCTTGACTTCGTAGTAGCCGGGCGAACATTTTTCTGTGTCGTGCGAGAAGCGGGAGCGATAGCCTCCTTCGGGATTGTCGGCTGTGCCTGGGTTCGTACGGATTCTGCCCGTAGTTGGCATGATGAGGATGTCTCCCAGATCGGAGTGGCCTGTACCGGAAAGGTGCGTGTGGGAGAAGCCTACAATGGTCTTGTCCTTGTGCTGATAGCCTGCGCAGTACTCATAGACTTTGCCCTGATAGCGTCCGTCCACGTTGTGGGGAATGGTGTCGGTTTCCGGAGAGAGCTGGACAATGCCGAAGGGCGCACAGGCTCCTGGGAACGTGTGGCCCATGCCGTTCGTGCCAATGATGGGGTTGACGTAGTCGATGACGCTTCGCGAGTGAAGAGTGAAGAGTGAAGAGTGAAGAATAAAAAGGATAAGAAAGAGGTATTTCTTCATAATTCGGTACATTTGTATATAAAAAAAGCTTCCCGCCAAGAGGGGAAGCTTCAGGAAAGTCTCCCCTCGGGGAGATTTAGAAGGGGTTGTCTTTATGCCTTAGCTACGGCTTCCATGAAGTCCTTGCAGGGCTTGAAGTATGGAATGTCGTGAGCGGGGATGACGATTGTGGTATTCTTTGTGATGTTGCGGGCAGTCTTCTTTGCACGATGCTTGAGTGTCCAAGTGCCCCAACCGCGAATGTAAACGCTCTCCTTGTTGATGAGTGATTCCTTGAGCACGTCGATGACGCCTTCCACTGCAGCCAATGCTGTGGGTTGGTCGATGCCGGTTCTTTCGGCAACCAGCTTTACTAATTCAATCTTTGTCATATTGGTTTGATTTTTATGTAATTATGTTTGTTTTTGTCGAAAAGTGTTGCAAAGGTAAGAAGAAAAATGAAAAATGAAAAGTGAAAAGAGAAAAAATATGTTTTTTTTTGATGAAATTTCATTTATATCGCCATTTTGGCACGTGTCATTTGCAATCGTCACGTGTGTCATCGGGCATCGTCACGTTAGTCGTTTGCCATCGTCCCTTGCAGTGAGGACTGTTTTCGTGTCTGTTACTTCTTTTTTTTAAGCATGTTTATTTTGCTTATTTGCTTAAACACGTATTGGACGCGCGCATGTCGTTGATTTTCAAGCAAGAAGGAAGGTTAAGCATTTTAAGCAAGTTAAACATTGCTTAAAAAGCCAAAGGCGGCTTAGCTTTATTATATATCAACTACAATACTTATTAATTATATATAATATATAGTCGACGCATTTCTCTCAAATTTCGTTGCTTAATTTGCTTAAATGCTTAAATCATTTCGTTGCAGCATAAAAGACACCCATTTTGAGGGCATCTGCAGAGGTCACCTATTTGCTGCCGAAAAACGCCCTTTTTCTTGGATGGGAGAATTGCTGGTCTTGATAGGAAATCCAGAACCCCCGAAAAACCCCTCTAATTTGCCCCAGAATCGCCTCAAATCACTTCGACGTACATTTATGCCACTGAGGCAAAAACTTGCGCTCTACGGTGCCTTAAAACGAGCCGTTAAAATTCTTTGAATTTTACCTCCTCAAAATCGTGCCCCAGAATCCCATAATTATCCCATTGGAAGTTTTAAGCATTTAAGCAAATTAAACATTGCTTAAAAAGACACACTGATATATTATGAAAACAAAGCGGCGAGCCTGACTGTCATGCCAAACCCG
>CACZBC010000053.1 GCA_902779315.1 uncultured Bacteroidales bacterium | reverse complement strand
GAGAACCGCGGGCAATTCCAAGTGGAAGTCATTCGTTATCGGGTCGTTGAGCGGAGCCGTAGAGCCAGTTGGCGCGTTGGCCGTCATGTTGCTGGCCTCCTTGTTAATGCCCGTCCTGCCATACATGTTGGCCTTTGCTGCTGGAGCTATGTTCTATGTTGTCGTTGAAGAGCTTATCCCAGAATCCTCCCGCGGCCAGCACTCCAACCTCAGCACCATTGGCTTCGCGGTAGGTTTCGTCCTGATGATGGTCCTTGATGTCGTGTTGGGATAGTATTAGCGCTTCTTCGACCTTCCTCTTTTTGCATTCGGACATGAAATGAGACAGGAATAGACAGAAAAACACGCAGGATTTGATAAGCTCGTAAAAAAACATTATCTTTGCAGAGGAAATAACTAACATTAAGGTGATGGACACTTTCCGACGCATTCTCAAACCTGTCGTACCTATACTTGTGACTATCTATGGTTTCCTGCTCATCTACGTCACAGCATTACCGACAGCCGACGGAAACTTTACCCTCGGGCGTGAGGCTTTGTCGTGGATGTTCACTTTGGCTGCCATCGGGCTGACCTACATTATTGCATATTGGTTAGAGCCTAAGGTGTTCCCCGAGGCGAAACAGTTATCGATGAATCTTCCGAAGCTGACCGTCGTTGTCGGACTGTTACTGCTGGCTCCGCTATGGCTTGTCGTCGAGGGATATTTTGTCTATGGTCTTACATCACTCATCCATTCTGTGCGGTTGGAGCACATCACTTACAATCCCGACGAACTGCGCGAAGACCTGCTTGCCTGCGTCCATGCTGTTCTGCTTGCCCCTGTGCTCGAGGAACTTTGTTTCCGTCAATTGGCCATCTCGCCATTCCGGCAACGTAAGTCGAAGATTATAGTCTGCGTCGTGATGGCCTTCCTTTTCGGCATCCTCCATGTTCGCAACTTCATTGGCGCGTCCCTTGGTGCCATGCTCTTCGGGCTGGTTTTCATCTGGACACGAAACATATGGTATGCTATTATCCTTCATATGAGCAGGAATCTGACTATTACTTTAGTCGTAATCTATTGCGTGCTTGGATTAGGAGAATTACGGATGTCCAGTACACCCGTCATATACCTGTTTGATGCAAAAGTCGTCTTCGCAGCTGTAGTTATGGCTGTTATAGGATTTATAATGCTAAAAAAGACATCACAAAACAGATCAGTTAACCTTGAACCATGATAGACAGAAGAACATTCTTTAAGCGTGTGGCAGGAGCAGGAGCACTTATTGCCACATCACAACTTCCCATGTTGGCGGAAGACAATCCTGCCGTGTTCCCCAAGCGGGGAAAGTATGAACGCCTCTCGCTCAGTTATGCGACTGTGGAAATAGGCTTGGAGAAGCCTTTTTCAGTCCTGCATATTTCCGATACACATCTTACAGCAGCCTACGAGCACGAGAATGAGAAGAAGCATCAACTTCATGAGAATCGCACCACAACCTTTGGTGGCAGGCAGGAAGAAGCGCTTCGTGACGCATTGGCCTGGGCCAAGCAACATGTGGACTATGTGGTCCATACGGGCGACCTCATAGACTGGCAAAGTGAAGCAAATTTCGACCTCGTGAAGAAATACTTTGGAGAGGGTGTCATCGGTTCTTTGGGAAATCACGAGTTCAGTACAGACATGTGGCTGAGCGACCCTAAAGAGGAGCATACTGAGGCATATAAGGACAATACGCGCAAGGTTCTGCAGGGCGTCTATCCTTTCGACATTTCCCTGTATAGTCAGGTAGTGAACGGCGTGAATTTTGTCACGCTGGATGATGTGTACGGCTATGTGACAGAAGAACAAGTGAAGCTTTTCAAGGAAGAGGTCGCAAAAGGTCTTCCCATCGTGCTTTGCATGCATGTGCCTTTCTTTACGGACAACATTTGGCGGGCTGCCGTACGTTTCTGGAGCGACAAGGGAAAGATGACTTATAGCGCAGTTCCCAAGCCAAACGGGGACTACAAAATTCAGCAGGAAGATGCCGTCACTCGCGATTTCATCCAATATCTCAAGCATGAGCCCCTCCTTCGCTGCATACTTGCTGGACATGAACATGTAACCGTCGAGGACCAGTTTTCGCCTACTTGCCGAGAATATGTTGTGGCTGGGAACTTCCTCTTTCATGGACGAGAAGTCCTGTTCGTGTGACCTTTTCCTTTTATGGACGACAAGCGCTACCTCCTCAGTCTCATTCGCGAGGGTGAGCATCAGCAACAGGACTTCAAGTATCGTGTGGCCGATGCCTGCAAACTTGCCAAATCCGTCTCTGCTTTTGCCAATACGGATGGTGGCAGGTTGCTGATAGGGGTTAGTGATGATGGGCACTTGTCGGGAGTCCGAAGCGAGGAAGAGATATTCATGATGCATCAGGCTGCCTATAAGTTCTGCAAGCCCGAGCCAAGCATCTCCTTCGACACCTATCATGCAGAGGGACGCACCATTGTGATAGCTACGGTTCCGCCTTCGGCTAAGCGTCCTGTTTATGCTCGTGACGAGGAGGGACAAATGAAGGCCTATATCCGCATTAAGGACGAGAACATTCTTGCTTCGCCTGTTCATCTGGCACTTTGGCAAGAGTCGCAGAAGTTTCGAGGCTCGGTAATTACCTATGATGATTTTATGCGGCAATTGCTCAGCATCATGAAGGGAACCCAGACCTTGAATCAGATAGTCCGCTTCTCCAAACTCCCTCGCCACAAAGTCATCATGCTCTTGGCGCGCCTCATCCGTTTCGGCACAGTCAGGTGGGAATATGTGGGCCAGCAGTTTCGCTTCAGCTTGTCCTAAACGTCACACGTGAAGTTCCCCAACTTCACACTAGTAAATCGCAAACTTCACACTAGTAAAATGCAAACTTCACACTAGTAAATCGCCAACGTCACACTAGTTGTTTGCAATCGTGGCACTATACGTTTGCAATTTAGCTTAGCCTCTTCGAAACAATAGCCACGAGTCGGTCCAAATTCTCCTTGTTGTTGGCGGCAAGTATTCCTGATGGCTTCGTGTGGTCAAGCGGTTTCCCCTGAAGGTCACAAAGCACGCCACCAGCCTCTTCGAGGATGAGCGAAGCCGCAGCAAAATCCCAAGGCGAGAGGATATACTCGAAGAAGAGCTCGCACACTCCCTTTGCCAGATAACAGATTTCTGAAGCGGCTGAACCGAAGCGGCGAATGTCATTACATTGCATAAAAACATTGTAAATCACGTCGGAACACACCTGCGCATATTCTTTATGGTAGAGCGAAAGGGCTGTGAACATGACACAATCCGTGAAAGGACGTTCCGAGACATGAAGCCTCTTGGCTGGCTTTCCCGATTGTGGATGATGAAGGAAAGCGCCTTTGCCGCGTTCGGCAGTAAAGAGCTCGTCTGTCCTGGGCAGATAAACCGCAGCAAGTTCCATCTCGGAATTATGCCTCAAGCCCACACAGATGCCGCATTCACGTATACCTCGGGCATAATTGGCTGTGCCGTCAATGGGGTCGACAATCCATACGTATTCGTGTCCTAAATCGTGTTGGTCTTCTTCCTCGCAGAGAAAGCCGCAGTCGGGTAGGAGTTCCCCCAGCCGAACGCGCAGAAACTCCTGTACGGCAATGTCGGAAGACGTAACAATGTTGCTGACTCCATCTTTCTCTGTGACCTGGAAATCATCCGTAAGCATCAAGCTGGATGCCTCGATGACGATATTTATAAGCGATTCAAGCATAAGTTTTCTCTTCTCTTTTCCTCTGCAAAGGTACGAATAAACGAGTGAAATACCAAATAAGTTTAAATATTTTCAATCGAAATGGGATTCCTCATGCAAAAGAAAGAAAAACACCTGTCGCAGCACAATGCCTAATATGCAGGCGTCTTGCCCGTGATAAAGCCATAACTATTATACAATCAGGGGAACAGCATTCGCCATTCCCCTGATTTCATGTAATCGTTACTGCGATGAGTTTCCGCCGCCACCGCCAGCACTTCGCACTTCACGAACTTCATATAACCCCTCATCCGCCAAAGCAGGACCTCCATAATTATGCACGTGGACAGACAGCACATTCTTCCTGCCGTCTGTGTGAATGAGTGCACGCTGCTCTGGAGTTAGGTATATAGAATTATTATAATTATAATTCCAATTGTAACCAGTCTCGGAATGTATCAACACACCATTAAGATACCATTCTGCCGCATCATCATGACAGCACGACAACAGTATTCTATCAGATAATGCGTGGTCTACCGTAAAGGTTCGGCGCATATAAATGTCTGCCACGTCCTTGTCTGCCGACCAGCATGTCGAATTCGACCATGTAGTCCAGTTTACTGTGTTAATCTCTGTAGTTGTTGTTTCGGACAAGAACGGTGAATAACCCACGTTCCACGACTTCTGACCATTCGTCAACTTGTAGTTCGGAGCATACCATTCGTTTCCTGAGGCATCGGAAGGAGGAGTGTCAATGACCTGGCCATCGGCACTAGTTCCATACCTCTCAGAATCGTTAAAGACCATAATGTCTGCCGACCATTGGATTTCCGGTGAGAGAATCGTTGAAGGTAGTATATCAAGATTCTCAGTTTTATTGATTTCCCAAATGTAAGTGGGTTCATAGCTATAGCAAGCCATGAGACCATAATTGTCAAGGACTGGAGCACCGGTTTCGTCAACCTCGTATGTCCAGAATGTTCTACCGGCATCTTCCCAACTCTCTGTGCCATAGGCAGTATTGCTGGTGCGAATGGCAAATTTGCCAGTTTCATTCAAGAACAATACCTGTCTTTCCCAATTATTACGGTTAAAATTATTAGTCATGTAGAAGGCTCCAGTGCCAGGATGCAGATTGGCCTTCTCGTTAACCAACGTTGTATTGGTGAAGTGGTATCCAGTTCCGGGATCTATGTTGATGCCAACGTCATACAGCTCTCCTCCAGAGGCCTTTGAGATGGTAAACAATCCTCCATTTTCTATGACATTTGTTAGTCTGCCTTCGGTAGTCAAATAATACTTGGTACCACCCACTTTCGTTGAAATGTAGTAGGAGCCGTTTGTGATGGCAGCCATTGCAGCATCATACTCAGCCTGGCCCGCTTCGCCATGAGTATTGTCATTTCCGCCAGCTTCGGTTACAGATACTTCTATGACTACCTCTTGTTTTGTTTCTGTGTCGGTAATAATGACTGAGGCGGGACCTATACTTATAGCAGTAATAATAATCTCATTCCCTTCGATTGTAGCAGTCGCAACGTTTTCGTCGCTACTCTCTACGGTATAGTTGCCACTACCGGAAGTAACAAGGACTGTTATGCTTTCGCTTTCCTGCAAAGTAACAGCTTGTTCTGAAACCGTTAGTTCGGGAACAGCATCGCTCGAAACGGTAACGAGAATCGTCTCCGTCGTCCCGGCACGCAAGTCTTTGACGGTAACGGTGGCAGGACCTGTCATACGATTCGAAGCAGAAATCTTCACATAGGGCTTGTCGTTATTCATTACAATCTCTGCATCGCATATCGCCTTCATGGAAGAATGAACAGAAAACTCACCCCATCCGCCATTGATGGCATAGAAGCCTTCCTGTCCCTTGCCCAAGGTTACAGAGTTCAAGGGAGTGTTTATGTCCAACGTCATCGGCTCTGGAACGGTGAACTGAGATGAAGGCGACGCAAGCACTTCGTTGATATTAAGCATACGGAAGAAAGGTCTAACAATATATGTTTTTCCACACTCCAAATTACTAACATCACTTTGTAGCCAGCTTTTTTCCCAATCACCGCCAAAGAACCAAATACTTCCATAAGAGGTAGATATCTTGTTTCCTAACTCATCATATACAGACAGCCCAACCTTTCCTGGAAGGAGAAGATTATTAGATGGAACAGTGTACACAGACAAAGGACTTACGCCACCTTCCCATGTACCATTGATATATTTAGGAAACGCTGGTTGTGTAAATCGAGGGAATAAATAGTGCTCTGTCTTGAACAAAGTTCTTGAGACACTGGCAAAAGTACAATCTTTTTTCATTGCTGTACCATGAAGTTCAAGAGCAATTTTAAGTCCTGATGTGATTTTTGTATCTTCTGAAATAGTTTTATATATGACATCTTCACCATGAACGAGAGCCCATAAATCCATAGCGCACTCACCACTAAGTTCAAGTCCACCTTTTGCACGCACATCAAAACTCAACCAATTTGGTTTCCATACTTGGAAAGAGGCCTTGATGACAGGACCAAATGAGATAGAACCGCTGAGTTTCACTTTCACTTCTGTATCATCAACAAGGGCGTCTATTTGCTCGTCTCTTGTACTAGACCAACCACCTGAATTGAATTGAGTTACAATTGGGTTCGTCCATCCAACGTCAGTTCCAAAGTAATATTCCTCTACCGAAGTAGATTCGTAAACAGGAAATTTTGCAATTAGTTCAAGATTTGCTTTTACATCAAAAAACAAACCACAATATAAATTAAGTCCAAGCCAAGGACATCCCCATGTAAAGAAAGGAGTGTCTAACCATTCTTCATAAGAATCTTCTTTGTCATCGAATTTTTCTATTTTATATGATGTTCCTAGAGACCAGTTAACCTTCTTTGTATGCTTTATGTTGACAAAATCTGCATCCAGCATTCCAACGCATATCACATATTCAACAGAATTGGATATTTTTGCATCAATTGTTACATTGCCGCTACAGCCCGCCCATTTATTAAGTGATGTATCGAACTTTATTTTGATATCAGGAATGGTTATGAGACCATCTTCGGCGATACCACCAAATATACTACGCTTGGGTGCATGACGTGGTCTCGTATAGGGATCAAGCACATTATCTGGATCTGTTACAACTTTAAAAACATTCAGATAACGGTTGTAAACTTCACTTGGTGACACAGGTTCACATCTATACGTTATACCTTCTTCTGTTGTCTGTAACTCAACTATTCTTCCGGCAAAGCCCATGTAAAAAGGTTCTGTCGTTAAATCGCTATACATAATTTGCCCTGTATATGGCATTAGGAGAGAAGGAGTATCATTACTAAATGTAACACTTTCATCATCAACTGCAATAATATAAGGAAGATGCTCTTCTGTTATAAGGAAGATGCCATCCTTGAACTCTGGTGCCGGTGCCCGGAAGCCGATGCTGTCGATGACTTCGATGGGGATGCGGTAGCAGCTGTCGGGCGTCCAGACTTCCTGCGTGACGATGTTGTCGTACTCCACGCTGTCGAGGCCGATGTTGCTGTACGTGATGCTGTCAACGTCGATGTTGAGCCAGGCGTTGAAGTCGCCGTCGTTGCGGTAGTTGTAGAGGGCGTACTGGCTCTGTTGCTGCTGTGCTGCCAGGCCGAGGACGCTCAGCAGGGCTATAATCAGGGAAATATATCGCATTGGTTTCATGGCTTCTGGATTTTATAGGTTACGTCGTTTACTTTCACCAGATAGATGCCGCTCTGCAGGGAGCCAAGCGGCAGAGAGAGGTTCTTTCCCTGACCGGGGCGCATGCTGTAGAGCTGCTTGCCGTCGAGCGTATAGATGCTGACGCTGGCATCGGCGGGCAGATTGCTGAAGTCGATGCGTTCGCTGCCGCCCTTCTCGTCGAACACCTTGATTTCCCCGATTGCAGTCGCCTCGTCGGTTGCCTTCTCGTAGTGCATGTGCTGCAGGTTCTCAAGAGGCAGGCTGACAGAAGCCATTCCCGACGAGATGACGAGGTAGGGCTTCTCTATCCTGACTTGCGGCATGCCGTCGAGCAGATACTTCGTCGTCGTGCCGTCCATAGCAGTAACGACCAGCATCTTCGGCTCTGCCTTGGCGATGGTGTCGAGAGCGAGATGGAAGCCCTTGCCGATAGAGTCGGCGGCATCGGCTATGGTGTCGATGAGCTCACATTGTGCTGCCCATTTCCGCTCAGCTTCTGTCGGCAGGCGGAAGCGTTTGCCTGTCTGCTTGCGGAGCAGGGAAATAAAGGTCTGAATGTCTTCGAGGCTGGGAGATACTTTAACCCTCCCGCCGCCTATATCACTTTTAGGATAAGGCATAGGAGCATGCTTGAGGGCATCACGTCCTCCGCCACTGACAGAGATTTGTCCACTATCTTGACCTGCCACCACTATTTCATTTTCATTCGGCATCAAAGCCGCCCATAGGCCACTCTGCACCTCATGTGTGGAGATGTAGAACTTCTTCACCTCTCCGCTTTCTGGCACAAGCACCATGTCGGCAAAGAGTTGTTCAATCACTTCGCGGTTCTCCGTGGGCACTTTATCCCACCGAACGCTTTCAATCGGATAGCTGCCGGCACCTGTCTGGCCCCATGCGAAAAATTGTGAGCATACCATCATCACCAATGTCATCATAGCTTTCAGTGACACATGGCTTCGTGCTCCTAACAGAGTATTTCTGATATTCATAGATAATTGTTTGAAAGATTATTATAAAAATGTAATTGTGTTGTCATTGTGTGATAGAATGCCTCGCATACTATATTAAATGCCAAGCACCTATGAATTTGATGCAAATTTAACAATAAATGTTGGGAACACAAAGGAAAAGGTAAAATTTTTTATCTTCACCTGCAAAGTACTCTTGGATATAAGCATATAAGTAGAGTCCTTTATGAAGACCGAGAAGTCATGAGACATTTTGTATGCTACTCTATGTTCATTCCCATTGTGATTGACTATGTAGACTCCTTCTGCACATATAACATTTTGGGACAGATATGTAAACCTATAATTCTGTTTTTTTCTTGCCTTTATTTGTCAATTATCACAATA
Source organism: uncultured Bacteroidales bacterium (assembly GCA_902779315.1). Classification (GTDB taxonomy): domain Bacteria; phylum Bacteroidota; class Bacteroidia; order Bacteroidales; family Bacteroidaceae; genus Physcousia. Next base: position 7,744 of record CACZBC010000053.1, on the reverse strand, counting down.
ATTTTTGTATCTTTGCAGCAAATATACTACATATGAAACGTATTATTCTTCCTTTTTTCTGTTTGATAGCCTTTTCCCACGTCGCGATGGCGGCAGGTGAGATAAAGCAAGTGCCATTTACCGATGTGCAGGTAAACGACCAGTTCTGGAAGCAAAGACTGGACGTGATGCGCAACACGACCATCCGTTACGCCTTCCAAAAAGTGTCGGATGCCGGTCAGATACGCAATTTCGAGTATGCCGGAAAGATTGTTAGCGGTGAGGCTCAAGTGGGTGATTTGACTTTCCAATCAGGTCAGCCTTACGATGATGCTGAGGTATATAAGGTACTTGAGGGTGCTTCGTATGTACTGACGACACAGGCAAACGCCAGTCTGGAAGAGTATTGCGACGAAGTTATCGACAAGATATGTTCCGCTCAAGAGCCTGACGGCTATATTCAGACTAACTTCACGATTCACAATCCCTTGCATCCTTGGTATGATGGGGCGAAGTGGAAGGGCGATTGGAACCTTTCGCACGAGACGTTCAATGTGGCTGAACTTGTTGAAGCCGGTATCGCGTACTATTTGGCAACAGGCAAAGACAAGTTGCTCAACTGTGCTAAAAGGGCTGCAGACAATATGTTGGATGTCTTCAACGAAGATGGCATCAAGATGGCTCCAGGTCATGCTGTGGTCGAGATGGCTTTGGTCCGCCTCTATGAACTGACGCGAGAGGAACGCTATCTGCAGGGCTGCAAGTTCTTCCTCGATTGCAGAGGCATCCGCAAGTTTGACCCTAACAGCTTGGACCAACGTGTTAACGGCAAGTATTGGCAGGACCATTTGCCCGCCATTGAACAGCGGACTGCAGAGGGACATGCTGTTCGCGCGATGTATTTCTATAGCGGTATGGCCGATTGGGTGCGCTATAGTGGTGACCAGGCTTATGAGACAGCCGTAACCGCAATATGGAATAATATCGCAAGCAAGAAGTTCTATATCACAGGTGGCTTTGGTGCTCGCGATAATAACGAAGCGTTTGGTGAGGATTACGAATTGCCAAATTCTTCAGCATATTGCGAAACGTGTGCTTCCGTATCTGGCTGCATGTTCAATCTTCGCATGTTCCGTCTGCATGGCGAAGGAAAGTATATCGATATGCTGGAACGGGCTCTGTACAATACTACGCTGGATGGTTATGGCATTCAGGGCAAGACGTTCTACTATCCGAACCGTCTGGCTTCGAGCGAAAGAGGTGATCCACGATCCGAATGGTTCGGCACAAGTTGCTGCCCAACAAACCTCTGCCGCCTCATTCCTTCTGTGCCTGGATATATCTATGCAGTTGATGATGATGCCCTCTACTGGAATCTCTTCGTCGCTAGCACAGCAAAGGCAACTGTCGGAGATGCTTCGTTTGGCATAACTGTCACTGGCTCATATCCTTACAAGGGTGATGTAAAGTTGACGTTTAATAGTGTTGAAGGCAATTCGGCAGGTAAAACTTTGAAGGTTCGCATTCCTGGTTGGGCTGTGAACAAGCCTGTGGAGAGCGACTTGTATTCCTATACCAATCCGACAACTGCGCCTGTTGTCATCAAGGTGAATGGCGAGGAAGTTGACTATACTGTTCAGGATGGTTATGCACTCCTTCAGAAGGATTGGCAGGCTAATGATTATGTGGAAGTTTCACTTCCGATGGACATTCATCAAGTCGTTTCGAACGAGAATTTGAAGAGTAACAAAGGCCTATGTGCTTATGAGCGCGGACCGCTTGTTTATTGTGCTGAGGGCGTGGACAATGGAGGAAAACTCAGCAACTTGTACATCGAGACTGGGGCGACAGGAACATCTGTCGCAGCCCCGTCTTCTTTGACAGCACTTTTCAAGGGAGGCATTCAGAGGCTTCGCATGAATGGCAAGTCTGGCACGTTGAATGGAGACGAAGTGGTTTCGACTAGCAAAGTTATCTCCCTCATCCCTTATTTTGCCAGAGCGCATCGTGCCGCTTCGCCCATGCTCGTGTGGATTCCGACGGATGCCAGCAAGATGGAACGTCCCATTGATTTCATCGACGAGGTGAAGATATGCAATACTGCCAGCGAACGTGCCCACAACTTACAAGGCCAAAACATGAATACAGGTCCCGATTTAGGGTGGCGAGATGCTTATGGGGGCTGGATAAGTTACGACTTGAAGGTCGATTCTGGGCGTCCCATGGATTTCATCACGAAGCAATGGGGTAGTGATGGTGGCAATCGCCGATACGACATCTATTGCGACGGAACACAGTTCTCCTACGATGAACTCAATCTCTTCATGCCCGGCGAGTACTACTACATGCGTCATCCTATTCCTTTCGAACTGACGAAAGGCAAACAGAAAGTGACGATAAAGATGCAGGCAATCAATGCCCAGAACACGGTTGGTGGCGTTTTCGGCATATATACTGCTCTGTCGGAGGAAGTGCCGGAAGAGACTTTCCCAGTCGATTATTTCTGGACTACTCAAGGCTCTTCCAGGACGGGCCATCGCTATTCCAGCAATGGGGGACGTGGAACTTTCAGGGGCAGAACTTGGCTCGACGGCTCAGGCACAACAGGACAGAAATGGACGATGAAGGTGAACAAGACGAACCGCAACTATCTGATGCTCCTGTATTGGGGGGACGAGGGTGATGTGCGCAACTTCGACATCATGTGCGATGGTGTGTTAGTTGCTTCGGAAAGTCTCTACCACAACGATCCGGGACGTTTCATCATGCGTTGTTATCCGATTCCAGAGGAAGCCACAAGTGGCAAGGAAACCGTTCAAATACACCTTACTTCTCCGTCTGGAACCAAGACTGGTGGTTTCTACTACGCCTATATGATGTCTGCGAAAGATGACGCTACGGGAATGAACGCTCCAAAGTTTTTCAAAGAAGGAAATGATTTGGGGATTTACAATCTTCAGGGAATACGCCTTCAAGAGCCGCAACCGGGCATCTGTATCGTCGATGGCAAGAAGATAGCGTACTAAGTCGGCAAATTAGCTTAACCTAATTGCCAAACGTGGCACTAGTAAATTGCAAACATCTAACGTTACGATTGCAATTGTAACACAATATGATTGCAATTGTAACACTATACGTTTATCAACTAGGCGTGTTAAAACAAAGAGGCCTTCTTCCCGAACCAGGAAGAAGGCCTCTTTGTTTCGATGATGATTTAAGTGTTCCAGAAATAGATGTAGAATGCTACCGTGATGCCGATGATAATGACAGTGTGGATAACATCCCACTTGTTCCAGCTGGCACGCGTGGCAGCAATCTGCTCTGGAGTAGATGTGCCGAATACCAAACCTTGTATCTTCTCCTTGCTTGGAGCTTCTGTGAAGAGCGATACAACGATGACTATCAGACAGCAGACAACCAGCATTACGCCACTGAAGAACAACCAGTTGAAGTCGTAGAACACAGCCTTGAACCAACTGTCCGCAGCATCGGTGACATTACTGTAGTAAACCTTTGCTCCCAGACGTGTTAAACCAATGATGATGCCAGAGAGTAAGCCCCACTGACCACCTTTGGCCGATGCACGTTTCCAGCAGATACCCAACAAGAAGGCTGCTGCAATACCCGGAGCAAGAACGCTCTGAACGTCCTGCAGGTAATTGTAAAGCACATTGCCTACACTGCGCATGATGGGAATCCAAAGGATGCCAAGAATCACGATAACGACTGTGGCAATCTGGCCGATGCGAACCAATCTCTTCTCAGACGTTTGAGGCTTCAAGCGCTTCCAGAAGTCGATGGTGAACAGCATGGCCGAACTGTTGAACAGCGAAGCCAGTGAAGACATCAGGGCTGCAAGGATACCGCAAACGACTAAACCTTTCACGCCAGCAGGCAATAACTTAGCCACAAGGGTGGGGAAGGCTGCATCGGCAATCGCAGTACCGTCAGGGTTCAACGGAAGGAATGTTGCACCAGCACCCAGACTCTTCTGATGTAGTGCCAAAGCAATCATACCAGGAATGAGGAACAGGAAAACAGGCAGCAACTTCAGGTAAGCACCGAAGATGGTACCGCGACGACTTTCCCTCTCATTTTTGCCAGAAAGCACACGCTGCACGATATATTGGTCTGTACACCAATACCAGAAGCCAATAACAGATGATCCGATCAAAACACCCAGCCATGGGTATTGCGGGTCATTTATGTCGCGCATCAGGTCGTTCATATCATCGCCATATGCATTGACGGGTTTCATCTCCGTTATACTCATCATATCATCCCATCCGCCAAGTGCTTTCAGGCCTAAGACGAGAATAATGAAAGAACCGAGCAACAGGATAGGTGTCTGGAGCACAGAGGTATAGAGCACACTCTTCATACCGCCCAAAATGGTGTAGAGAGCAGTGATGAGCACAAGTCCGATGGCTGCAATCCAGAAGAAGTCGATGCCCCACAGCTCCTTGATGCCAAAGACTTGTTGGAAAACAAGACCGCCAGCATATACCGTCACAGCCACTTTCGTCAGCACGTAAGAAATGAGCGAAATGACGCTAAGGATGGTACGGCTTTGTGTGTTGTAACGACGCTCCAGGAACTCGGGCATAGTGTAAACCATAGAACGGGAGTAGAACGGCACAAACACCCAGCCCAGTATCAGTATCATCCAGCCCTGAATCTCCCAATGTGCCATCGCCATACCCGACGAAGCACCTGCTCCTGCAAGGCCGATAAGATGTTCGGAACCAATGTTCGAGGCGAAGATGGATGCACCGATAGCTATCCAAGTTGCATCCTTGCCTCCGAGGAAATAGTCTGCCGAGTTGTCGTTCTTCTGTGAAACGACCCAAACAACTATGCCGATCAGCGCACAGCAGAAAACGCCAATGACAATCCAGTCTAATAATGCCATGTGAGTTTTAGTATAGATTTTAAGGAAAAAGAATAGAGAAAAGGGAATAGAGCTGACTCTAATCCCTAATCTCTAATCTCATATCCAGTGTTTAGCACAGCTTGCGTGCTCCGTCGCCAATGACTACATCAATGACGATGGGCTTTTTGCCGTACTTCTTCTGGAACTTCTCTACTACAACCTTCTTGAAGTTGGGAGCCAGTTCGTCAGCCACGAGGTTGATGGTGCAGCCGCCAAAGCCGCCACCCATGATGCGAGAACCGGTTACACCTTCTTCCTTTGCAACTTCATTGAGGAAGTCGAGCTCTTCGCAGCTTACTTCGTACTCCTTGGAAAGGCCATAGTGGGTTTCGTACATCATCTTGCCGACAGTCTCGTAGTCGTCCTTCTGGAGAGCATCGCAGACAGCAAGAACGCGGAATACTTCACCAATGACATAGCGAGCGCGCTTGTACTCGTCCTCTGTGATTTGGCTCTTCACTTCCTCCAGCATATCGTAGTTGGCATCGCGAAGGCTCTTCACCTCGGGGTGAATCTTGCCGATAACCTCAGCAACATGTTCACATTGGAGTCGGCGCTCGTTGTAGGGAGAACCCTTCAGTTCGTGCTTTACACAACTGTTGACGAGGATGAGCTGATAGCCCTTCGGATTCCAGGGGAAGTACTCGTATTCGCCGCTACGGCAGTCGAGACGAAGCAGAGCGCCCTTCTTGCCGAGACAGCTGATAGCCTGGTCCATGATGCCGCAGTTCACGCCAACATACTTGTGTTCTGTGCGCTGACCAACCTTAGCAAGTTCCATACGCTCTATCTTGTTCTCACCCCAAAGGTCGTTGATGCCAAAGGCGTATGTGCTCTCCAGAGCGGCACTTGAACTCATGCCTGCGCCAAGGGGAACATCGCCTGCAAATGCAGTATTGAAACCTTCTACGGGAACTCCGAGAGCCATCATCTCGCGGCAAACGCCGAAGATGTAGCGAGCCCAAGTTGCATTGGGGCCCTTCTCGTCGTCGAGAGAGAACTCTGTGTAATCCTTCAGGTCGATGGAGTAGGCGCGTACGTTGCGAGTGCCGTTGGGCTTGATCTCGGCAATGATGCCTTGTTCTACGGCACCGGGGAATACGAAGCCATTGTTGTAGTCAGTATGTTCGCCAATAAGATTGATGCGGCCAGGAGAAGCGTAAACGTTGCCAGTGGAGCCGTCAAAGTGTTTGATGAAACGACTTCTTACGTCGTCGATTGTAAGTTTCATAATGTATGTTTATAAAGATTAATCAACAGGAATGTTCTTGTTCACGTTTTTGCAGCCAACCAAGCTATAGTAAAGCATGTAAACCAGCATTGCGATTACAAGCCAGTAGCTATTCATGTAGCCGGCGCCCTTGGCAATATACTCTTGAATGAGAGGCATGATACCGCCGCCAACTACCAGTGTCATGAAGATACCGGAAGCCTGTTCTGTGTATTTGCCCAGACCTTCTACTGCCATATTGAAGATGCAGCCCCACATGATGCTGGTGCACATACCGCAGAGCACAAGGAACAGACAGCTCAGGGGAACCTGGAACATTGCGAAGCCGTCGGCTGCGCTGTAGCCGGGCATGCTGATAGTGGTAGTCTTGGGAATTGAGATGGCAATGAGAATCAGGATAATGGCAATCGTACTCATGGTAATCATCTGTGCGCGGCTGCTGATCTTGCCTGAAACCAATGTGCTGCTGAAACGGCCAACCATCATAAGCAGCCAGTAGATTGCAGCAATAGCGCCACCAATGGCGGCTCCGTTCTCGATGATGCCTGCACCCCTTTCTGAAGCATCAGAGAGGTAGAAGATAACCTGTGCAGGAATGCCGATTTCGATACCTACATAGAAGAAGATGGCAATGGCGCCAAGTACGAAGTGGCGGAAGTTCCATGCGCTGTGCTCATATACCTTTGTGTTACGCTCCTGAGCGGGTTCGGGAATGGATACACTGGAGATGATGATGAACGAAATGGCAAATACGCCCATTGCGATGAACAGCAGGGGAGATACGTCGCTCATGGCGGTCTTGTCTGTTACAGTGCCTACGAGAGCGCCAACAAGCAGAGGAGTCAGTGTGCCGGTCAGAGAGTTCAGAGTACCGCCAGTCTGGATGAGCTGGTTGCCCTTGTTGCCACCGCCGCCGAGCATGTTCAGCATGGGATTTACAACGGTGTTCAGCATACAAACGCAGAAGCCGCAAACGAATGCACCCAGCAGGTAAACATAGATAGCGGAACCCTGCAGGAACTCGAAGCTGGACAGATACTGGATGCAAATGCCGACGAAACCTACTGCAAGTGCAGCGAGAGTGGTCTTCTTGTAACCAATCTTGAGGAGCATCTTACCTGCAGGAATACCCATGAACAGATAAGCGGCGAAGTTCATCATGTTGCCCATCATACCGGCCCAGTCATACTGGTTCTTCCAGATGGTGCCGAATGGTGCTGCCATGTTGGTCACGAAACTGATCATCGCGAAGATGAAGCACATTGTAATAATAGCAATAATGTTGCTATTCTTTTTCTCTTGTGTCATAAAATTTTGAGTTTTTGAATTTATAAATATATTTTGTTTTCTTCGTCTAGTATTCTATTCCAAACTTGTATATCGTCTTCTGCCTGTAGATTTCACCAGCCTTCAGGATGGTGCTGGGGAAGTATGGATGGTTGGGCGAGTCGGGGAAGTGCTGAGCCTCGAAGCAGAGGGCGGAGTACTTGGGATAGGTTGCTCCCTGATTGCCTGTGAAGCCGCTGTGCCAGTTCGAACTGTAGAACTGTACACCTGGCTCTGTAGTCCACATCTCCATCTTTCTGCCGCTAATGGGTTCT
>CACZBC010000052.1 GCA_902779315.1 uncultured Bacteroidales bacterium | reverse complement strand
CTGCATTTCCTGAACCATTACTGTGTCGCCGAAGAGGTTCTTACGACCCTGAGCGGCCCACTCGTCAACATGCTCCGCCATAGGAGATGAGGGAGTGATAGGATAGATGGCAGCCACTTCGCTGAACATATAAGCCACATGTCCGGCACAGGTGTTACCATCCCAAGTCACAAATTTCTTTTCTTTTGCCATAGTATTTATATTACCTTTTACCTTTTGTATTTCTGTTTTGTGTCAATTAGTACAAGAAGCCGTACATCCAGAGGGGTATCTCCTGTTCGAGACCTTCCTTTACACCAGCGAGGGCATAGAGGACGTCTGTGTTCTTGCGCTTCGGCTGTTCCAGGCAGATGCGGAACTTCATGTTCTTGTCTACGATAAAGGTGCAGCTGCGGTCGCCCTTCTGTACTTGATGGCGGCCCCAAAGCGCGTTCTGGAAGAAGGTTTCCATAATCATCTGCTCGTCGTTGAAGTCAGGCATCATTGCGTAGATCAGGTTTGTGTTGTGCAAGAGGATGCTGGCAGGCTTCTTGGGGAAGTCCTCGCCTGGACGATAGAGCATGTTGAGCAGACGGGCGTCGCTGAGGTACTTGATGTAGTTCACCACCGTTGCTCGGCTGGTTTGCAAGTCCTGAGCCAACTGGCTGACGTTGGGTGCTCCGTAGTCGCCTGTAGCAAGCAGATAGAGCAACTTCTTGATTTTCGTCAGATACTTTAGGTCGATCTGCTTGATGAGCAGAATATCCACCTCAATCATCATGTTGACGGCTTTCAGCAGGTTCTCGATGAAGCTGGCCTTCTCGAGGAAGAAGGGGTAGTATCCGTGGTGGAGATAGTCGTTGAAGTAGTCGAGCGGATTCACCAGCGGTAAAACCTCTTCGGCAATGTGCTCGTGGCGGTTTTGAATCTCGCGAATGGTGTAGGGGCGGAAGTTCGTTCCTGCTCTCAGGTTCAAGTATTCGCGGAATGAGAAACCACGCAGGTTGTAGCTTGCGCAGATGCCGTTCAGTTCGGGGTTCTCCTCCTTCAGTCGCATCACGCTGGAGCCTGCAAAGACCACTTTCAGGTGAGGGCAACGGTCATAGATGAGCCTGAGGTCGTGGCTCCAATCAGGATACTTGAACACCTGGTCGATGAGCAAGACCTTACCACCAGCCTGCATGAATTCTTGGGCAAACTGGAAGAGCGTTTTTCCCTGAAAGTAGAAATTGTTCATGTTGATGTAGAGACATCTGCGGTCTCTGGGGCCGAAGTTCTCCTTGGCATATTGGAGCAGGAAAGTTGTTCTGCCCACACCACGACTTCCCTTGATGCCGATGAGTCGTTTATGCCAGTCAATTTCATCCATCAAAGCGCGTCTGATGGGCGCTTGCGTACGTTCCACCAGATACTGGTGCATTCTGTAGAAAGAATCGAACATAATATATAATGTAGATATTTTGCGCTGCAAAGTTATGAAAAACTTTTCAAATTGCAAAGTCTAGATTGCAAAAAATGCAAAAAAAGTTCTGCCTTCAAGAACGACAAACCGCTGAGGTTTATTCTGAAAAGCCTGAAAAATGTAAAGATTTCTTGCGAAATGTCCGATTGTGTTTGGCTCTTGACAGTACAGCTATTGTGTTTCCGTCGGGTGGGTGCATGCGAAACGTACATGTGACGATGGCAAACAACTAGTGTGATGTTTGCGATTTACTAGTGTGACGTTTGTGATTTACTAGTGTGACGTTGGGCATCTTCACACGTGATGTTTTTGCCCGCCTAATCTTTCTTCCTTGGGAACACATCGATATGGCGCATCTGCGTCATGATGGCCGTCTGCCGCTTGAGCATGTAGTTGGAGGGCTCTTTGCTGCTGAATTTGAGTGGGTTGGGCAGAGTTGCGGCGATAAGGGCACAGTTAGGGCGTGTCAGATTGAGTGCGCTACGGCCAAAGTGTTGCTGGGCCACAGCTTCTGCGCCATAAATGCCGTCGCCCATCTCAATGGAGTTGAGGTAGACCTCCATAATGCGTTCCTTACCCCACAAAAACTCGATGAGAACCGTGAAATAGGCCTCCAACCCCTTTCGAACCCAACTTGTCTGAGGCCAAAGAAAGACGTTCTTGGCTGTCTGCTGCGAGATGGTGCTTCCACCTCTGAATCGTTTGCCAGAACGGCGTTCCTCAATGGTTTTGTTTATCTCTATAAAGTCGAAACCGTTATGGTCCAGGAATCGCTGATCCTCGCTTGCCATCACGGCTACAGGCATGTATATGCTCATGGAATCGAGTGGCACCCAATGGTGCTTGAGCCTCAGTTTTTCGCCATGCTTGACTTGCTGGGCACAACGAATCAACATAAGTGGTGTGACATAGACGGGACACCACTTATAGATTAAAACAGCGAGGATTGTGCTCCCAAAGAAGAAGAGCACAATCCAACGCAACAACTTTTGTAATTTTGTAAACATCTTTTCACCCATTTCCCTTCAAGGAATGGGACTTGGAAGAGCTGTTTTACTGCAGAGTGCCTGCGTTAGCGGCATTGATCATAGCCTCGCTGGCATAGAGATAAACCTCTACACGACGGCTGGCATTGCGGTCTTCCTTGCCGTTTGCATCAAAGATGAGGTAGTTGGGGTCTTCGCCCAAACCAGTTGCACCCTTGATCTGAGAAGCATTCACACCACAAGAGCCTGTCAGGTAGCCGCGAACAGAGTTTGCACGGTTCTGGCTGAGGTTCAGGTTGGTTGTCTCGCTGCCGTCGCTGCTTGCGAAGCCGTAGATGGCAACATCGCAATCTGTGTAAACATTCAGCACGTTTGTTGCGAACTGGCGCAGAGATTGCTGAGCACCTGCCTGCAGGTCGGCCTTGCCAACCTTGAAGAGGATGCCATTGTCGAAGGTAACCTTCACACCTTCCAGACCGTTCTTGTCCGTGATTGTCTCAACCTGAGCATTAGCCACAGCCTCGGCAGCTGCCTTTGCCTTATCCATCTTCTTGCCGATGAGAACACCAGCAGTTGTGCCGCCAGCAACACCTACACCAGCACCAATGGCTGCACCAAGCTTAGCGCCGTTTGAACCGCCTGCCAGAGCGCCAATGCCAGCACCAATGGCTGCACCAAGAGCACCACCACCAGTACTGCCGATGAGACCACCCTTTGTGGCGTTGTTCATGTTACAACCGGAGAGTACCAAAGCCATTGCCAAAGCACCCAAAAGGAATTTCTTTGCTTTCATTGTTGTTGATATTTAGTTTAACAATATAATTTTGTCCTTTTCAATCGCAAAGATACATAAAAAGTTTAGAGTTTAAGGTTTAGAGTTTAGAGTTTTTTTCTTATTTCATATTTTTTTTGTACTTTTGCACCCGAAAATAAAAAAAAATCCTCATTAGTAATGGCAAAAGAATTGGATTTCCTCACGAAACGCAGCGAGGACTACAGCAAATGGTACAACGAACTGGTGGTCAAGGCTGACCTGGCAGAGCAGAGCGACGTTCGCGGCTGCATGGTCATCAAACCTTACGGATATGCTATTTGGGAGAAGATGCAGCGCACCCTGGACGATATGTTCAAAGAGACTGGCGTCCAGAACGCCTATTTCCCCCTGCTCATTCCCAAAAGTTTCCTCTCGAAAGAGGCAGAGCATGTGGAAGGTTTTGCAAAGGAGTGTGCAGTCGTCACACACTATCGTCTCAAGACAAACGAGACACACGATGGCGTGGTGGTCGACCCTGCAGCCCGTCTGGAAGAAGAGCTCATCATTCGTCCTACTTCCGAGACTATCATCTGGAACACCTTCAAGAATTGGATTCAGTCTTATCGCGACCTGCCTCTTCTGGTCAATCAGTGGTGCAACGTGATGCGATGGGAGATGCGTACGCGTCTTTTCCTGCGTACCAGCGAGTTCCTTTGGCAGGAAGGTCACACGGCTCATGCCACCAGGGAAGAGGCTGAGGCACGTGCCCAACAGATGCTCAAGGTTTATGCCAAATTCGCAGAAGAGTATATGGCTGTGCCAGTTGTTCAGGGTGTCAAGAGTGAGACAGAACGTTTCGCAGGCGCTCTCGACACATATACCATCGAGGCTATGATGCAGGACGGCAAGGCTCTGCAGAGTGGCACCAGTCACTTCCTTGGCCAGAACTTCGGTAAGGCCTTCGAAGTACAGTTCCTCAACAAGGAAAACAAGCCAGAATACGCTTGGGCAACCTCTTGGGGTGTAAGTACACGACTCATGGGTGCACTCATCATGACCCACAGCGACGACAACGGTCTCGTGCTGCCTCCTGCCTTGGCTCCTATTCAGGTGGTTATCATTCCTATTGGTGGCAAGCCTGAACAGATGGCAGCGGTTGATGCGGCAGTTGCTCCTATCATTGATGAACTCAAGAAGAATGGAATTAGTGTCAAGTACGACAATGCCGACAACAAGCGTCCTGGTTTCAAGTTTGCAGATTACGAGCTGAAGGGCGTTCCTGTCCGTCTTGTACTTGGTGCGAGAGACTTGGAGAACGGCACAATCGAAGTGATGCGTCGCGATACCCTCGAGAAGGAGACGCGTTCTTTGGATGGAATTGCCGCTTATGTCGAGGAGTTGCTTGGCGAGATTCAGAAGAACATCTTTACGAAGGCAAAGACCTTCCGCGATGCACATATCTACGAATGCGACGACTACGAGGAGTTCAAGGAGCGCGTCAAGGATGGCGGTTTCTTCCTCTGTCATTGGGACGGCACAGCCGAGACGGAAGCTCGCATCAAGGAAGAGACGCAGGCAACAATCCGCTGCGTGCCCTTCGGCTTCGAGCAGACTCCTGGCGTGGATATGGTAACAGGCAAACCAAGCAAGGCTCGTGTCCTCATCGCTAGAAGCTACTAAAAGAGCCCCTCTTCGTGGGGGATGGTTCCTGACACTCTTTGCTGCAGAGGAGATTCCTGCGGCAATCGTGACATACGTTGCCCTGTTGATGCTCCTCCAGTTGGGATTGGCACCAGCAGAGGCAACACTCCTCTCCGCCCTTCTCTTCCTGCCATGGGTGCTGAAATCGTTCATGCGTTCGTGGGTAAGAAGAGTAGGGAACTTCAAGCAGATTCTGCATCTCATCGAGGCTTTGCTTTTTGTTAGCCTCGTTCTTTTGGCATTTTCCTTCAACAGAGGACCTTTGGCAGTCTTCTTCGCTCTGTTGCTTGTCAGTTTGCTTTGTGCTTGGCACGAATTGGCAGCACGCATGTACTATGAGCGCATGCTGCGGCCCGTCTTCCAAAAGCTGCTGACTGCTCCCAAACTTGCCTTTTCTCAGGTTGCCGTCATCTTTACCTATGGTGCTCTCATCTTCTTAGTGGGAACGCTTCAAGTCTATTTCCGCCAGATACGCTATTCGTGGGCGATGGGCTGTTATGTGGCGGCAGGACTGTTCTTGATATTTTTCTTCCATCATCTGATATGGCTTAGAAGCCCTCGCGTTGGCGACAGTGGAGCGAAACACAGTGTGGGAGCCTCTGTAAAAGCCGAGTTGCGCATAATTGATCGCATTCGCCATCAGAATCATTGGTGGCAACCTGTACTCATCCTCTTCCTGTTGCTCTTGCCTCAAGGTCTCATGTTCAATGCGCGCGTACTTTATTTATATGATACGCGTGCGAACAGCGGTTTGGGGTGTTCCATCCAGGAGATAGGCTTTGCGCAAGGCACTGTAGGCGTCATTGCTTTCAGTCTTGGGCTTTTCTTGGGTCGACGACTCATCAGGCACTATTCATTGGAGCGGCTCTTCTGGCCAATGTCTTTGAGTATTGTCCTCTCGCCCTTCGTTTATCTTGGGATGACCATTCGTCAGCCAGAGAATCTTTGGCAGCTATGTCTCTGCACTATGACTGCGCAATTCCTGTTCGGTCTTGGCTTGGGCGTCTGTCGTCTTCCTGTCAGCGCCATATCAGGAGCCCGTTATCGCAATACAATCAACATGCTGCAGATACCCCTAGTCTCAGCAGCCTTGTTTATCCCTATTGCCATAAGTGGTTTGCTGGTAGAGCAACTTGGCTATGACACTTATTTCCTTGTCAATGCATTCTCTGCCCCTTTGTGCCTGTTGGGCATCTTCCTCCTAAAGCATAGGGAAATTCCTCCTACACTTTAGGAAAAATCACCCTTCTTCCCCCAGTATTTCGCCGTACCTTTGCACCAGAAACAAGAAACAAATTGTTTAACCCATAAAAAGCAAAGGTTATGAAAAAGATGATTTACTTCGCCGCATTTGCCATCATGATGGCTATGGGCAACATGAATGCATACGCAAAGGTTGGTGTTAATCACAACGAGTATCATATGAACGACAGAGGTATCGTAGTGGCTTATCATGGAGATCGTCACGACATGCACGCAGTTCATAAGATGTCGAAGCACGAACGCCGCATGATTGAAGAACGTCGTCGTATGGAAGAGCGCAGAAGGATGGAGGAAGCTCGTCGCATTGAGGAAATGCGTCGCATGGAAGCACACCGCCGTCACATGGCTCACCGTCATGAAGTCGTAGTGGTAAACAACAATGCAGTCGCAGGTGTAGCAGCTGGAGTGGCAGTTGCAGCTTTCATCAGCGCACTCATGAAATAAGAAAAGTTAATAATACAATGTAAAATGAAAACAATAAAATGAGAGGCAGACGAAACTGATTCGCCTGCCTCTTTTTTTGTGTACTTGTTGACGAGACTTTTATTTCAGTCTTGCCAGAGTTTCCTTGATGCGCTTCATGGCTTCCATGATGTTCTCGTCGCTTGTGGCATAGCTCATGCGGAAGCATTCAGGAGAACCAAAGGCGTCGCCTCCAACAGTAGCAACATGTCCGACTTCAAGCAGATACATTGCGAGGTCTGTTGAGTTGTTGATGATGCGATCGCCATCCTTCTTGCCGAAGAAACTGCTGCATTTGGGGAAGAGATAGAAGGCACCTTGAGGATTGTTGACCTCCAGGCCAGGTATCTCCTTTGCCAGTTTGACGATCAGGTTTTTGCGACGCTCGAAAGCCTGACGCATGTCCTCGACGCATTGCTGAGGTCCTGCAAAAGCGGCTTCTGCGGCTTTCTGGCTGACAGAACATGGACCGCTCGTGTATTGTCCCTGAAGTTTGTTGCAACCCTTCACAATCCATTCTGGAGCTGCGATGAAACCAATACGCCAGCCTGTCATGGCATATGCCTTGCTGACACCGTTGATGACGACCACTCTCTCCTTAATTTCTGGGAACTGAGCCATGCTGGCGTGCTCGCCGACATAGTTGATGTGTTCGTAAATCTCGTCGGCAATGACGATGACTTGTTCATGGCGAAGCAACACTTCCTTTAATGCCTCAAGTTCCTTCTTACTGTAAACGGAGCCTGTAGGATTGCTTGGCGAGCAGAGGATGAGCGCCTTCGTCTTGGGCGTGATGGCAGCCTCGAGTTGCTCTGGTGTAATCTTGAAGTCTTGCTCGATGGTTGCTTCGACAAAGACAGGTGTGCCTTCTGCAAGGAGAACCATTTGCGGATAGCTTACCCAATAGGGGGCTGGAATGATGACCTCGTCACCGGCATTCACAATGGCCATGATGGTGTTGCAGACGCTCTGCTTGGCACCGTTGCTGCAAAGGATTTGGCTTGGAGCATAGTCAAGGCCGTTCTCGTTCTTCAGTTTAGCCACGATGGCTTTCTTCAGTTCAGGATAGCCTGGAACGGGAGAGTAGCGACTGTAGTTCTCCTCCACAGCTTTGATGGCGGCTGCCTTGATGTGGTCTGGGGTGTTGAAATCAGGTTCGCCCACACTCATGTTAATCACGTCCACGCCTTGCGCTTTGAGTTCGCTGCTTCGCTGACTCATGGCCAAGGTTGCACTTGGTGAAAGTCTTTGTAGTCTTTCTGATAATGTGTTCATAGTTATATTGTTTTAGAGTTTGTGTCCCATTCTTGTTTTCTTCGTTTCGAGGTATCGGCGATTGTATTCGTTGGGCTTGACCACAATGGGGACGTTCTCCACGATGGTCAGTCCATAGCTTTCCAGGCCGACGCGTTTGACGGGATTGTTCGTGATGAGTCGTATCTTGCCGACTCCCATCTCACGAAGTATCTGTGCTCCAACGCCGTATTCGCGTTCGTCAGGACGGAAACCAAGATGAATGTTGGCATCGACTGTGTCGTCGCCCTGTTCCTGCAACTTGTAGGCGGCAATCTTGTTCATCAGGCCGATGCCACGACCTTCCTGACTGAGATAAACGATGAGGCCTTTGCCTTCTTCTTCTATCATGCGCATTGATTTGTGGAGTTGCTCTCCGCAGTCGCACCGTTGGCTTCCGAAGATGTCGCCCGTCATGCAGCTTGAGTGCATTCGTACCAGGATTGGTTCGTCTTCGGTCCATGTTCCTTTGTAGAGGACAACGTGTTCCAATCCGTTGCTTTTCTGGCGGAAAGGAATGATGTGGAAATGTCCGTCGGCAGTCGGCATGTCGGCTTCCACACCTCTCTCCACGAGCGACTCCTGCTTGAGGCGATAAGCGATGAGGTCGCGAATGCTGATAATCTTGAGGTTGTGTTCTTTTGCCACCTCCTTGAGTTGTGGCATACGCGCCATTGTGCCGTCTTCGTTGAGGATTTCTATGAGGGCTGCTGCAGGTTGAAGTCCTGCAAGACGCGCCAGGTCGACTGCTGCTTCTGTGTGACCAGCCCTGCGAAGCACGCCCTTGTCTTGTGCGTAGAGCGGATTGATGTGACCTGGTCGGCCAAAATCTGTCGGCTTGCGATTGGGGTCGGCCAAAGCACGGATTGTTGCCGCTCTGTCGTGTGTGCTGACTCCTGTCGTGCAACCTTCCAGCAGGTCCACCGTTATGGTGAATGGTGTTCCAAGCATGCTTGTGTTGTCTTCCACTTGGTGGTCGAGTTCCAGTTCGGCTGCCCGGCTTGTTGTGATGGGTGCACAGAGTACGCCTCTGCCGTTGCGAAGCATGAAGTTGACCTTTTCGGGTGTGATCATTTCTGCCGCCGTAATGAAGTCGCCCTCGTTCTCGCGGTCTTCATCGTCGACCACAATGATGAACTTCCCTTGCCGGAAGTCGTCGAGTGCCGCTTCGATGGAGCTCAGTTGCACATCGTTATTGTTCAGGTTGTTGTCCATATTTCTGTTTTATTATTCTTGCGGTAATCAAATTGTTCAGTCGTTCTATGTTTCTGAGGTCGAGTCGCAGCCTCAGTCTGTAGCGCCAAATGCGCAGATAGACGAGGAGCCCCAGGGGGAAGAGTATGCCGAATATCATGTTCAGGCGTTTGCTGTCGAACGGTCTGGTGTGTGCGCTTGGGTTGATTATCGGGTATTCGTTGATGTACATGAGCAGGACGTTGTCTCGGCTGTTGTGAAGTTCCTCGACGATTGCTTCCAGCCGGTTCGAGAGTTCCACTGCGTGCTTGTCCTGCCCTGGATTGAAGAAGATGTCGGCATAGTTGGGGATTCTGCGCAGATGCATCGTCTTTCGGCATTCTACGCAATATTCCGATAGGTCGCTCAGGCGTTGGGGTAGGGTGGTGTAGTCTGGGTCGTTCAGGATGACTTCCTTCCTGTCGAGCTTTCTGCTTGCACGAAGGCCGAGCAGTTTCATGAAGAAACTCTTGTAGCTCTCTATGTTGAATACCACGCTGTCCGAGTTTGCCTTGTGAGTCAGGAAGACACCAGTCCCGAGCAGGACCAGCGAACTGAGCCAAGTGCCGCTCTCAATGGTCCATGCATCCACTTTGGCATTGTTCTCGCCAGCCTGGTTGACGATGTAGTAGAAGATGAAGATGATGACACTCACCACGACTGGCACACCCAATCCGCCTTTTCGGATGATGGCACCCAGCGGCGCTCCCACGAAGAAGAAGAGCAGGCAGGCCAGACTCAGTGTGAATTTCTTGTACCACTCGATTCTGTGCTTGCGCAGGTTCAGGTTTCTGTCGCTAGTCTCGAGGGCACGGAACTCACATTCTGCCTTCATCGTTTCCGCCCTGTTCACGGCACTCTTCCAGGCTTTGACACGTTGGTCGTCGCGCAGTGCCATATAAAGCGAGTCGAAAGGCGGCAAATCCTGTGCCCTTTTTACGATGGCGAGTGAATCCTTTGTTCCGGGAGCGAGCGATTTGCGCATGTGCCATTGCTGGATGTTGTCGTAGATGGCATGGCTGGCGCTGTCTGTCTTATTGCTGAGGGAGTCGATGCTTGTCTGTATCTCGCCAATGTTCTTTGTCTGCGCATTGTGCGAGAAGAGGTCGGCATCCATCAGGTTGAAGTTGCCGTCGAAGGGGATGATGTCTGTTTCCTGAACAAACGATTCTCGCATGTAAGGCACGTTGGCTCGCAGCATCGATCCTTGCTGAGCGTCCATGTTACGGAAGCGTTCGCCTCCCCAAAGCGTCAGTTTCAGGTGCATCTTGTCGGCCGTGCTTTGCAGGCGTGCGCTGTCGGCAAGTACAATCTGCGTGTCGTTGTAGCCGTTTGCGTTGGTGTAGACCATCACGCCATAGAGCATTCCCGTCTCTCGGTCCTTGTGCTCTACGTAGAGGTTGTAGCCTGGGATTTCGCTGTAGAAGATGCCTTCCGGAATGTCCAGTTCGGGGCTCTTCTGCTTCATGCTCCACGCCAGTCGCGAGAGTTCGCGGGTGGCATAGGGGCTAACCCTGTTCTGGAAGACGAAACTGACTCCGCAGATCAATGCTGAGACAAAGACGAGCGGAGCAAGAATGCGGAGCAACGGAATGCCGGCAGATTTCATGCTGAGCAGTTCGAAGTGTTCGCCCAGATTGCCGAACGAGATGAGGCTGGACAAGAGAACCGCTAAGGGCATCGACTTGGGGATGACTGTCAGGCTGCTGTACCAGAAGAACTTTCCCAGAAGGTCGATTGTAAGGCCCTTGCCGATGAGGTTGTTCATCCACATCCACAGGAATTGCATCACGAAAATGAAGAGACAGATGAAGAAAGTGCCTGCGAAAAGCAGCAGGAACCCCTTGATGATGTATATGTCGAGTTTTTTAATTATCTTCATCCTCGCGGCGCATTAGCGCCGCAAAGGTACGATTTTTTTCTCAAACCACAATGCAAAACCGCGTTAATTAGGTTTAAATGCTCCCTCCCAGCATTTATCGCAAAAAAAGAAAGCCTAAAATCGTTCTAGTAGAAAAATCTCAAAAGAAATCAAAAACACTCGTCACTCATCAGGTTTTGTGGTTAATACAGAGAATCTCAACAACATAGAACATGACGAGTGCATGATGAGTCGCCAGGAACTCGTCAGGGTGTTACTTGTTTAATTATCAACACCTTAGAGCAAGAATATGATGAGTGATGAGTATTTTGCAAACTTCCCCTCAGTTAAAATGCAAACGTGGCACTAGTTAATTGCAATCGTCATACTAGTTAATTGCCAACGTCACACTAGTTAAATGCCAACGTCACACTAGTTAAATGCCATCGTCACACGCGATGTTAGCAAACTCTCAACTCATAACTTTTTCAACTGACTCTAAACTCTACACTCTCAACTCTAAACTAAAAAAGCCCCTCCTTTATTGGGAGAGGCTTTTACTGTAAGCGGTAAGCTTATAAGCTGTAAGCTCTATTACAACTTGTCATTGCTGCCAAGTACTTCCACAATCTTGTGGATGTACATCTTCTTCATGTTCTCGCGAGCGGGCTTCAGGTACTGACGGGGATCGAAATCGCCGGGCTTCTCGTCGAAGTGCTTGCGGATGGCAGCGGTCATAGCCAGACGGCTGTCGCTGTCGATGTTGATCTTGCAGACTGCACTCTTGCTGGCTTCGCGGAGCTGCTCTTCAGGAATACCTACTGCATCGGGCAATTTGCCGCCATGTGCGTTGATGGTGTCAACCTCGTCCTGAGGAACAGAGCTTGAGCCGTGGAGCACGATGGGGAATCCGGGCAGACGCTTCTCGATCTCGTGCAGGATGTCGAATGCCAATGGGGGAGGAACGAGCTTGCCGGTCTTGGGGTCGCGTGTGCACTGTTCGGGAGTGAACTTGTAAGCGCCGTGACTTGTGCCGATAGAGATAGCCAGGCTGTCGCAACCGCTGCGAGTGCTGAAGTCAACAACTTCCTCGGGCTTTGTGTAGTGAGAAACTTCGCTGGCCACTTCGTCCTCGACGCCTGCCAATACGCCAAGCTCAGCCTCGACAGTTACGTCGAACTGGTGAGCGTACTCGACAACCTTCTTTGTGAGGGCAATGTTCTCTTCGTAGGGCAGAGAAGAACCGTCGATCATGACGCTGGAGAAACCGTTGTCGATGCAGTCCTTGCAGAGCTCGAATGTGTCGCCGTGATCGAGGTGGAGAACAATCTGAGGATTCTCGCAACCGAGTTCCTTAGCGTATTCCACTGCACCCTGAGCCATGTAGCGCAGGATGGTGCCGTTTGCATAGTTGCGTGCACCCTTGCTGACCTGCATGATGACGGGAGACTTTGTCTCGACGGCAGCCTGAACGATGGCCTGCATCTGCTCGAGTGTGTTGAAGTTGAATGCTGGGATGGCATAGCCGCCAGCTACTGCCTTTTTGAACATCTCGCGGGTGTTCACCAGGCCGAGTTCTTTGTAACTAGTCATAGATAAAGTTTTTAAATTTATGAGTATGTGTGTTGCTTTCTTTTTCGGGGTGCAAAGATACAAAGAAATTAAGAATTAAGAGATATGAATCCGGAATTTCTTTGCCTTGTAGGCCACTTTTGCAAACTCCACTTTACATTGCCTTGATCAGATAGGTGACTGTGGGCAGGTGGTCACTGAATCCGTTTTGCCAAACACCTCCAGAAGTCGTGCGCTTTGGCGTGCCTTTATATTTGCCTTCTTGCTGAATCAGATAGTCGCGCTTGAAGATGTGATAGCCATAGAGCGTGAGTTCCTTATACTCTTTCTTTCCATCCAGATCGAGCATGTTTTTGGAGCATACAATCTGGTCGAAGAGGTTCCATCCGCCCTGATAGGAAAGCGTTCCCTGTCCTTTGCCTCGAAGAACTTCCCACCAAGGATTGAAGAAGTCGCCATCCTCCACATCCTTCATTTTGCGTTTGGCACCCAGGTACTTTGCCATCGAAGTGTTGTCTGGGTCGTCGTTCATATCGCCCATCACCATGATGTGCTGGCTTGGATCGGCCATTCGGATGCTGTCTGTAAGGGCACGAACCTGCTTGCCGCCATAATCGCGGAAAATGCCTTCTGCAGCTCGACTGGGCCAGTGGCAGACAATCACAGTCAGGTTATCGCCAGCCAGTTTGCCTTGAACACAGAGGAAAGGACGGGTTTGCTTGGTGGTGTCGCCATTCTCATAAACATATAGCTTATGGAAGGCCTTCTCAACCTTGAAGGCTTTGGGATTGTAGATGAGGGCACAGTCAACACCACGGAAATCAGGACCCTCGAAGTGAACATACTTGTAGCCTCTCTCCTGCATGCAAGGAACGGCCATAAGGTCGTCGAGAGCCTTGTCGTTCTCCACCTCGCTCACACCAATCACACTGGCTCCGTAAGGCAGTCGGTCTGTTCCCAGATCACAGAGAACGCGAGCCATATTGGCAAGCTTGTTGGAATACTTGTTTTCGTCCCAATGATAGGAACCATCGGGCAGGAAGTCATAGTCGTTCTTGTGTGCATCGTGGCATGTGTCGAAGAGGTTCTCCAGATTGTAGAAGGCTACGGCATGAAGCATGAACTTGCGCTCCTGTGTATTTGCAACTGATGCAAAAAGGAGTGCTGCAAGGAAAGTCAATAATGTATGTTTCATGTTTGTTTTTGTTTGTTTCGAGTCGTAGTTTATGACATCACCATGCAAAGTTACAACATTTTTAGGAAGAAAATGCATTTAATGAAAAAAAAATGAGATTACTTGGATAAGATAGCGTAAATTTTTATAAGTTTGCAGCATAATACATAAATTAAAATAAAAGTGCGCATAATGAAAATCAAACATTTGCTTTTGGCGCTTTCCTTTGTGACAGCGCCTTTGGGCCATGCTCAGACTTTGGAGTCGGCAAGCGTGGACACGCTAAGCACGGTGGAAGAGGAACTGCAGACCGACGACAGCAATTTCACCTTCACCGAATCGCAGCTTGGCGAAAACGATGACATCACGCCCGAAGTCATTCGTATCAGCTCGAACAGTAACGTTTATGCCAGCCAGATCGGATGGACTTGGAGCGGAATATGGTTCAAGTACCGTGCCTTGGACAATGCTTACAACGACGTCTACATGAACGGCGTGCAGGTGAACAATCCCGAGAACGGACGCTTCTCCTATTCCACTATCGGCGGTATGAACGACGCCGTCAGGAACAAGGACGACGTGAGTCCCTTCGAGGACAACAACTTCTCGTTCAGCGCAATGGGTGGCAGCACCAACTACAACCTTCGTGCCAGCCAGATGCCTGCGGGACACAAGGTGACACTCTCGGGCACCAATAGGAACTACACTCTGCGAGCCATGTATTCCTACGGCTCAGGACTGAGCAAGGACGGTTGGGCATTCTTCGGAACAGTGGGTTATCGCTGGGCAAACATGCGGACCGCAGCCATCAAGGGCACGTTCTACAACAGCCTGGCCTATTTCCTTGCTGCCCAGAAGGTCTTCAACGAGAAGCATTCGTTGAGTCTCGCCACTTGGGGAAGCCCTACGGAACGAGCCACCGCAGGCGCTAGTACGGACGAGGCCTATTGGTTGGCCAACGACTATCAGTACAACCCCTATTGGGGCTACCAGAACGGCCAGAAGAGAGCCAGTCGCGTGGTCAATACCTTCGAGCCGAGCGTACTGGCAACTTGGGACTTCAACATCAAGGAAGACCAGAAGCTCACGACAAGCTTCTTCATCAAAAACGCCAAGTACAAGAGCACAAAACTCAACTATAGCGGCACCAATCCACATCCCGACTACTGGAAGCGCTTCCCCTCGTATAACTACGATGTTTGGGGCAGAGAAGGCGATTACAACTACGACAACCCGGCTTTCTGGGCGGCTTACGACAATTGGCAAAGCGAGCCTTACCGCCAAATCAACTTCGACGAACTCTACTTCGCCAACACTCAGCTCAACAAGATTGGAGCCGATGCTATCTATTGGATTGAGGCCCGCCACAACAACCACTTGATGACCAACCTCTCGAGCACTTACGACTGGAACCTGAAGTGGGGCTCCAGACTGAGTGCCGGCATCCAGTTGCTTAGCAATCGCGGTTCGCACTACAGGACCATCGAGGACCTTTTGGGCGGCCAATACTTCCACAACACCAACACCTATCTGGTTGGCGATTATCAGGAGACTTCGACCGAGGCGATGTACGACGTGAATCACGGTTACCAGAAGATTATCGAGGGCGACCGTTATGGTTACGACTACGACCTCTGGAATCAGGACCTCAGGCTTTGGGCCAGCTTCAATCTGGAAAAGGGCATTACACACAGCTTTGTGGCTGCCAAGATGGGTGGCCGCAGAATGTGGCGCGAAGGCTTCATGCGTAACGGCCTCTTCCAGGATAACAGCTATGGAAAGAGCGGCAAGGCCCGTTTCCTCGATGGCGGCTTTAAGGCAGGAACCACAATCAACTTGGGCAAAGGTCACGCCATTACGGCTGGCTTGGGCTACGAGTTGAGGGCTCCCGGAGCAGCCGTTGCCTTTATGTGTCCGGAAATGAACAACGACTATGTTCAGGACCTCTCCAACGAGAAGGTGTTCAGTTCGGATCTTGGTTATGCCATCAACAACAAGTGGTTCCGCCTGAACGTGAACGGCTACTACTATCGCATCAGCGACGCAAACGAATGGCAGCAGTTCTATAATGACGACAGCAACAGTTTCTCCTACAACAGCCTGACTGGTGTGGAGAAAGCATATATGGGTGTCGAGCTGGGCTTGAGAATCAAGATTAACAGCAGTCTCGACGTCTTGGCTCTCGGCACATATAGCGAGGCCAAATACACCGATAATACTGACGTCTATTGGATGAGCAGCACGACCGGCAAGATTAACGAGGAAATTTGCCACAACAAGGGAATGCGTCAGAGCGGTACACCTCTGGCAGCAGCCAGCCTGGGCGTGAACTACCGCATCAATCGCTGGTACCTCAACCTGACAGGCAACTACTACGACCGCATCTACCTCTCTTACAGCACAAATATGCGCTACGAGAACAACCTGAAGAATGCCGGCCGTTTCCATGCAGGGGAATATGATGTTCCCGAGCAGGCAAAGGGCAATGGCGGATTCATGCTGGATGCCAGCATCGGCCGTCAGTTCTTTGTTTGGCATAACCCGCTCAGTGTAAACTTGCAGCTCTGCAACCTGACCAACCGCCGCAACATCACGACTGGCGGTTACGAGCAGAGCCGAAGCAACTATAGCGTGACAGAGACGGAAGGTTCGGGCACAGAGGTCACAACGAGTCCTCGTACCTACAACTTCGAGAAGAATGCCAAGAAGTTCTATGCTCAGGGCTTCAACTTCATGCTCAATCTGAACTATAGATTCTAATCCATTTCGAACACATTATTATTAAATATAGCAATGAAAAAGCAATCATACATCATAGCTCTCGTGGCAGGAGTCTTCGCCTTTGCCTCTTGCCAGGACAAGGATTGGGATATTCCCGAGGGCATTCCTTACGGCAACAATAGCCTGGAGGCTGGTACGACTGTCACTATCAAAGAGTTGCAGGACACTTATGCCAGCGCTATCAGTAGCGACAACTACAAGCAGATTACGGATGACCTTTGGCTGCGTTGTGTAGTCAACGGCAATGACTATGGCGACAACCTCTACAAGCAGCTTTCTGTCCAGGACGAAACGGGTGGTATCATTATCGGTATCAACGGTTCGGACCAAGGCGCTTTCATGCCAGTAGGCCAGAAGCTTCTCATCAGACTGAAGGACCTCTACATTGGCGGTTATGGCAACCAGGCACAGATAGGCGGTCTTTACAACGGAGGACTTGGACGCATGGAAATCACGGAGTGGAAGCAGCATGTCCGCCTCATTATGGACGGCATGGCTGAGGCTCAGGATTTCGGTTCGATGAAGGTCGACACGATTGATTTCGATCCCAACAAGACGATGGCTCAACAGGCAGGCAGGGTGGTGCGCCTCTCCAATGTGACAATCAGCAGGGAAGGCACGCCCATTATCGCTCCCGACGACGGTTCGGTCAGTCTGGTGAGCAATTGTGTGAACAGAAAGCTTACAGGCGGAAATGCAGGCAGCAAGTGTGTGCTTCGAACCAGCACGTATGCGGCCTTCAAGGGCGTGCCTGTTCCAACCGGACCGGTAGAACTCTATGGCATTGCCACCATCTATCGCGGCACATGGCAGATTCTTGCCCGCACTCAGAGCGACTTAACTTGGGTTAAATAAAAGCAGAAAACAAACAAAACAAAAAGACATATACAATTATGAAAAAGACTTTCAAAACATTTGCACTCATGTTGCTGACGGCATTTGCTTTCAGTAGCTGTGTTGACGTTCCCGCTCCTTACAATGTGCCTGATAAGAGCGACAGTGGTGATGGCGGAACAGAAACTCCTGTTGAACCAGCAGGCGAAGGCACATTGGAATCTCCCTACAATGTGGCTGCTATCGTTGCAATAGTCAGCGAGATGGAAGCTGGTGTGGAATCAACTCAGGAATACTATGTTAAGGGTAAGGTATTAAATGTGACCACTACTGCTGAGACTATCAGCCAATATGGCAACCACACCTTTACTATGGTAGACGAGGGAACAAAATCCCCTGTTTTCACAGCATTCCAAGTTTATGGCCCTGGCAAGAAGAAGTTCACTTCGGTTGATGATGTTAAGGCTGGCGACGAGGTAGTCGTTTGTGGTAAGGTTGTCAACTATAGAGGAAACACGCCAGAAACTGTTGGTAAGGGCGCATCTTATGTTGTTTCTATTAATTCGGCAGGCGGCGACGATAATCCTCCAGTAGAAGGCACAGAAGTTACTTGTGCTCAAGCAGTTGAGTTGACAAATGCCCTTGCCGATGGCGCAACTTCAACTGAGACATATTCTGTAACAGGTTACATTACTCAAGTAGTGGGCAATCCCAGCGCAAGCCCACAGACCGGCGAGATGCAGCAGACTTTCTGGATGGCTGACACTAAGGATGGCGGCAAGGTCTTCGAGGCTTACTATGCAAACCTTCCTGAAAGTGTAAGTGCCTTTACCGTTGGTATGAAGGTAAAGATTACAGGTCAGTTGATGAAATATGTTAAGAGTGGTCAGGTAACTCCAGAAATCAAGAATGCAACAGTTGTTGTTCTCGAAAATGGGGATGGTGGTGACACACCTCCAGTAGAAGGCACAGAAGTCACTTGTGCTCAGGCAGTTCAGTTGACAAATGAACTTGCCGATGGAGGTACTTCTACTGAGACTTATACAGTAACGGGCTACATTACAGAGATTGTGGGCAATCCCAGCGCAAGCCCGCAGACCGGTGAGATGCAGCAGACATTCTGGATGGCAGATACGAAGGATGGTGGTAAGGTATTCGAGGCTTATTGGGCAAATCTTCCTGAAGGTGTCAGCGCATTCACAAAGGGCATGAAGGTAAAGATTACTGGTCAATTGATGAAATATGTTAAGAGTGGTCAGGTAACTCCAGAAATCAAGAATGCAACGGTTGTTATCCTTGAAGATGGTGGTGATGGTGGTGACACACCTCCAATTGAAGGCACGGATGTCACTTGTGCTCAGGCAGTTGAGTTGACGAACGCCCTTGCAGATGGCGCCACTTCCACCGAGGCTTATTCCGTGACGGGTTACATCACAGAGGTTGTGGGCAATCCCAGTGCAAGCCCCCAGACCGGCGAGATGCAGCAGACCTTCTGGATGGCCGACACGAAGGATGGCGGTAAGGTGTTCGAGGCATATTGGGCAAATCTTCCCGAAGGTGTCAGCGCATTCGCAAAGGGCATGAAGGTGAAGATTACGGGCCAACTGATGAAATATGTTAAGAGCGGTCAGGTAACGCCCGAAATCAAGAATGCCGATGTTGTCATTCTGGAACAGGGCGGTGACGATGGCGGCGACGACCCGAATCCTGGCGGCGACGACGTTACAGAACTGGTGAATGGCGGTTTCGAGGAATGGGTGAGCGACTCTGAGCCTAAGGGCTGGAAGTCTGCAAGCAGTGCAAGCAACGCCACTTTGAGCAAGAGCACAGACGCCCGCAATGGCAGCTTTGCCTGCCAGATCGCTGCGCCTGGAAGTGCGAACAAGCGCCTTGCCACTCAGGAGATGACGCTCGAGGCAGGTTCCTACACTCTCTCCTTCTACGCAAAAAGCACAACAGCTGACAAGTGCCAGACGAAAGGCGGCTATGTACATGTGAACGACGATGGGTCGATAACAGATTCCTATCAGTATGCAAAAACATACACCGACATCAACAACAACGGTTGGACACTTGTGACCTACGACTTCACACTGGAATCGACCACTAGGCTCTGTCTGCTTGTCATGAATCCTAAGAACAGCAGTTATTCTGTTTCTCAGGACATCCTGATTGACGACGCCACATTGGTAAAGAAGTAACGGACTATGCGAACGCTCCTCTCATTCCTTCTCGTGTGCCTTTGCCCGTCGGTTGGGGCGCAGCAGTATGCCACGATTCTCTATCGCCAGAGCGAAGTGCCTCGTGCGGTTCGTGTGGCTGAGATAGACTCTGTTGTCGTTCGCGACGTGGCAGAGGTGGATGCCACCTATTTCGAGGCGCAGAAGGACACGGTCTTTGTGGCGCCAGTCCGCGAGTCGCACTGGAAAGGGAAGAAGGTCTCTTTCTTTGGCGACAGCATCACGCAGAATGGCGAGTACGTCAATTCGTATGCCAACCTGACAGGCTGCACGGTCGACAACCAGGGCATCTCCGCCACGCACTTGGCAGCGAGGAGCAGCAGCGATACGAATGCTTTCGAAAAGAGGTATTCCAAGATTTCCACGACCACCAAGATGGTGGTTGTCTTTGGCGGTACGAACGACTTCGGACACACCAATACGGCAGAGTTCGGAGAGTTCACCGACGGGCCGAAGACGGGCAAATTCACCTACTATGCTGGCCTTCACCGCCTGTTCAAGGGGCTCTATGACCGTTTCATGAAGCGTGGCATTCCCGTGGTAGTCATGCTTCCCATCCATCACGGCACCGAGATTGACGTTCCGGAATATGTCATCAACTCGGACAAGTCCTTTTCCGAGGGTACCAATCCCACGACGGGCAAGACATTCCGCGAGTATGTCGACGCCATTCGCCAGGTTGCCGCCTACTATTCGCTTATCGTGCTCGATGCATACAGCTATTCGGGCCTCAGTCCGATGACGGAAATCGGTTCCGAGAACCGCAAGTACTTCAAGGACGGATTGCACCTGAATGCGGCCGGCGGCGAGCGTCTGGCACGCTGGATGTATCCTCAGCTCGAGGCAGTTTACGAAATGTACTACGATTTCTGATGCGACGGATTCTGTTGTTCTTGCTCCTGGCCCCATGTGCTTTGCTCCGCGCTTACGACGTGGAGGTGGACGGCATTTACTATAACCTCATAGGAACGACCATGGCGTACGTCACGCATGGCGGTTCCTTTGGGGGCATAGAGCCGAACAGCTATTCCGGCGATGTGGTCGTGCCCGAGCAGATCAGCTACAAGGGGAATACATACCGGGTCTACACCATCGGCAACAATGCCTTTGCGTGTTGCGACGAGCTGACCTCAGTCCGGCTGCCGTCCACGGTTCACGGCATAGGTTTCTGCGCTTTTCTGGGCAGCGACAAATTGCGCCAAGTGTATCTGCCCGACGATTTCCGTGTCGTCAACAGTTGTGCCTTTACGGGGTGCACGTCTTTGCAGCAGTTTTCTTTCCCCCGAAAGGCCGAACTGGTCGACTCGTTGACCTTCTATTGCTGTGCATCCCTCACATCCATGGTCCTGCCGCACCGAATACGCACCATTTGTCAGGGCGCGCTCGAGCATCTTCCGTCCATTCGCCACCTCTATTGCTATGCGAGCGAGCCTCCAAAGGTCGAAAAAGGGGCTTTCACATTGGCCGACCAGCGGAAATGTACCTTGCATGTCCCTCTCGAGTCGCTCGATTCGTATAAAAAGGCTCCGATTTGGAGCGATTTCTTCGAAATTGTGCCTTTGAGCGATGCAGAATACGTGGAACGCAATTATCGGAGGGGCGATATTAACGATGACGGCCTGATCGACGACAAGGATTTGGCGCTTTTGCGGCTCATTATAGTCAGTTTGCCGGACGATTCGGCCGTTCGTTGGGCTGCAGATATCAACGAAGATGGCGTCGTCAATGCCAAAGATTTTGTCCTTTTAGCAAAAAAGCTGGCATCCTGAAAGTCCAAAATTTGCGATGAAATGGGCGTTTTTTGCACTTTTGCAGTGTTCGCGCCTGTCTCGTTGTGAAACTTTGTCACAAAAATCACAAAAATCACTTCCAATTTTGAGAGAAAAGCGTCGGCTATATATTATTATAATAATAAGTAATTAATATTTCCTTAATTATATAATAAGGAACCAGCTCATCAGTTTTTTTCGCTTGTGATATTTGTGATTTTGTGATTTTGTGATTCCATTCTGCCTAAGTTCTTCTGGCAGAGGCAGATAGGGAGTTGCAGAGGCATGGTCTTGATAAACATTCGTAACAAAAGTAACAAAAGTAACAAACATTTTTGAGAGAAAAGCGTCGGCTATATATTATTATAATAATAAGTAATTAATATATCCTTAATTATATAATAAGGAACCAGCTCATCAATTTTTTCGCTTGTTATTTTTGTTATTTTGTTACTTTGTTACTCCATTCTGCCTAAGTTCTTCTGGCAGAGGCAGATAGGAGAGCAGAGCCGGGGCCTTGATAATAAATCCGAACAAGCGAACAAAACGAACAACAATTTTTGAGAGAGGGGCGAGGACTATATATTACTTTATTATTAATAATATATGTAATTATTGATATATATAGCGTAAAAGCGCATGTCTCTTTTTCCCGTGTTCGGTTTGTTCGGTTTGTTCGGTTGTTCGCCTACAAATCGATGCCGTATTCCTGGCATATCCACTCGACTGCTTTTGGAGGCAGCATCTTTGTGGTGGGTTTCACTCCGAAACCAGCCAGGACGTCACGCTTGCTGCTAAGCCAGCGATAAAAGGTTGTGTAACTCACTCCGGCAGCTTCTGCCAACTCGTTTTTGTATGCGCTTTTCATAATGCAAATTTACGAAATT
>CACZBC010000051.1 GCA_902779315.1 uncultured Bacteroidales bacterium | reverse complement strand
GACAAAACTGCTGTCGGCAGCACGGAGGAGTGTCGCTTTCAGGCTGTCGATGCCGTCGTGCGTCAAGTGGTCAGCAACTGTGGCATAGACACTTAGGTCCCGCTTCTTCGTCTTTGTCGAGTCTGTCTGGCCGTAAGTCGCCATGCTGAAGAGGGCAAGCAGGAAGGCGATGATGAGTTTGTTCATGTAAGTGATGCGATTACCTTTTATTATATTAACGCATAGCCTCGCAAAATGTTGCACGAAATGGCGTTAAAGTTTCTTAAAGATGCTATTTCTTGGGTGCCATGCCTTCGAAGTAAGTCTTCTTGCCATTGACGAAGGACTTGAGGCTATACCATTCTAGGGGAACCCATTCTACGCCTCTGGTCTCAAGGACAAGGAAGTGATACCCGCCATCGGCATGTTGGACTTGGATGGAGTTGCCTGCCGGTGTGTTGGGGGCAAATGTGCGTAGCAATTCGGGAGTAAAGCCATCGAAGGAGATGCCATAGTTGTATTGATAGTAACACCCCTGTAGTTGGTCCGTGAACTTCTGTGCCAAGCTGTCTGTCTTGGCGAGCAGCCTGTCGGCAAGCGGCTTGTTTGCTTCGGGCACGGAATATATCGTGGCCTCTGTCAGACCTGCGTTATTGTGGTCGCTTAAGAAGCCCATACCAATCCAATCTCTGCTTTCCTCTTCCCAAATTGAGTCGGAGTAAGCCATATCATGCTGCCATAAAGCATCCCGATGACCAATGCCGTGCTCGTCCATGAGACGTGCTATGTCTTCTTTCAGGCTATGCCAGGAATACAAGTTGGATGTGGCTCCAGGGTTGACGCGAGGCAGAGAGACGGTATAGCTGAGGTGTCCCTCGAAGGTACCTTCCTGCTTGGCTGATTCGAGGACGAAGTCGAGGAACTCGTCGGAATTGTAGAAAGTGTGGTTGCCCTCCTGCAGCTTATAGACCCTTGTGGTGTCGTGGCTGAGGTTCAGGGCGTAGTAGATGGTGTCCTTTCCGCTTTTCTGGTTATCGTAGAGGTACTTTTCCTGAGCCTCTTTCGCCAGTTTGTCGAGGGTGCGACGGATGGCTTTCACCTGCTTCTCGAAGCTCGTCTTCTCTGCCCGAAGCAAGCTGTCCAGGACACGCGGCTCTTCCTTTCGCCGTCTGGAATACCACAAATCGGGTCTGAACCAAAGCCGGACGGAATAGTTCAGCTGCGGAGGATTGCCCCATTGCCCCATTCCGCCTCGCTTTGTGACCATTGGCGCTCTGCCGAGCCGCGTGAGCTCTTCGAAGAGTTCGCTCATTTTGGGGTTTACTGAGGAGTGGCTCACCTTTACCTGAGCCACGGATGCCGCACTCATGAGTGCAGCTATCATGATTGAGATTACCTTTTTCATTGTCTTATTTCATTAGTCTTGTTGCCAGAGATGTGCTGTTAAGTTGATTGCTCCTACATGTAGAATCAATTGCTCCTTCATGTAGGAGCAAAGGCAGATGCTTGTTAAAGCGACAGGAATCTGCTGCCGCATCTCGCGACGCAGCAGCAGGATGGCGCCTTTTATTAACTTTTAAAACTAAACTAACTGTTTTCATTGTTCATTTGCTGGCAGTTCTCCAACCCTTTCGAGCTTGAAATCGACGGCTGAGAGCCAACGCCCCGTGAATTGATGGCCTGTAAGGTCCTTGTCGCAGGAAACGCCATAAGTGACTTTTCCGTCGCGGACAACGATGCCGTCTATCACGATTTTGCTCCAGCCGTAGCCCATTCCGCCGTTTGCCAAAGCGATTCGAACGTCGTTGGGTGAGATTTGTTCTCCCCTGTCGTTTGCTACCTTCACTCGAACCGCAGCATTCCACCAGATGTCGCCTCCGCGGTCGTCGCAGGCGGGAATCTCTTTCAAGAACAGGTTTTCAGCCTTTGCAAAGATGAAGGCTCCCGTTTTGCCATGATTCGAAGTTCGACCTGCGGCAGTCAGTCTGTAGATGCCCGGCTTGAGGTTCGTCTCTTTGTGTTCGGCCGTGTATCTCAGTACGCCGTCCTCGTCAGCACAGGCATCGAGGTACTCCAACTCGGGATTGCCCGTATAGTGCTTGCCCGAAACGGCATAGTACCAACGTCCGCCGTCGTTTCTCGTCACGGTGAAACCGATGTCGCGCAAGAACTGATGACGCTTCGTGTCGTGGTATTCCAGCCGGACAGACTCGTTGACCTTGTCCTTGAGAATGCTTTCCGAAGCCTTGAAATAGTCTTGTATCTGGGGGTCGCAGCGCTTTGCTTTGGTCTCCATATCGTAGAGTCCCTTCCAAATTAAAGCGAATTCTTCGGGCGTGAGGAGTCTTTCGTAACGTGAAGCCTCACGCTTCAAGGCGAAACCAATCGAGGCCATTTGCATGTAGCTTGCTTCTTTACTGAGTTCCACAAGCTCATTAATCTTATTGCTCAGGCTTGGGAAGCCGTCATAATAATCGCTTACATGATCCATCGCACGCAAGACATTCCGATGATATTTCGCGCTGACAGCCCACTTGCCGTCAATATAAGTCGTGTCGATTTCCTGCTTCGGATTGTTCCTTACTGTTTCGCCAACCTTGATGGCCGTGCGGACGCTATCCATCGTGATGCGGTTTTCTCCCATTTCAAGCGTTACGATTTCCATATCGTAACCGAGATATTGGAGAACAAAGCCCTTTTTCTCTCCTTTAGACAAATCGTCCCATGACAGGACGAAACCTTCCTGGATTCCGTCAGCACCTCTAGCATATACGATAACTCTCGTGTTCTGGTAGTTATCTAACGCGGAGTAACAATTCTCTCCCATTCCCTTCGGCCCAATAGTTGCTTTAAGGGCACGTTCCATTCTATTGCCTCTCCTCAAGTAACTCCGATAGAGTTCAGCATATTCCTCGCCGTCTTCGAAAGCTTTAACGAGTCTTTTCAGGGGCTTTTCATCTTTGCATGTAAACTGCGCAAACATGATGCTGTCCTTTGGAAGGTCAGAATAATCATCTATCGATAAGTCGTATGAGCCGTGCGTTATCTTTGCATTTCTGTTCTTAAAAAACTGTTTGATGGCATCTTGAATATCATCTCCTGATATGGATTGTGCTTTGATTGGCAAAGCCATGAACATGCAAAC
The DNA here is from genome assembly GCA_902779315.1 of uncultured Bacteroidales bacterium. GTDB lineage: Bacteria > Bacteroidota > Bacteroidia > Bacteroidales > Bacteroidaceae > Physcousia. Next base: position 14,423 of record CACZBC010000051.1, on the reverse strand, counting down.
GAGCAGGATGCTGAGTTGTGTGATTCTTTTCATAGTTTTTTGTTTTATGAAGTTAAATGGGGAGTTATGGAATGAAGTTAATTCGCTTCGCTCATGGAAGTTAAAGAGGACGATAGTTTGGGCAGCAGAATATGGTGACGTCCAGCACGAAGTGCTTAACTTCCACTTTAACTTCTTCCTATTACTTCCTTTTTAACTTCCGTTTTTAATTCATAATGGGATGTATCTTGTTGTGGTGTCTACGAGGTATTCCTCTTTGTAGGCAGTCTCCACTTGCTTGTTGATAATCTTGTTCACCAAGTCCTTGATGCGTTCGTCGGCTCGCATGAGGTCCGTCAGCTCAGCCAGGCAGGTGCTGTCTCGGCAGTCGCCCATCTGGTTCTCGAGCAGGGTGAGGTAGTAGTAGAGACTGTCTGCCGTATTCGTCAGAACAGGCGTTTCGCTCGCGGTTTGTACTTTGTCGGCAATTGTCGGCTGGGATGATTCCAAACGTGACGTTTGACGTTTGCGATTGTCACGTTTGACGTTTGCAATCGTCACGTTTGACGTTTGCGTTTTAACTACGTCACGTTTTTCGATGACCTTAGACGCGTCTTTCTGCTCGACAGGTTCTTCTGTCTTTTCAGCGAGTTGCGTGGGTTGCTGAGGCTTGAAGTTCCACCAGGTGAAGAGCGCGATGGCTGCGATGAGAACTGCGGCTATGGCCAAGAGCGCTCTTCCCATCGACTTCGTGAAACGAGAGCCTTTCTTCCTTTCGGCAAGCAGGGCGTCGAAGAGCGCCTCGTCGCGGTCCAGCTCGTTTTCAGTCGGCAGTTCCCACTTCTCCTGCTCTATTGGGTGCTTCCCTTGCAAGTATTCGTCTATGAGTAGTTTTTTATCCATCAATGTATCCTCCTTCTTTTAATACATTATATATATGTTTGCGTGCATGACTCAACATCGAACTGACTGTCCTGACGTTAATTCCAGTCGCAATCGCTATTTCGTGTGTCTCCATTTGTGCTTCTGCAAACATCCGCCAAAGACGTTGTTCTGACTTTCGAAGCGTTTGTGTGGCATTCTGTAGGGCTTCCGTGAGTTCGTTCTCTTCGAAAGATTGGTCTTCGTTCGAAGCAGGAAGAGTCGTTTCGTGACTGGCCAGAAGCGAAGAATGAGGTCGCCGCTGCTCCCTTCTCCACACATTCACGCACTCGTGTTTGGCTATTCTGATGGCCATCCTCTCAGCCTCCAAAGGCGAGGACAAAGTGCCCCAAGCCTTCCAAAGGCTTATGATGGTCTCCTGCGCAACATCCTCGGCCGCCTCTTCCTCTTTGAAGAAACTCAGGCCGATTTGTTTCGCCTTAGCGCGCAGAATGGGTGCCAAACGTTCGAACTCTGTGTGCTCCATACACCTCTATAACGTCGGGAAAAGTAAAATGTTATGCGAAGTTAAGGATTATTAACAAATTTTTCTGCCTTTTCTTTGCTGTTTGGTTAAAAAAGTGTAACTTTGTGGCGACATCATGCGCTTGTGGTGGAATTGGTAGACACGCCAGACTTAGGATCTGGTGCCGAGAGGCGTGTAAGTTCGAGTCTTATCAGGCGTACTCTGCCCGAAAGGGGTAACCGAATACGAATTTAGAACTAAAATTGAAACATAATATGCTGCAACGTAAATGGATTTGGCTTTGTTTGGGGGTCGTCACACTGCTGACCGCCTGTCATGAGGATATAGATACGTCGGCCCGATACGTCTTCACCGAACGTACCATAGCCAGCTATCTGGACGACCACGCGCAATTCAGCGAATATGTGCGCCTGCTCAAGGAACAGCCCGTCAGCGACGTGAGCAAGACTACCGTATACCAGCTCATGACGGCCTACGGCTACTACACTTGCTTCGCCCCCACCAACGACGCCATTCAGATGTACCTCGACTCGCTGGCCATCAAGGGCATCATCCCCGAGGCAAGCTGGGACGCCTTCCCGTCCGAGAGGGCCAAGGACAGTGTGCGCGCCGTGATTGTGCTCAACAGCATCCTGGACGGCACGAAACAGGAGCGGACCTACATCTCGGCCGAGTTCCCCAAGACAAACGAGGAGTTCGCCATCAACACGATGGCCGACCGCAAAATCAGTGTCACCTACTACAAGCAGGACTTGGACAGCATGAGCATCGACGGCATCTGTCCCGTCTCGAAGACAAACCGCGACATCGAGGCCATCAACGGCTATATCCATCAGCTGGGTTACGTCATCAATCCGAGCAACGAGACGCTGGGCAGCACGCTCCACAAGTATGCCTTCGACTACGAATCGGGCCTCAGCGTGATGGCAAACCTGATAGAGACCTGCGGTCTGATAGACACCCTGACCAAGGTGCGCGACGAGCGCTACGAGGTGCTCTACAAGACCGGCGCCTTCCCAAGCTTCAAGTGGCAGCTGCGCGGCTGGGAAATCCCGGCTCCCGAACACCGCAAGTACGGCTTCACCCTCTTCGCTGAAACCGACGACTTCTGGGAAGCCGAACTGGGCAAGGACCGCAGAGACATCACGAAGGAGGACGTGATAGCTTGGCTCGAGAACAAGAACTTCTATCCCGATGCCGTGAACGACGACGACTACAGGAACGAGAACAACCTGCTCAACCAGTTCGTCACCTACCACCTCCTGCCACAGCGTATTCCCGTCGACAAGCTGGCGCTCCACTACAACGAGAAGGGCTACAACTACAAGCTGAGGAACGCCGCGCCCACAGTTCCCGTCTGGGCACACTATGTGACGTTCGGCAAGCGCCGTCTGCTCCGCATTTGGGAAAGTGCCGAAAGCCAGGGCCCGTACCTGAACCGCTTCCCCAAACTGAACAAAGGACGCCGTGAAGACTATCACGAAAGCGAATGTGCCGAGGAGAACCTGGGCGTAGAAATCAGGACGGACGAAACGTCGGGCATCGTGAAACTCATCAATGCCATCATCTATCCCATACACGAACCCATCGCCTATACCGAGAATGTCCGCAACCAACTGGCAAAGCAGCGACTGCGCTACGATGCATGGGAACTGCAACCCGAGGCTATGAACAACGACATGCGACTGGTCAGCCAGACCGATGCCATCTGGTACTTCTCGAGCGATCCGGACAAGCAGTACTTCGAGAACGCTACCGTCAACAGCAAGCAGACGCACTTCATGCTGCTGAGCGGCCGCGACCAGAGCTGGCCAAACTATCAGGGCGACGAGCTGCTGGCTGAAGGCGTCTACGACATTACCATCACGCTGCCTCCCGTACCAAAGTTCGGCGTCTATGAAATCCGCATGGGTGTTTCCACCTATAGCGGCACTCGAGGCATCTGTCAGGTTTATTGGGGACCGCGCAAAGACCAGCTCGTGGCTCAAGGCATTCCCGTCAACATGCAGTTGGGCGGTAACAGCCAGGGCAACATGCTTGGCTGGGAGGTCGATACGGACGACGACGACTACAATGCCGAGGTCGACAAGAAGATGCGTAACAACGGCTTCCTGAAAGGCCCGGAATACATCGTGGCCAGTGCCGGCGGCCGTGAGACGAACCGCATGAATGCAGGTGCCACACGCCGTATTGTGGTGCGCGAAAGCATGTCGCCGGATGTGCAATACTATATGCGCTTCAAGACCGTGCAGCCCGACTACACGACCAAGCAGCTCTTTGTGGACTACCTGGAATGGTGCCCGAAGGAAGTCTACGACAACCCCGAGACGCCTGAAGATATCTGGTAGGGTAGTTTACTGCTTACTGCTTACTGCTTCTTGCGCTCCGTAGGTATTCTAGGATGCTCTAGCACCAAGGCGCGATTATAGTCGCGGAGCAGGCGAGCAAGCTCGGAGTCCTGCTTAGGGTCAAGCAAAATAAAGCCCCTTTCCTTGTTCGGAGAGGGGCTTCGTTGTTTATGAAGGGTTCCGTTGTTCCTATTTCAGGCAACCGGCTATAAATGCTTGCATCTCGGGATAGCTCTTCTCGATGCTTAGGAGGAGGTGCAGCTGGTTGTTAGCGCGGACGAAGTTGTGGTCGGGATACTGGCATTTCCAGTACTTGTCGCCACTCAGGTAGTCCCAAAGGAAGCGGACACACTGCATGTAGGGGAAGAGGGCTGTGGCGTAGGGCAGGTTCTCAATCTCGACAGGCAGGAGGAAACTCTTTGCGCTCTCGAGGTAACCCTCGGTGAAGGCCTTGAAGATGTCCATGCGGAACTGCACCTTGTCCATCTCGGGACAGTCCTCGGCGACCTCGTTGGCAGCGGTGCGGAGGAAATCTCCGTAGTCGGAGAAGATGAAGTTGGGCATCACGGTGTCGAGGTCGATGACGCAGAGCACGTTGTCCTGCTTGTCGAACATCATGTTGTTCACCTTCGTGTCGCAATGGCAAACGCGTTTCGGCAGGGTGCCTTCGCGGCCCATCCGTTCGGCCTTGCACATCTCGTCGGCCCGTTTCTCTATTTCGGCAAGCATGTTCTGGACGCGCTCTTCCTTCACACGACCGGCAGGATCGCGCTGGATGACGTCCCGCAACTGCTCGAGGCGGAACTCCATGTTGTGGAAGTCCTTGATGGTCTCGCCCAGTTGTACGGGAATGTCGGCAAGCATGGCCTGGAAGTTACCGAAGGCACGGCCTGCAGCACGGCTGCTTTCCGGGTCGACAGCCTGCTTCGTGATGGCGTCGTTGATGAAGACCATCAGTCGCCAATAAGTGCCGTCGTCCATGATGGTGTAGAGCTTGTCGCTGTCCTTTGCAGGGATGAAGCGAAGGACTCGGCGGTCAATGTCCGTAGCGCCTTGCTCTACAAGTTTCTTGCGGATGTGCGAAGTGACGGCATCGATGTTGCGCATCACCATATCGACATCGGGGAAAACGACGTGATTGACACGTTGCAGCACATAATCCGGCTTGCCCGGTTCGGCATTCTTCACTTTGTAAGTGTCGTTGATGAGACCTTCGCCCAAGGGCTTTATCTCGCTGATTGTTCCTTCGTAGGCAAAACGGCCGACAATGTTGTTCAGTTGTTCGAAGTTCATAGTTGTGAGTTTGTTATTGAATGATTTTGCTTGCAAAAATAACGAAAAATGTTCATAGTTCAAAATAATTTTGTATTTTTGCAATGCCATAACGGTAAAAAGGTTAATGGGATATGAAAAAGTCACTCTTTATAGCCAGTTGTTTGTTGTGTGTCATTTGTGCTTTTGCGCAGCAGACACCAACCACGCTCGAAGGATGGGCACAGCGCCTTGAAACCTTCGGCAAGACGATTCCTCAGGAACAGGTCTTCGTCCATACCGACAACACGTGTTATTTCCTTGGAGACACCATCTACTACAAGGCCTATGTGCGTCGCAGCGATACTGGGGCGCCCAGCCGGTTGAGTGGAGTTCTCTATGCGGAATTGCTGAATCAGGACGGCTATCTCGTGGAACGCCAGATACTCGAGCTCCAGAACGGACAGATGCATGGCAGCTTTGTCCTGCAGGATACGCTCTATGGCGGATACTATGAGTTGCGAGCCTATACGCGCTGGCAGCTCAATTGGGGCATCACGGAACATGCCCACAACATTGTCTCCGAGCAATGGTTCTTCAACAAGAGGATGGCGAAGGAGTATTATACGGACTACGAGAAACTGTACAGTCGCGTCTTTCCCGTCTTCGACAAACCGAAGGAACCTGGCGACTACTATCACGAAATGACCTTGCGTCCCCTTCGCCGCCAATCGAAAGTGGACGAGACTTCGCCCAAACCCAAGCTGCAGCTCTTTCCAGAAGGTGGGAACCTGGTGGCCGGAGTGCCCAACAGGGTGGCTTTCGAGGTGACGAGCAACGAGGGCTTGCATCTGGAAGGCAAAGTCGTGGTGACTGAGGGACAGAGCAAAGTGGTAGCGGAAACGGATGTCGAGCAGCGAGGTCGTGGTTCGTTCACCTTTACGCCTCAAAGTGGAAAGAGCTATAGCGTGACCTATACGGGCAAGAAGGGAACAGCCAAGGAAAGCCTGCCGAGCGCTGAAACGGATGGTTGTGCCATCCAGGTAAAACGCGAAAGCGGAAAGACGACAGTCGACATCGCAGCTGTGGGAAGTGCCGCAAACGAGCCTCTCGGAATGACAGTAATGCACGATGGCGTGATGCTCGACTTCCAGACTATTCCCAGCGGAAGTTCTTCCGTCACTATCGACGAAGCGAAACTGAAGACTGGAGTCTGTCAAGTCACCATATATAATAATGTGGGACGCGTCTATGCCGACCGTCTTTTCTTCTGCAAGAAAGATGACCTTGTCCCCAACAACCTGCACATCAATGGTTTGACGAAAGACCCGGCAGAACCTTTCGCTCCTGTCAGCCTTGCCGTCGAAGGCGGGAAACCCGGGACTTCGGTCAGCGTGTCTGTCTGTGACGCCACCCATTCCGAGTACCTCTACGACAATGGGAACATCATGACCGAAATGCTTTTGGCAAGCGAGATACGGGGCTTTGTGGAGAATCCCGGCTACTTCTTCGAGAAGGACGACGAGGAACACAATCGCGCCCTCGACCTCTTGCTGATGATTCAAGGTTGGCGTCGTTACGATTGGCACACTATGACCAGTCCCGGAGCGTTTGTCCTGAACCACAAACCAGAGCAGACTCCCCTTCTGGTGGGAGAGGTCAACAAGTATATGGCACAGGAGCAGGAGTCGATGTATGCTGACAACTTTACTTCCGTCAATGCAGATGCCAATACCGAGGTGAGCGACATTCTGGCCCAAGAGCAGGAAACGGCCACAAACGAGGACTACGAAACGAGGGAAGCGACTGATGCCGGCAGTGTGACATCCTCCAGAACCCTCTCTGAAACGACTGGCAGACTGGTTCCTGTCCAATCGGACCAGCTGCTCCAACGCATGCAGAACGAGGGCAAGCTGAATACAGAGCTCCTTGTCAGAGCAGGTTTCTCGAAACCGGGAGCCGAGCAATATGTCAGCGGAGAGATGATGACAGAGAATCAGGCTTTCTCCATTCCTTCGCCTCGCTTCTACGAAGGTTGCATCTTCCACCTCGCAGCCAGCGACAGTACGAAGTGGAAGAAGGGCAAACCCTACATTTGGGAGTTGCCTGGAACGGACCGGAACGACAAGCTCAACTATCCTGAGTTCTATGTGCGTCTGCGTCCCTTCTATCCTCGTTTCGTCAAGCCCTACGACTGGTACCAATGTCATTTGGCCGAGGCGCCCAAGGGTTCTGTCATTGCTCCAGAGTGGGTGATGGACGGCTCTCGCATGCTCGACGAGATAACGGTCAGCGTGAAACGGGCCCGCTTGGGCAGGTTCGACCCCACAAAACCGGCTTATGTGATTGATGCCTACAAAGCTTTCAACGAGACTTGCGACGCAGGTTTCTGTCCTGGAATCTTCTATGGGCAGAACCGTTTCGTTCGCGACGTTTCCAGGACTTATATTGGCGACATGAATCTCTCGCGCGATTACGACCTGGAGCTCCGCATCGACGGCAAGCGCGAATCCAATATGTCGGCCAATACGCTCCAACGCCTCCAGATAAATGGCGAACATGGTGCCCTGGATCCCGCAGCAGGTGTCTCTGTCGAGACTGCCAACATCCCGCCTTCCAAGAAGGAGAAATACAACCTCCTGAAGAACCTCGGAAAGGTCTATATCTACACGGACTACAGTCCTCGACGCGAAGGCAATTCGCTCTACGACGGAGAAGACATTCCCACGGTTACTGTCGACCTGCACCTCATTGATGAGGCCGGCACCCAACGCGCCACTTCCCGAGACCGCAGATATGTTCTCCCAGGCTATTCCGCTCCGGAGGAGTTCTACCAGCCCGACTACTCGAACAAGCCTTTGCCCGAAGTGAAAGACTATCGTCGCACCCTTTATTGGAACCCGGATCTCAAGCTCGATGATGCCGGAAAGGCCGAGTTCCGCTTCTTCAGTAACGGCAAGCAGACACACCTGAGTGTCAGAGCAGAGGGCTTGGCAAACGACGGAACACTCCTGACTGGAAAGAGTATGCCGGAAGACAGATAAACGACCCCAGTGACGTTTGCGATTTACTAGTGTGACGTTTGCATTTTACTAGTGTGACGTTTGCATTTTACTAGTGTGACGTTTGGGATTTACTAGTGTGACGTTTGCAATCATAACGAGCGATGAGGAAAAGGATACTATTCAGTATGTTGCCGGGCTTGCTGGCTTGGGGACTCACTTATGCTGAGGCTCCTCGGTTCAGTATGCCTCATGGCATATACAACGAAAGGTTCTACCTCTCGATAAGTTCGCCCGTGTCGAATGCTGTCGTCTATTATACGGACGACGGAAGCGACCCGAGGGTGAATGGACAACTCTATGACGGCTCGCTCAACATCAGTTCCACTTCCGTCATTCGCTCGGCGGTTTTGGTGAGCGATACAGTCTGGAGCGAAGTCGCAACTGCCTCCTATATCTTTCCTCAAAGCCTTCTGACTCAGGGGAATAGCCCTTTCGGATATCCCAGATACTGGGGAAAGTACTGCCAAATCTCGGGAACTGCAATCGCCGACTACGAGATGGACCCTGAGATAACGGGCAACAAGACCTATTCCACCTATGTCACAGAAGGCCTCCTGACGCTTCCCATCGTCTCTCTCGTCACAGACAGAGGCAATCTTTTCAACAGGGAAGCAGATGAAAAGACGGGCGGCATCTACATTTTCACAGGTTGTCCTGTGGGAGATGGAACTGGAAGAGGGTGGGAGAGACCAGTCTCGTTCGAGATGATAGGAGGTTCGGACAATCATGACCTCACGATAGATTGTTGCCTGAAACTGCATGGAGGACACGGAAGGCTGCCTGAAAAGAATCCGAAACACGCTTTCCGTCTGCATTTCAAGAGCGAATACGGACCCAAGAAGCTCAAGTATCCCGTCTTTGGAGAGCAAGGTCCGAAGCGCTTCAACGCACTCGTCCTGCGTACTTTCTTCGGCTATTCCTGGCAACATTGGGACAATTCCCAGCGCAACAAGGCACAATACATCCGCGATATTTGGACGCGAGAGACGCAGGCGAAAATGGGTGACCCTATCAGCAAAGGGCAGTATGTCCACCTTTTTCTCAACGGACTCTACTGGGGGATGTACAATCTCTGCGAGCGTGTGAGCGATGATTTCTGTGCCCAACACTTTGATTCCGTCGAAGAGGAATGGGATGTGACTGAAGTGGAAGACACAAACGGACAGAATCATACCGCCATTCCCACCTACGGAACCATAGATGCGTGGAACCATATGGCTGACCTCATCTACGAACTTCCCAACCATTCCAGCTACATGCACCTCGTCGGATGTGGCAGCGACGGCAAACCAAACGTGAAGTATCCGCCTTTCCTGGATGTGGACAACTACATCCACTTTATGCTCATCAACCTTTATGGAGGCAATACAGACTGGGACCATCACAACTGGTACGCTTACAGGAACCGTTTCTGGGCGGACAACGGCTTCCGGTTCATCTGCTGGGATTCGGAAAATGTCCTTGTCTCGCCCACAGAGAACGTGACCTCGAAGAACAATCGCGGCTGCCCTACAGGATTCTTTAACCGACTGATGAAGCAGGGCATCTTTGCCCACCATTTCCACGAAGAAGCTCAACGGGCTCTCACTCATGGCGGCCCTCTGACCCCCGAATCTGCCCAAGCCACTTGGGACAGCCTCTACAATGTCATCCGTCTGGCTTTGTGGGACGAGTCTGCGCGATGGGGAGACTATCGTCGGGACATTCATCCCTATTCTTCCCAAGGCACTCTCTACAAGCCCGATGGAGCCTATGCGACAGAGCGAAACCGCCTGTTGCAGCAGTATTTCCCTTCCAGGACAGCCACTTTCATCCAGCAACTTCGCAACAAAGGCTGGTTCCCAAAGGCGGAAGCCCCAGCCGTTTTCGTGGACGACACAGAAATCGGCTACGAGGTTCAGCCTCTCTCGACGGAGAGCAGACTGACCATGATGGGCTCGAACATATATTATACCCTCGACGGTTCCGCTCCTGTCAGCTGGTTCAAGAATGATGCCGGAGCCCTTTCCCCTACGGCAAAAACCTATTCAGAAGGGGTAAACATACTCGAGGAGAATGCTGGAATCGCCCTTTCGGACACCCTGACTCTTCGCGCCATCTGCAATGTCGAGGGAGAGTGGAGTCCCATCGTCACTTTCCGCTTTGTGGTTTACGATCCGGATGGCGTGTCATTTGTGGCTGAGGAAAAGCCCAAGGTGGAGGGCGTCTTTGACCTGCAGGGCCGTCGCGTCACAGGTCGTGACCTTCGTCAGGGCATCTTTATCGTTAATGGAAAGAAGGTATTCAAGAGATGAAGCTGAAGGAAATAACCTCTTTGGAAGCCCCGGAGCTTGAGGCATACAGTACGCTAACGGAAGCCCAGCTGCGCAACAGACTCGAACCGGAGAAAGGACTCTTCATTGCTGAAAGCCCAAAAGTCATCAATGTCGCTCTGGATGCAGGTTTCGAGCCAGTCTCCTTGCTTTGTGAACAAAAGCATATCCAGGGGGATGCGAGTGGTATAATAGAAAGATGTCCTGAGGATATGCCCGTCTATACAGGCAGTCGGGAACTCTTGGCACAGCTGACGGGCTACACTCTGACTCGTGGCGTGCTTTGTGCCATGCGCAGACCGAAGCCGCTTTCCCCCGAAGAGGTGTGCAAGGAGGCTCGCCGGATTGTTGTCCTTCATGGTGTCTGCGATACGACAAATGTGGGCGCTATCTTCCGTTCAGCAGCAGCTCTCGGCATAGATGCCCTGCTGATGACGCGCGATTCGTGTGACCCGTTGAATCGCAGGGCTGTCCGCGTCTCGATGGGGAGCGTTTTCCTCGTGCCTTGGACTTGGCTCGATGCAGAAGACGGAACACCTGCCGGAACTGTGCACAAGCTGAGAGATATGGGCTTCACGACAGCTGCGATGGCGCTCAGGAAGGACGATGTCAACATTGATGACCAGCAGCTCAAGCAGACAGAACGCCTGGCCCTCATCATGGGGACAGAAGGCGACGGCTTGCCCGAAGCCATTATCGATGCCTCGGACCTTGTCGTGAAGATTCCCATGCATCATGGCGTGGACAGCCTGAATGTGGGGAATGCCGCTGCAATAGCTTTCTGGGAATTGAGGAAAAGATAGGTTGCGACTACATGTCGTACCTCAGGTTCTCCCAGTCCGTCTCCTGGTCGAGCTGAGCCATGAAGTCGTCGAGAACGCTCTGGTCAATGTCGCCAAGCTCGAACTCCTTTAGCGCATCCTTTCGTATCTCTGCAATCCAGGCGCGACGGGCCGTCACATAGTCCTCGTGAACGCGTTTTGCAGTCTCCTCCGTTATTTCGTCAATGCCATAGTATTCGCAGATGAGCCGATAGCTCCAGGCCCATCTGTATTCGGCATAGTTATCGTTAGCGCGAACAAACTCTTCGCGGATGTCGTGGATGGTGCCAAGCGAGCCGTCCTTTATGGCTGCGACGATGCGTTGTTCCTCGCTCAGGGGGATGAGCAAGCCGCTCAGGTCGCTCCATTTCCCTGTGCCGACAGACGATGCGGGGCGTTCCAGGCGATGTCGTTTCATGACTGCTCCCATGTAGATTCTGAGGGCGATGTCGTAGTATTTGATGCCTTTCTTGAGCGACGAGTTCTTGATGACATAGTCGTGGAAGTTGTATGTGGCGACGTCTCCGGATGCTTCCTGAAGCAATTCGAGCGTTCTTTTTGCCACCATTATGCCGCCGACAGAGAAGGGGGAGAGCCAGTCGAAGTTGACGATGGAGTTCTTGCCGCGGTCGTGTCGCTTGTCGCGTTTCGGCCATTTGCGTATGTCGCGATAGAGGCCTACAGTGGTGAGGTTCCGGCCTGGCACGAGGTACATGTCGTCGCCGTAGGCGATGAGGTACGAGAAGGGCAGTTTGTGCGTGTCCGGGTGGTGCATGAGTTTGCCGAAGCAGACGCTGAAGGTTCCTATCCTGGCTGGCAGCAGGACATAGCTTCCGCTGGCAGTCTTCGTGCCTCTTTCAAGCACACCCCAGTGCATGGGCCCCATCTTGTAGGCATGATTCGAGAAGTTCGTGCCCGAGCCTGCATTGTAGAAGGAGAACATACCGCCTATGAGGAGCGAACTCTTGTGGTGAGAGGCCGAGAAGGGACCGCAGAAAGCGGCACAAGCCTCGCCGTTGCTCATGTAGCAATTGGCGAAGAAGAGGCTGTTCTCGGCCGTGAAACCGTCCGTTATCTTGCAGGCCTCGCCCACGAAGCAGTTCTCCAGCTTGCTGGCGTTGGTGATGCTGGAACCGTTGTAGATGACCGAGTTCTGACAGATGACTCCGACTCCGATGGTGACGATGGCACCCGATATGCTCTTCAGCGTGCAGTCGCGAAGGCGTAGGGCCCCGTCGATGATGCATCCGTCGCTGATGTGGCAGTTCGTGATGTCGTGGGTGGAGGTGATGCGCACATCGTTGCCGATGGTGGTGACGGCCAGGCTGTGATCTGAGATGCTCTTCCGGATGAGTTTGCGCACGATGCCGGTGAACTCCTTGTCCTGCTCGTATTTGACCATCAGCGAGGCGAGCTGCGAGTTCAGACCGTCGAATATCATGACATTTCCGTCGCCCACTTCGTTGAGGACTGGAATGACGCAGCCCTCGCCAAAAGAAGCGTCCGGGGTGGTGTTGATGCATGCCACATCCTCGATGAAACAGTCGTTGCCGATGACACAGTTGCGCAGGGTAGTGCGACAGATGCCGCTGTGCTTGACGAATCCCTTGCTGATTTCTATTGTCTTGTTGAACGAGCCGAGTGTGACCTCGCCATAGAACTCCGTATTCCGTACATATTCGGCAGAGAAGTCGTCTGCCACCTGGATGCTGTCCCAGTCTTCTGCCGTGCAACCCTGTGCTTCGAGGGCTGCGATTTCGCGTTCATTAAGTTTCCTCATAACCAATCTTTTTACCTGTCTAGGTGCTTTCAAGGTGCAAAAGTACAAAAAAACTATGAACTATGAACTATGGACTATGAACTTTTTTGTACCTTTGCAAAAAAAATAACGCTTATGTATTATATCAGCAAGAGATTGGTTATATCTGCCAGCCATCGGCTGGAGCTGTCCTATCCCAGTTCGTGCAGCCAGCTTCACGGGCACAACTGGACCATTGTGGTCTACTGCAAGGCTCGCGAGCTCAACAAGGACGGAATGGTGGTCGACTTCAAGCTCATCAAGGAGCGTATCGAGTCGCAGCTGGACCATGCGAACCTCAACGAGGTGCTTCCCTGCAACCCCACAGCCGAGAACATCGCCAAGTGGATTTGCGACCAGCTGCCCGAGTGCTATCGCGTAGATGTGCAGGAGACGGAGGGCAACATGGCAACCTACGAGGAGGATTGAGAGAATAAGAAAATAAGAGAATAAGAAATTTGGAAAATAAGAAATTAAGAAATTGAGAGAGAATAAGAAATGTAGGGTGTCTTCTTATTTTCTTATTTTCATCATTTCTTAATTTTCATTATGAAAGTTAACGAGACATTCATTTCGCTGCAGGGCGAGGGGCACTTCACAGGCACACCTGCCTTCTTCCTCCGCCTGTCGGGATGCAACCTGCAGTGTCCCTTCTGCGACACCAACCATCAGGCCTTCAGGGAGATGAGCGAGGACGAGATTGTCTGGGAGGCGAGCCGCGGGAAGCCCCGTCACATCGTCATTACGGGAGGCGAACCGGCCTTGCAGCTCACACAATCGTTAGTTGACAAACTGCACGAAGCAGGCTTCTTCATTCAGGTGGAGACGAACGGGACTTTGCCCCTTCCCGAAGGTATAGATTGGGTGACTTGTTCGCCAAAAAGAGCCCCCCTCCAAACCTCCCCCCAAGGAGGGAGGCTTCATGTTGATGAACTGAAAGTATTATATAAAGGAATAGACGACGATCCCGAGCGTTTCCTCGAGTCACTCCCCCAAAGGGGGAGCAGTAGGGGGCTTCTCTACCTCCAGCCCCTCGATACGGGCGACGAGATGCGCAATCGCATCATCCTTCGCGACACGATAGCCTACATCCTGCAGCACCCCAAGTGGTCGCTTTCGTTGCAGACGCACAAGCTGCTGGGGATAAAGTGACAGCAGAGAAAGAAGAAGAGAGGCGTTTCCGTGTGGGAGCGCCTCTCTCTTTGGAATTTGTGCGGGAAGGCTTAGTTGCGTGGCCGTTTCGGAAAGGTAAAATTCAAAGAATTTTAACGGTTCGTTTTAAGGCGCCGTAGAGCGCTTGTTTTTGCCTCGGAGGCAGGAATGTGCGTCGGAGGGGTTTCGTGCGATTCTGGGGCCGTTTCTGCGCAAGACAGAGGGTGTCTGTTCTTCCGACTCCCAACGGCTGCGTAAAGACACAATAATGTTCACGCGCAAAAGTATT
>CACZBC010000050.1 GCA_902779315.1 uncultured Bacteroidales bacterium | reverse complement strand
CTGCGTGAAGTACGGCACACAAGCCGACGGCTATGTCAACTATGTGAAGGGCGCCAACGTGGCCGGCTTCATGAAGGTGGCAAAGGCTATGATGGCACAGGGCATTGTGTAATAGTTCATAGTTCATAGTTCATAGTTCATAGTCCATAGTTAACTCTTGACTATCTATAAAATAAGGAAAGCCTCCACGATGTGGGGGCTTTCTTATTGTGTCTGGTCAGTAAGTCTCTCTCTTAACTCTTTTCCGCGCATTAAAAGCGCGCCTTTGCTCTAAAGAGTCAAAGAACACTAAACTCTTAATTTTTCATTTTTCATTTTTCATTCTTTTTATGTATCCATCCGTCTTTCCCTATTTCGAGGCGGAAGAGGACGGCTTTGCGACCCTCTTTGTAGCGGTTCCAGTAGTAGGCGTGGCAGAGGTAGTACATCTCGCCTTTTGGTGTGCGGACCATCGTGCCATGACCGCAGCTCTGCATGGAGCCGGCCCCTTCTGGTTCTCCTTCCAGGATGGGGTTCCCTTCGTACTTCTCCCAAGGTCCTTCGATGTTATGGCTGCGAGCCACGCTGACGGCATAGTCGCTCTTTGGCGAACAGCAATCGCGGATGCTGTATAGGAGGTACCACCAATCGCCTTGACGGAACACACATTGCCCCTCCATGCCTTGCCGCTCATCGTCGCGAAGCAGCATGAATGGCTCGCCTTCGAGGTGCAGACCATCGGCGCTCAACTTTTGGCAAAGCAGTTCGATAGGACGCTTGCTGGGGTCGAGACCATAAGCCTTCCAAGTGATGTAGAGCTGCTCTCCATCGCGAAAGACAAAGGCATCGATGGCTTCGTTGGTGGTGCGGACAAGCGGTCCGTAATCGACGAACTTACCTTCCGGTCCGTCAGCCATAGCCACTCCGACACAACTGGTGCTGTCGCTCTTTTGCCGAGCCGTATAGTAGCACATAATCTTACCATTGAGGTCGAAAAGTTCCGGAGCCCAAAAGCTGCCGCAAGTCCATTCGGGCCACTCATCGAAGATGAAACCCATCGGCTCCCAAGTCCGCAAGTCCTTCGAACGGTAGCGCTGATAGGCTTGCCGTCTATTGCCCGAAGTGGCTGCAGCATAATAGGTCTTGCCAACGCGAATGACCGACGGATCGGGAGCATCGGCATCGATGACGGGATTCTTGATCTCGGCTTTAGCAGCTTTGCGGGAATGCGAACGGGCCATGGTTGGGCATAGCGAACCGGAAAGCAAGAGCAATGTGAGGGAAAGAAGGTGGAGATGTCTCATTGTTGTGCGTTTTGAAGTTATTCCTGTGCAAAGATAAGAAAAACATTGAAGACAGAAGATTAAAGATTGAAGTTTTTTCGTATCTTTGCACAAAAACTAGCATCATGTCGAGATATCTTTCCCTCTTATCCCTCTTGTTGGCATCGCTTCAAGCCCTTGCCATCGACACGCAAGTGCCCGAACTGCATTGGACTTTGCCCACCACGCTCCAAGGCATCCGTCAGGAATGCTCGAACCTGAACATCAAGGAAGAGCCCATACCGGCCTCGATTATGTGCCAGAACATGTATGGCAAGATGTCATTGCAGGAAGAGGCAGTCGATGTGGGCAAGCCCGAAAGGTATTGGACCGTGAAGCGCGACATGACCCTTGCCAGCGTGCCTTACCTGACGCTTGGCATCGCCCTTCATGCCGTAAAGCGAGATGTGAGGAAGGTCAACAACGACATCAACGAAGGCTTCCACAACAAGGCTGACGACTACATCCAATACTCGCCATTACTGCTCACTTGGGGTTTGAAGGCGACAGGTTACGAAGGCCGTTCGCAATGGGGAAGACTGCTGGCAAGCAACGCTTTCTCGGCCGTCTTTATGGCTGCTTTGGTCAATGGCATAAAGTATTCCGCAGCAGAAGAGCGTCCCGACGGCTCCACCTCGAACTCCTTCCCGTCAGGTCACACAGCAACGGCTTTCATGGCTGCCACAATCTTGCATAAAGAGTATGGCTTGACGCGCAGCCTCTGGTATAGTGTGGGCGGCTATGCCGTCGCTACAGGAATCGGCGCTTTTCGCGTCATGAACAACAGGCATTGGGTGAGCGATGTGATGATGGGGGCTGGCATAGGCATCCTCTCGACGGAGTTGGGTTATGCACTTTCCGACCTCATCTTCAAGGACAAGTACACTTTGCGCAGAGAGATGGAAGACCTGAACGATGTGAGCGAGCATCCTTCGTTCTTCTCGCTGCAGGCCGGAGTGGGCATCATGATGGGGGACAAAGGCATTCCTGAAGAGTTGGTTGCCGAAGGCGGCCCAAGCAAGCTCAAACACGGCATCAGTTCGGTCATTGCGGCTGAAGCGGCATACTTCCTGAATCCCTATGTCGGACTGGGTTTGAGGGCGCGCATCAACAGTACGGCAGTCACGCCAAAATGGAACGGCATCGACGACGTCTGGAACTACGGCACATTGCATTACAACACAGAAACCAGCCAATACGAGCACCCCAAAACGACCGATGCGAACTATCGGCACAACACAACCACTCACAAAGACCAGCTCTCGAGTTTCGATGTGATGGGTGGCGTCTATGGCCAACTTCCCTTGAACAAGAGGATGAGCTTGGGCGCAAAACTGCTCTTCGGCCATCGTCAGTCGGGCGATATCTGGTGGTGGGCTGACAGGTCGGGCAATGACGACGACAACGAAACGTATCTGGAGAACGAACTCAACAAGTTCCTCAGCGACGAAGACTTTGCCACCTACGACCGCGTAAAGGAACTGGAACTGGACGGCAAGGGCAGCTTCATGTTCGGCACGGGCATTTCCTTCTCATACGCCCTGAAGCAAAACATCGTTTGGCGTGTGGGGTTGGACTACGACTTTACCCGTGCCCGTTATGACTACGAGTTCGGGCACTACAGCCTTGTGGATATGGCCAATCACTATCAGTTCTATGATGACGACTTCACCGACCTGATTTCGGAGAAAGAGGGCAGTTTCCGACGCAACATACATCAGCTCACGCCCAGCTTCGGCATTTGCTTCAGCTTTTAATAGGACTCTTCTGCGCTTGGGAAATCCTTGTTCTTGACGTCGGTTATGTATTGGCCTACGGCATCTGTGATGACGGTCTGCAGGTCGGCATAGCGGCGGAGGAACTTGGGCGAGAAGCCTTTGTTCATGCCCAGCATGTCGTGAACGACCAGGACTTGGCCGTCAGCCTGGCCTGCGCCAATGCCGATGATGGGCACTTTGACTTGCTGGCAGACTTTCTGCGTCAGTTCTGCAGGAATCTTTTCCAGGACGATGGCGAAACAGCCTAAGTCGCTGAGCAGCTTGGCATCGCTGACGAGTTTCTCGGCCTCGGCTTCCTCTTTGGCGCGAACGGCATAAGTGCCGAACTTGTTGATGCTTTGGGGGGTGAGGCCGAGATGGCCCATGACGGGAATGCCGGCATCGAGAATGGCTCGGATGGTGTCCTGAATCTCCACTCCACCCTCGAGTTTGAGGGCGTCGCAACCGCTTTCCTGCATGATGCGGATAGCGTTCTTCACACCTTCAGTCGGGTTGACCTGATAGGTTCCGAAGGGCATGTCGCAAACGACGAGGGCGCGCTTCACACCTCGAACCACGCTGCGGGCATGGTAGATCATCTGGTCGAGCGTGATGGGCAAAGTCGTCATGTTGCCCGCCATCACATTGCTGGCACTGTCGCCAACAAGGATGATGTCGATGCCAGACTGGTCGACAATCTGAGCCATCGTGTAGTCGTAGGATGTGAGCATGGCTATCTGCTGTCCCTGCTCCTTCATTTCAATCAGTCGGTGAGTGGTCACCTTTCGCGTATCGGTTACTAAATATCCTGACATTATCAGTTTAGAGTTTAGTGATTAGATTTTAGAGTTCTATGTTTCGCAAGTCCTTGATTCTCAAGAGGGCAAAGATGTCGGAAAAGATGGGCAGTGTCGTTGCCGATTTACTAGTGTGACGTTTGCATTTTACTAGTGTGACGTTTGCATTTTACTAGTGTGATGTTTGCCAACTTCACTGCCGACGTTTTGTCGCGACCCTCGCCTCGAGAGTTCAAACGGGCTGTTTCCTTACTTTTTTCGTCAACTTCGGAAGGAAATCTTCTTTGGTGCTGCAAAGTTACAACTTTTTTTATTATCTTTGCATACAAAAGCTTGAAAAAACAACACTTCATGAGTCAATCTCTCACCATATACAAGGCTTCGGCCGGTTCGGGCAAGACATTTACCTTGGCCGTCGAGTACATTATGGGGCTCTTGCAGGAGGGTGCTGAGAGGGAGTTTGAGAAGACCTTGGCCGTTACCTTTACGAACAAGGCTACGGCCGAGATGAAGAACCGCATCCTTGAAACCCTCTACGGGCTGAAGATGGGGCTGGAGGATGCGAAGTCGTACATGGAAGCCATCATGGACCGCTTCAAGGAAGCGAAAATCCCCATCACAGAAGAGCAAGTCCGACTGCAGGCCGGCAAAGCCCTCACAGCCATTCTGCACGACTACTCGCGTTTCCGCGTCGAGACCATCGACTCGTTCTTCCAGAGCATCCTTCGCAATATGGCCCGCGAACTCGGCCTTGCAGCCAATCTGCAGGTCGAAATTTCGCACGACGAAGTGATAGACAGCGCCGTTGACGCCCTCATCGAAACGATGGACCAGAAGCCCGAAGTGGCGAACTGGGTGTTGGATTACGTTCGCGAACAACTGGATAGCGGCGACAGATGGGACATCGTGAAACCGCTGAAGTCCTTTGCCGAAAACATCTTCGAGGAAGAATATCAGCAGAGAAGCGCCGAGGAACTGGCCAAAATCAGCAATGCCGACATCATCAAGGACTTCAAAGCCAAGATGTTTAGTATCCGTCAGGTGGCCGAACAACAGGTGATGAAATCCGCCAACCAGTTGATTCAAGATATACAAAATGGCCCGCTCTACGAGAAAATAAGTAGCGTGAATGACGTCATCAATTACCTTGGAAAACTGGCAGCAAAGAATTTCGAAACGCCATCTAAGGCTATGGGGAACAAAATCAATGGAGACAAAACGTTTTTACTAAAAAAATACCAGACGGATACTGCCAGCCTGGCAGAAGAAAACGAATTGCGAGAGAGAATCCTACAAATCCTGAATCACCTCAAGGACTATTTCTCCGCAACACTCTCCCTTAGCCACCTCAGTCAGTTGCGGCTCTTGGAATATATCGACGAAAAGGTTCGCGAAATAGAAGGCGATGCAGGACGCTTCACACTCAGTTCCACACCAGCCCTGCTCAGCAAAATGATTGAGGGAAGCGATGCGCCCTTCATCTTCGAGAAGATCGGCACATTTATAAATAATGTGATGATTGACGAGTTCCAGGATACTAGCCGAATGCAATGGAACAACTTCAAGAAGCTGCTCTTCGAAAAGTTGGCTTCAGGCGGGAAAGGACTACTTGTGGGTGACATTAAGCAGAGCATCTATCGATGGCGAAACGGAGACTGGAAAATCCTCTACGGCATCGAGAAAGAGCCAGACTTGCAACGCTTCAACATCAAGCCCGAGCCCCTCGACACCAACTTCCGCAGCTATGGAGTCATCGTCGACTTCAACAACGCCTTCTTCCCCGTTGCAGCAAAACTGCTCGACCAGATAAAGCCCGATGCCGACATTAAGCTGGATACAATCTATGAGGACGTCAAGCAACAGAAAGACAAAGAAGAAGGCTTGGGATACGTTCGCATAAAGATTTACAAGGGCAATGCAGAAGACAACACCATCATGGACATGGTGGAACAGGTGAAATGCCTGCAAACAGAAGGCCTCGAACCGAGCAAGATTGCCATCCTCATCCGCGAAAACAAGTTCGCGCAACCGATCATCGAAGGTTTCAGCCAATATGCTCCCGACATCCCCATCGTCAGCGACGAAGCCTTCATGCTTGGCGCCTCGATAAGTGTTCAGATGATTGTGGCGGCGATGCGAATGCTCATCGACAAGAATCACAAAGACGGCATCTCGGAGAAATACCTGATGCTGCACTACCTTCGCGATGTTCTCGGAAAGAAGGACGCAACCATCCAAACCGTTGCCCTTCAGAAAGCCGACCAAGTCCTGCCCGAAGAATTCACAAAGCAACGCGAAGAACTGCTGCAACTGCCGCTCTATCTCCTTGCAGAAAAGCTGTGGCGCATCTTCTCACTCAACAATATCGAAGACGAAGACATCTATACCCTGACTTTCTTCGACGAGCTGCAGAAGCACCTTCGCAGCGCAATAGCTCCCGACATTCAGACCTTCCTGACAGCTTGGGACGAGAATCTCTACAAGTGTTCTGTCCCCGGTTCTGCTGTTCCAGGAATTCGCATCCTCACCATTCACAAATCGAAAGGACTGGCTTTTCACACCGTCTTGCTTCCCTTCTGTAATGAATGGAAAATCGAGAAAGACAAACCAAACAGCATGCTTTGGTGCGAGACGGATCAGACTCCCTATAACGAACTGGGTGCACTTCCCATACCCATCCCGTCGAAAGGCATAAAGACATCCGTCTTTGCTCCCGCCTATGAGAGGGAACATCTGGAACGGCGCGTCGATGCGCTAAACACAATTTATGTGGCTTTCACGCGAGCCAAATGTAACCTCTATGTATGGGGTGGAGATACAAAGATAACAGATAAGCCCTCCACTTTTTCCCAACTCATCTATCTTTCACTACGAAACAAAGAGAACGACACAAACGAAGAATGCTTTGACTACGAAGTTGGGACTCCTCTCATAAAACCGAAGAAGGAGGAAGAGAAGGAGAATCGCCTCCGCATTGAGCATCGAATGGAAGATGCCGTCGAAGTGAAAGTAGTGACGAGGAATCCGATGCTCTATTTCCAGCAAAGCAATCAGACAGAAGACTATTTGCGTCAAATGAAGGAAGAAGGGCAGGAAGTTACGCCACTTCGTCTTTCCCAACGCGAAATAGGCAAACGGATGCACGAAGTGCTCAGCCTCATCAACGATGTTGGAGAACTGGAGGAAGTGCTGAACAAAGCCCGCGAGGAAGGCCTCATCGGCGAAGGCGAAGACTGGGAAGCCATCACTTCGCGCATCAGAGAAGGCTTCGGCAATCCGCTCGTCGCATCTTGGTTCAGCAAAGAGAATATCGTCTATAACGAGTGCGGCATTGCTGGCATAGATAAAGAAACAGGACGGCCCCAAGTGCTTCGTCCTGACAGAGTTGTGATGAACGGGAACGACATTACCGTCATCGACTACAAGTTCGGGCATCCAAGTCGCCTCTATTACGACCAAGTCAAAGATTACATGAACTTCATGAAGCAAATGTATCCCCAGCATAATGTGCAAGGCTACCTTTGGTACATCATGGGAAAAGGGCCGATGCCAGTTAAGAGCGAGCAATAATAATGAATTGTAAGTTATGAATTCTTTTCTCTCCCTCATAGCAGCCGATATGTTGGCGCACTTCTCGAACGATATGCGCGATGTCACGGTCGTCTTCCCTGGCAAACGAGCTGGCATGTTCCTGAGCCGAGAACTTGCAGCCTTGAGCGACAAACCGGTCTGGACACCTCAGTATTGCCTGATGAACGACCTTTTCCAGAGCCTCACTGACATCCAGATTGCCGACCCTTTGGAAACCATCTGCCAACTTCATGGCGTCATGCAGGAGGTGCTTGGAGATGACTATACAGAGACGCTCGACGAGTTTTGGAGTTGGGGCGAAGTGTTGATGGCAGACTTCGACGACATCGACAAACACCTTGCTAATGCCAATGCCATCTTCACCAACATAGCCGATCAGGAACGACTCAAAACCCTCGACTATCTCGAACCCAATCAACGCGAAACTCTGGAACGCTTCTTCGGCCATTTCTCTCTGCAGAACAGCACAAAACTGCAAGAAAAATTCCTGCAGACTTGGGACCACATGTTCGAGATCTACACGAAACTTCGCGAACGGCTCTTTGCTGAAGGAAAACTTTGGGAAGGTGCACTCTATCGTCTTGTCGTCGAACAAATGGAAGCCGACGAAAGCCTTGTCGGGAAGCTTCTTGAAGGCAAACGAGCCATCGTTTTTGCTGGTTTCAATGTCCTGAACAAAGTAGAGGAAACCATGATGAGCCTCATCAAGCGAGAAGGTAAGGCACGCTTCTATTGGGACTACGACATCTACTATTGCAACCCATCGGAAGACGACAAGGGGAAAAACGAGGCGGGCTACTTCATGAAGCAGAACCTCGTCAAGTTCCCCAACGCCATTAGCGGACCTGAACCTTTCGACAACTTCAGCCACCTCAAAGATGTGACTTTTATCGCCTGCACCACAGACAACGCTGCTGCAAGATATACGAATTCTTGGAAGGGAGATGCCATCATCCTTTGCAACGAAGCCTTGATGCAGCCCGTCCTTCATGCCATTCCCGAGTCGGAAAACGAGGTGAACGTGACGATGGGATTCCCCATTGCCGACACCCCAGTTTACGGTATCATCATGGCATTGCTGAAGTTGCAGATTGACGGCTATGATGTTGAACGACAGCGCTTCCGCTATCCTTACGAACAGACTTTGCGAAGGCAGCCGCTCTTCGAACTCCTCGACGAAGAAGAGTGCCTCACCTATCAAGGCGAAGATACGACGAAACTGTTGGATTACCTGCTTGCTCAACTTCGTCAGATTGCCCTTCACTACGCACAAATCGAGGAGCCAAGCCTCTTCGAGCAACTCTATAGCGAGACCGTTTTCCGCATCGACAGGATGCTTTGTATGCTTCGCAGCCTCATCCAGAATGAAGCCCATCCGCTTGTTATCTTGCCTGGTACACTTCGGCGTTTGCTGCGACAGATGATGACGAGCACAAAGATTCCGTTCCATAGCGAACCCGACAGGGGCTTGCAGTTGATGGGCATGCTGGAAACGCGGTGTTTGGACTTCGAAAACATCCTTTTGCTTTCGGTCGAGGAAGGCAATCTGCCAAGAAATACGCGTGCCAATTCGTTCATTCCCGAGAGCCTTCGCGACGCATTCGGAATGACGACGCAAAAGCATCGGATTGCCGTCTATGCCTACTATTTCTATCGTCTCGTCAGTCGTCCGAAACACTTGACCTGCATCTACAACGAAAGCACGAACGAAGGCGTACAGCACGAAATGTCGCGTTTCTTGAGGCAAATGCTTGCAGAAACAGACATCCCCATCAAGACGCTTTGGCTGAGGAGCGACCCCAAGCCAAAAGTTGTCCCTCTCCTGACGGTCGAGAAGACACCCGAAGTGATGGAATACCTGCGAATGCGTTACGACCAGAACATTCCGGAAGGTGAGCACATCGTGCTAAGTCCATCTGCCATAAACACTTATATGAAGTGTCCGATGCAGTTCTATCTGAACAATGTTTTGCGGATTCGTCGTGAAGACGACCCCGAAGAGGGCATCTCGGCCGACATCATCGGCAACATATTCCACGACACAGCCGAGTTCTTCTACGAACGGCTTCAGCAGCGTTCCGGCACGGACACCATCACAGCAGACATGCTTTACAACACGAGGGAACTGGAACCGATGCTTCATACCGCTTTCGATGTATCGTGGTTCAACCCGACAACTGAATTCGACCGTTTGCCCGTCATTCGGAAACGCTTCCCGAATGCGAAGCAGATTGAGGCTGCCAACACCTATAAAGGCACGGCTCTCATCGCTTACAATGTCTTGCTGCGCTATCTGAAAGAGCTTATTCGCTACGACACCCATCATTCGCCTTTCCGCATCATCGGAACCGAGGAGGAGCGAACGGTTGACTTCGAGATTCGGGATTTAAGGCTCAAAGTCGGCGGCCGAATAGACCGCATCGACGAGATGGATGGCAGGTTGCGTGTCGTGGACTACAAGTCCGGTTCCCATGAGATTAAAGACGTGAAGATGGAGAATGTGATTAGTCTTACAGCGAAACACGAAGGCTATTATTTGCAGACTTTCATCTATGCATTGTCAGAGATGGAGAGCAAGGAATCCGCGTTGCCCATCAAGCCCATCCTCTTCTTCCCCATCAAGGCTTCCAATCCCGATTACGACCCGTCGCTTTCGATTGGCGGTGTTGTTGTGAATGATTTTGCCAACCAATTTGCCGAAACTTTCAAGGACGGCTTGCAGAACATCCTCGAGGACATCTTCAACCCCGAAAAACCTTTCACTTGCACGACCGACAATTCTCAATATAGTCCATGCAAGTACTGCAAGCTCGGACAAATCTGCGGAAAGAAACTATAACTATATACAACTATGAAAACAAGAACAATTCTTTTTCTCCTTTTTGTCCTGTTTTGGGGCAGAAGCGTGGCCCAACCTCTTTGCATTCCAACTGCTCAAGAGGTGAAACAAACAGAAGGCACCGTCGAGGTGTCGAGCATCACGAATGTCACATATAATGACGCTTCGCTGCAATTTGTGGCAGAGTACTTGGGGAAAGCGTGGAATATCCCAGCCTCTCAGCAGAAGAAGGGCACAGGCTCTTCCATCTTCCTCTCCATCAAACCGGACAAGAAGCTTGGCAATGAAGGTTATCGCCTGATTATCAGTCCCAAAGGCATCACCGTTCAGGCCACCACACCTCAAGGTGCTTTGTGGGGAGCACAGACGTTGCTCCAAATGAAGGACACGCACTTTGCGAAGAACAATGCCGGCGCGATTACAAAGGGGACGCTTCCCTGCCTCACCATCACCGACAAGCCCGACTACGCCATTCGCGGCTTCATGATTGATGCCGGACGCAAGTTCTATCCTCTGAGTTACCTCTATTCGCTCGTGAATGTGATGTCGTACTACAAGATGAACACGCTTCAGCTTCACCTCAACGACAATGGATTCAATGACCAGTTCGAGGGCAGTTGGGACGACACCTATGCTGCCTTCCGCATGGAGAGCGACTACTTCCCCGGCCTGACCGCTATCGATGGAAGTTACTCGAAGAAGGAGATGCGCGACCTCATCCGCTATGCCGAGAAGATGGGCGTGGAGATTATCCCTGAGTTCGATGTGCCGGCTCACAGCCTCGCTTTCACGCACTACCGTCCTTCGCTGGCAGCCAAGAAGTACGACGACGCGCACCTCGACCTCGAGAATCCCGAGCTCATTCCCTTCCTCGACAGCCTCTATGCCGAGTATCTTGGCGGCCCGGACCCCGTCTTCCCTTGCCCGCGCTTTCATATCGGCACGGACGAGTACAGCAACAAGGACTCTGCCATCTGCGAGCGCTTCCGCGAACTGATTGTCCACCTCTGCGATGAGGTCAAGAAATACGGCAAGCAACCCGTCTTCTGGGGCAGTCTGACCCATGCAAAAGGCGTGACACCAGTGCCTTCCGATGGGGTGCTGATGAGCCTTTGGTATAATGGTTACGCTGATCCTGAGGAGATGCACAAGCAGGGCTTCCACATGATTTCCATACCCGATGCCTTCATCTACATCGTGCCCGCAGCGGGTTACTACAACGACTACCTTAATACCCGTTGGCTCTTCAAGAACTGGACGCCCCCACTCATCCGCAACAAGCGTTTCGACCATCAAGACCCGCTCATTGACGGCGGCATGTTTGCGCTGTGGAATGACTTCATCAAGAACGGCATCTCCGTTGGTGACTGCCACGACCGCATCTTGCCCGCCATGCAAATCGTCAGCGAGAAGTGCTGGCACGCTCTTCGCGACACGTCTGACGTGGCCTTCGCCGAATGGACAAGTTTTGCCAGCATGCTCAGTGACGGACCTCTCACAGACGAAATAGGCCGCAAGAGCATGGTCAACCATATCGACCTGAAGCCAAAGACGCAAATTTTCAATCCTAAATCTTCAATCTTCAACATTAGGCAAATAGGCTATCCCTATACCGTCGAGTTCACCATCGACTGGGCAGAGGAGAAGCCCGGCACCGTGCTCTTCACAAGCGAGCGCAGCACGTTCTACCTCTCCGACCCCATCAAGGGCATGCTCGGTTTCAGCCGCGACGGTTACCTCTTCACATTCAAGTACAAGGGCAAGCCCGGCAAGCGCGAAACCATCCAGCTGAAGGGCGACAACAAGGGCATCAGCCTCTATGCTGACGGACGGCTCGTGGAGAACCTCAAGCCTGATACAGGGCATCGTACCGACAGCAAGAAGAGCACCTACAAAATCATGCGAACCCTTGTCTTCCCCCTGCAGGAGACAGGCGATTTCCGCAGCAAAATAACGAACTTCAGCGCTTGGAGATAACCGATAGGGCCAAAGCTTCATCAGACTATACGAAAAGGTCAAATTTCGTGAAGTAAAATTCAAAGAATTTTAACGGCTCGTTTTTAAGATGCTGTAGAGCGCAAGTTTTTGCCTCGGAGGTAGGAATATACCTCCGGGGTATTTTGTGCGATTCTGGGCAAAAGAGAAGGGTTTTTCGGGGGTTCTGGATTCCGTGCTGAGACAGACAATTCTTTTTGGCATGAAAACGATGGGAAATCGCGGCTTCAGTGGGGGAAAAAAGGAGATTACGAGAAGTTTGTGACAAAATGACAAAAATGACAGTGTCATTTGAGAGGAAAGGCGACGCTATATATTATATTATAAATAAGTAATTATTTCCTTGATTATATAAGATAGCAGGACCCGCACCTCTCTTGTGTGACATTGTCACAAGTGTCATTTTGTCACAACTACAAATAATCTCTTTTTGCGGAAGAAAAACGGACAGATGCGGACAAAAGCGGACAACGTCCTCGGAAAAGGTTGTAACTTTGTATCGTGAAAGCTGACACATACAGTCACGATGCGAGATGTAACCCTTTACGATGGCCAGCGTAACACTATACAATCGCAATCGTCACACTATACAATTGCAATCGTCACACGCGAACTCGGCCCCCTCCAAACAGCCATGATTTTCCTCTAGTAATGTTAAGTTATAAGAAAAGCTTTAAATAAATCATAATTCGTCATTCGTAGTTCACTTTTTTTTCGTAAATTTGCTCTGCAAAATACTAATAACTTAAACTCAAAAGATATGGCTAATTCAATTAAGGACCTTGATCCTCAGATTATTTGGAAGAATTTTTACCTCCTAACGCAAGTTCCCCGTCCTAGCGGACACCTCGACAAGATTCAGCAGTTCCTGCTCGATTGGGCAAAGGAGCATGGCATTGAAGCCTTCAAGGATGGCGCCGGCAACATCGTGATGCGCAAACCTGCCACTCCAGGCCGCGAGAACGCCAAGTGCGCTGTGCTGCAAGCCCACATGGATATGGTGCCGCAGAAGGTGGACGAGAGCAACCATAACTTCGAGACTGACCCCATCGAGACCTACATCGACGGCGACTGGGTGAAGGCGAAGGGTACGACGCTGGGCAGCGACGACGGCATGGGCGTGGCAGCCATCATGGCCGTCATGGAGAGCACGGACATCAAGCACGGACCGCTGGAAGCCCTCATCACGGCCGACGAGGAATCGACCATGTACGGCGTGAACAACCTCTCGGCCGACACGCTGAAAGGCGACATCCTCCTCAACATTGACAACGAGACGATGGGCGAGTTCGTGATAGGCTCGGCTGGAGGTGTGAACATCAGCGCTACGATGCAGTATAAGGAAGTGGAACTGGAAGAGGGCGACATTGCTATGAAGGTGCTGCTGAAGGGACTGCGAGGCGGTCATAGCGGACTGGAAATCAACGAAGGCCGCGGCAATGCAAACAAACTGATGGCTCGCTTTGTGCGACAAGCCATCGCCGACGACGAAGCACGCCTCTGCTCTTGGCAAGGCGGCAATATGCGCAACGCCATCCCACGCACCGCTACCGTAGTGCTCTCTGTCCCTAAAGAGAACTTGGACGACCTGCGCGACTTGGCCCAGTATTGCCAGCAAGTCTTCACCGACGAGCTTCGCGGTGTGGAAGAGGGTATCGCCCTGACTGTTGAAGAGACTGAGATGCCGGCAGGACGCGTTCCCGAAGAGATTCAGGACAACTTGGTGGACGCCTTGATGGCTTGTCACGACGGCGTTCTGAGATACATCCCCAGCATTCCCTCCGTTGTGGAGACCAGCTCGAACCTCGGCATCGTCACCATCGGCGGCGGTGGGGCCAGCATCCTGATTCTTGCCCGCTCCAGCAACGAGACGATGATGGAGTACATCCAGGAGATGCAGGAGAGCTGCTTCTCGATGGCAGGCATGAAGGTCGAATACGGCGGCAACTATGGAGCTTGGCAACCCAACTTCGACAGCCCCATCGTGGCCAAGATGGTGGAGGTCTATCGCAACATCTTTGACGAAGAGGCCAAGGTGGAGGTTTGTCATGCCGGCTTGGAGTGCAGCATCATCGGCGGCGTCTATCCCAACATGGACCTCGTCAGCTTCGGTCCCACACTCCGCAGCCCCCACACGCCAGATGAACGCTGCTCCATCTCGTCGGTAGCGAAGTTCTGGCCGTTCCTGAAAGCACTGCTGGAAGCGATTTAGTTTATAGTCCATAATTCATAGTCCATAGTTCATAGTTTAATGAGGAAAGTTCTCTTGTCACTCTTGTCGCTTTGTGCTTGCTTGGGGCAGGCCAAAAAGATAGAACCGGTAGTGGTGGCGTATGTGACGTCGTGGTCTAGGGTGATGCCCGATCCGATGGTGATGACGCACATCAACTATGCGTTCGGACATGTGAACGAGCGGTTCAACGGTGTCCGCATCGACAACGAACAACGGCTTCGCGACATCGTAGCCTTGAAGAAGCAGAACCCCAAACTGCTCGTCATGCTGAGCGTAGGTGGCTGGGGCAGTGGTCGCTTCAGCGAGATGGCTGGGAGCGAAACGAATCGCAAAGCCTTTGCCAAAGATTGTCGCAAAGTATGCAATGAGCTGGGGCTGGACGGCATCGACATTGACTGGGAATATCCCACGCAGAAGAGTGCCGGCATCAGCGCCTCGCCAAACGATACGGAGAACTTCACTCTGTTGATGCGCGACCTAAGAGAGGCTCTGGGAAAGAAGCTCTGGCTCACCCTGGCAAGCGTGGGCAGCGCACAATACATCGACTTCAGGAGTTGCCAGCAATACCTCAATATGGTCAACGTCATGGCCTACGACATGGGCAACGCACCCAAGCATCATTCCGCCCTCTACCGCTCGAAGATTGTGGGCTGGCTCAGTGCTTCGGATGCTGTGGAAGCGCATCGCAAGGCTGGGGTGCCCGATGAGAAGATTGTGCTGGGCATGCCTTTCTACGGCAGGGGCAAGAGCGGCGTGTATATGAAGTATCGCGACCGCGACAAGCACTCAGAGACAGAGGTGTGGAGCAACACATCGAAGGCATCGTTCCTCGTTGATGAGGACGGCGAGTTGGTCATCGGCTTTGAGAGTCCGAGGTCGATTGCCATGAAATGTGCCTACATCAAGGAGCAAGGCTTGCGAGGTGCGATGTATTGGGAATATGCCGATGACAACGACCAGGGTGACCTGCAACGAGCCGTTTGGCAAGGCGTGCTGCAAAGCGACAAGCAGCGAAGCAAGGCCAGTCAGAGAGCGGCTCAAAGGTTGGCTTCCGTCCTGAAAGAGAATCAGAAGCGCGAAGACATCACACCCGACAGTTTCTTCTACGATTGGCGAGAACTCAAGACGGAGATGCTGAGCGAGAAAGACGCGACGGCACAGGCCATCTATCGTGCTGCGATGGCGCATCTCCTCATCGGAAATGCTTGGCGTTCGCAGAGCTTTGACAGCAAGACGAAGAGCCATCCCGACAGTATTCAGGAGTGGACACACGAGGAATACCGTCGTCATTCAGCCCAGCTCTACAGTCAGGCTTTGCAGGATGTGGAGGCGCTTCATGCTGTCAAATTGCCCGACACAAAGCCTTTGACAGAGCAAGGCAAGGACGATGGCATCTTTGGAGGCGATGTGCTTCATCTCGTTTGGCAGGCTTGTGTGAGCGACTTGACAGAACAGGAAAGGCGAAACCAGCGCGTGCCTCGTTATGAAGACATTATCAATGTCTATCGCAGGCATGGACTGAGAGAGGCGACTTTGATGCTCAGGCTGGATTCTCTGGAAGAAAAAGGTGAGCAGGATAAGGAAGAACTACTGACGAGGCTTCGCAACGAATATGCCGACTTGGATGCTTGTACCGAGGTCTATATGTCGCAGGCCGGGTTGCCCGACAAGACAAATCAGGAAAGGGAAGACCTGCTGAATGCAGCGTTGAAGCGCTATCCCAATTGTCGGCAAGCAAACGAGTTGCGGAACCGCATTGCCGAACTTCGTTATCCAAAGCTTTCGGCAAGGTTCCACGAAATGGTCTATCCCGACAAGAACTACGACATCCCCCTCCAAATCAAGAACATGGAGTCGGGAAGCCTCGCCGTTTATCGTTTGCCAAAAGGCTTCGAGTTCAGCGATGAGGAAAAGGACGGCACGAAGGCTGAGCAAGTGAAACGTGCTGGGACTCTCGTCGAGACTTTGTCCATTCCGATGCAAGGCGTGGAAGCCCTCGAAACAAAGAAAGACACCTTGAAGTGGCACTCTTCTGGTTTCGGATGCTATGCCTTTGTTTTGGATGGCACTTCGAAAGAAAAGGTGGAGAAGTACGAACCTCAGGTTTGCCAGTTCGATGTGTCGGCCCTTACCTTTATGTCCGTTGCTTTGCCCGACAATAAAGAGCGTGTGATGGTGACGGATGCCATGACGGGCGAACCGCAGCAAGGCGTGAAGGTCGGCTTCTACCAAAGAGAAAGGCAAACATACACTTTGCTCGAAGAGAAGTTGACCGACGAGCGCGGCATTGCCGAGATTGCTTACGAAGGCAAGCGGAACAACATCTATGTTGAGCTCTCGAAAGGCGAGGACAACGCTTTCGATAAGGAAAGTTTGGGTTGGCGTGCTTATTATGACAACGACGACAAACTTGCTCACCATCTTAGTATCTATACCGACCGCAGCATTTATCGTCCAGGGCAAATGGTCTATGTTGGCGGCATTGCTTATACCCAGAGTCACGACCAAGCGCCAAAGGCAGAGGCTGGGGCAGAGTTTGACCTTACCTTGTTAGACGCAAATGGTCAGGAGGTTGTGAAGCACACCTTGAAGACCGACGAGTTCGGCACTTTGCAGGACAGCTTGCAGTTGCCCAAGACAGGTTTGCCAGGGCATTACAGCCTTCGTGTCGGCCAGAACTGGCACAGTTTCCGCGTCGAAGAGTATCGCAGACCGACCTTCGAAGTCAAGATGGACGAGGCTCCAGCCATCACGCTTCCAGTTGATAGCATCACCCTGACAGGCAAGGCTTTGACATACAGCCAATGGCCCGTAGCAAATGCTCGAGTCACAGGCTCTTATCAATGGCAGCAAAGTTGGTGGTGGAAGCGCATCAGTCCAAGCGAACAGCACAACATCGATACGCTTTATACGGATGAAGAAGGCAAGTTCAGCATCACTGTTCCCGTCTCGAAAGAACTCACAAACGAAGACTTACGATGGGGTAGGGTGCTTCAGCTCTCGGTTGATGTGCTCAGCATGGAAGGCGAGACACAGCAGGGCAGCATTCGTGTACCGCTCAGGATGCAGGGAAATGTTCCAGAGCAGCAGAACCGCGAGTCACTCAAGCCGTGGCGCTTTGACCTCTATTCGAGCAACGATAAGCCAGTTGAGGGCGATGTGCTTTGCATGCTCTCGCAAGATGGCAAGGAAGTGAAGAACTTCTACATTCCGGCAAACCGCGACACTATTCCCGAAGTGCTCCGAAGCCTTCCATCCGGTCATTATGAACTCAAGGCAAAAGCCGAAGTGAAGGGCGATACGGCATCTTATAAGACAAGCTTCACCATCTTCTCCATTACCGACAAGCGTCTCATCGGCAAGCACGACCTTTGGCTTTACACGCCAAGCAATGTGATGTCGGCAGAGAAACCAGCCCGTTTCCAAGTCGGCACAACCCTTCCCAATGCTTGGATCTATTGCATCATGACGGGTGAGAACGGCATAGTTCGCGACACAATTCTCCATCTTTCCGATGAGGCAACGATGTTCGAAGTACCTTACGAAGAGCGATTCCGCCATCATC
>CACZBC010000049.1 GCA_902779315.1 uncultured Bacteroidales bacterium | reverse complement strand
CAAGGTCGGTTAATAATTCAAAGTCAACTATGGACAGAATTTCTGACTGTCAATCGTACCCATGTTTATGTGTCGCCAGACAGGTAATCTTTGGTACAAAGTTGATTCAAAAAGGTAGGGAAAAGAAAGATTGAGGTGGTACTTTGAGGCAAAAATGAGGTAAAAACTAGTGTCTTCACCTTATTTAATATAGCAAGTTGCCTATAATTGGTGGGAAATGATTAACTTTGCAGCCCAAAGTTTGTAATACGGCAGACAATATGGCAAAGATAATAGTACAGAATACGCAGATAACGGTCATTAAGCAGAACGAAGATGACTACATCAGCCTGACAGACATGTTGAAGGCTAAGGATGGTGAGTTCTTCTTCTCTAACTGGCTGCGCAACCGCAATACCATAGAGTTTCTTGGAATATGGGAGCGGTTGATGAATCCGAATTTTAATTGTGCCGAATTCGACATAATTAAATCTCAGGCAGGGTTGAACCTGCCAAAGAGTGGACAGAGAAGACTAATGCCATCGGTATTATCTCAAAGGCAGGGCGTTATGGTGGCACTTACGCCCACAAGGACATTGCCTTTGAGTTTGCCATGTGGATAAGCCCAGAGTTCAAGGTATATCTGATACGTGAGTTCCAACGGCTGAAAGACGAGGAGCAAAAGCAACTTGGATGGACGGCTAAGCGTGAACTGTCGAAGATTAACTACCGTATTCATACGGATGCCATCAAACAGAACCTGATTCCAGAAGAAGTGACTGCTGCACAGGCCAGTATCATATATGCAGAGGAGGCAGACGTGCTCAATGTTGCCATGTTTGGACAGACGGCCAAGCAATGGCGTGAAGCCCATCCTGAACTGAAGGGAAATATCCGTGACTATGCTTCCATCAACGAACTCATTTGCCTGGCAAATATGGAGAACATCAATGCCGTTCTCATTGATGAGAGAGTGCCACAGGGCGAACGCCTTGTACGGCTCAATCAGATAGCCATCAATCAGATGCGTGTATTGGAGAACGACGATAATAGAAACCTGTTAAAATGACATGAGTGGATAGAATATAACATAGAACAACATAAGAAGCGTTGACTTTTTGATTCTTGTTCCAAAATTCGCCAAAATATTAACCTACGAGATGATAGAAGTTGATGTTCGCGTTTAGGCGCGAGCTGAGACTTGTATTAGTAGGTAGGCGTTTGGCGATGCCTTGGAACAAATGCACAGAATCAGACTCGCGCCATTTTTATGTCCAGCGATTAGGAAAGTTTAACGTGCAAAGATGCAGGATTTTCCGCTACACAGCGTTTATAATAGTAGAAATGTTGACAACAAAAAAGAAATAATAGAAATGACAACAATGAAAATTTGGAGAATCGCCTTTGCGATGCTTGCTGCTTTCTCCCTCGCCTCTTGCAGCAGCGACGATGATGACAAAGACATTACCAAGGAAATTATCATGAATGTTTCCGCTGAACCGGGCGTTATGTATGACCTCTTCGACAGCATGGGAGAGCATCCCATTGAGTGTATGCAAGTGATGACGGAAGACGAGCCGGGACAATGGCAGTACTTGTACTTCAGTGAAGTCAAGGGCTTCACTTATGAAAGAGGTCATGAATACGTGCTGCGCGTGAAGCGCACTATTTTGGACAATCCACCACAGGATGCCAGCAACCGTACCTACGAACTGGTGCGCATCCTCGCCGACAAGAAAGTGGAAAACGTGGCAGGGCCTGTGGAGAAAGAAGTAAAGAGTGAAGCAGACATAGAGTATGAGCAGCAATGTCCGGTAGAGAAGTATGCCATAGCCAAAGGTGGTGAATATCTGGTAGATGCCGACGGCAAGGTGACATACGCCGACGGCACGTTGACACCCGAATTTGACAAACATGCACAAATCTACTTGGAGAACATTCTCGACAAGAGTCACCCACTATGGCAGGCAGGTGCCCGCTATATGGCGACATACGCCTACGTCCTTTCACCGCTTGCCGATGAGAT
This sequence comes from uncultured Bacteroidales bacterium, assembly GCA_902779315.1. Lineage (GTDB taxonomy): Bacteria > Bacteroidota > Bacteroidia > Bacteroidales > Bacteroidaceae > Physcousia. Next base: position 29,470 of record CACZBC010000049.1, on the reverse strand, counting down.
ACGCCTTGTGCCGAGTTCTCATTCCAGTTTTCTCTTCAAGAACATACTTACAGAGAGCGAGATGGCCTACGTACAGCAATCGATGAAACAAGGCGAAACGCTGCGCTACGGCCTTGTTCTCTGCAATGTTTATAAGCGCGGAATACAAAAGGTGGAGTTTACGATCAAGAAGAAGTAAAATAAACGGACTCATAAAGAAAGAACAAATCACGCCTGTTCCTATGAGTGCGCCTCCCTGTTTGCTTCGCAGAAGCGGGGTAGTTTTTTGTAAATTACGAATGCAGCTTAACGAAATGGTTTGATATAATCTAAGGATGACCTATAGATTTCGTTTCTCTGCGTTCCAATCGCTTGTGTCTGTTCTCCCAAAGCTTCTCTAGGAAATTTTTCAAACGTCACACAGTTAAAATGTAAACTTCACGTGTGTCGTTGGCCAACTTCACGTGCCACGTTTGCAATCATAACACGCCATGTTTGCCTTCGCTCCTGCCTGCGTTTGAAAACTCTCTTTGTGGGATAAAAATCTTTTTTGCAAAACACTCGTCACTCATCAGGTTTAGCCCTTAATGCAAAGATTCTCAATGTGATAGACCCTGATGAGTGCCTGATGACTCATCATATACTCATCAGGGTCTTACTTCCTCATTATCAGTCACTTTGACGAGTGACGAGTGTTTTTGCAATTTATGCTGCAACTTCAACCAACTTATACGCTGCACCCTTATATGTGTGTTTCATCTGGCAGCCCAGATACTTCAGCGTTTGACCGATTCGGATGTTGGTGGCGTTGCCCATTTTCATCGAGGGATAGACCTTCATGAGCGCTTCGCTGACCTGCTTGCAAGTGAACCAAGTTCCTTCCTCTTCTCCGTTTGGCAGACGGAAACATTGGTGCAACAGTCCCTCCATATCATCGGTTCTGAGGAAGGGAAGATTGGCGGCTTGGATGCGAGCAACCTCATCGTTGCTGAACCAATACGGTATTTTCTCTTCTCGTAATTCATGCAAGACCTGAGCATAAAGCTGGGCATGATTGATGGGCGTGAGGTTGTCGATGAGCGAACCTTTCTTGATTTTCAGACACAGATAACGACGACTTCCTGTCGTATCGCAGAGAGGATGAGGGTCGTTGGTTGTAGCAAGGAAACTTGCATAGCGGACTCTGTCTTCCTGCGACTTTCCGTAGATAGGTCGTCCGTTAACCTTCACTTTCGAGAGTGTCTGCTTGAGTTTCCCTTGTTGCGAAGGTCCCATATTGGCAAACTCGTCGATATTGACAAGCAGATTGTGGGTGAGCGCCATCTCGCAGTCGAACTTGTTGCCGAAGTTGATGTGGTCGAGGTAGTAGGGACGAAGATGTTCTGGCAGAAGTCGGACTGCAAAAGTGCTCTTACCACAGCCTTGAGGCCCGATGAGGACGGGCACACACTCGTTTCCGTGCAAGGGGTCCATTCCCATCCAATGCGCTACGACCGACTTCAGCCAGACAGAGCACCAAGAGAGTTGCTCGGTCGTGATGCCAGGAAGGCGGCCAAAGAGATCGGCCACATGATTCTTCCCGTCCCATTCTGGAAGCGACTCCAGATAGTCGCGAATGGGATTGAAGGCAGGCACATCGTTGGAACAGATGTACTCCTCAATCTCCTGTCTTGGCGACTTCTTGCCTCCGATACCGGCCTTCTTGGCCTTTCGAATAATGGAGTTCAAGAGTTCTGCCGTAAGGGGTTCCCACTTCGGTTCATCGCCAACAGGAGCCAGTTCCGTCTTGCCACTCAGAATGTTACGACGCAGATGATAATTCTCGCTAAGGAACGCCTCTACCTGGTAGATGGCGTCCTGCATCTCGTTCATCACCTCGGATGAATCGGAGATAAAATTGCTTTGGTTTTTCATGGTTTTTTTGTTTTGAAGTTAGTAGTGTTTTTCTTTTGTAAGAACACCACAAAGGTACAACATTTTTTTCACATCTGCAAATTTTCTGCCCCAAAAGCACGCAAAAAAACACGCCCGATTTTTGGCACAAAGAAACGGCACTCACATTGCGGTTTACGAATGAAAAGCCAACTTTTTTCAAAGTCACATCAAAAATACATTATCTTCTTGCAAAACATAATATAATAATGTGTATATTTGCAGCAGAAATACATCGATGAATTTATTCCCAAACACAGCAAAACCCTTCCTGCAGGATTCCCATCATTCCTATAGTTCCCATCAATCCCATCATGTCAAACAATGACAAATTCCTTGCTCCCAAGGGCGATTACAAGAACCTTATCGCCTTCCAGAAGACGGAGTGCATCTACGACATCACACTCTATTTCGTGGAGCATTATCTGCCGAAGATTGGCGACCGCACCGTTGACCAGATGGTGCAGGCTGCTGGAAAAACACAAGCAAGATTTCCTGGAAAACGGCGGCATCAAGGAACAGATGTCTTCCGCTCGCCGCAACTGGCGCGAAGAGCATGGGATGGGGTACCTTAATGGGAATCATGGGAGTAATGGGAGAAATGAGAATAATGGTCAAGGAAGGTGATGTTGATGCCGGTTGCTTTTTAGCCCTCAACAAAGCCAACAACCAAGTTCTCTACCATTAAGGCGACAGGAAACTGCCGCCTTATTTTCTATGTAACAAAATAACATTGTTATAAATGGTACATTTATGACATTGTGTCGCGACTTGACTTCGTCTTCTTCCGTTGCGACTCGGAAGAACCCAAACAAGTTTGGTCTTCTCTCGCTGCTCCGTCAGTTGGCAATTCAAACGAGTTTGATTGCGCTCGCTGCTAACAATGTTATAATGGTCACACATTGGAGAGGCTTCCCCCCTAGAAGCGTCTGACATCCTCGACCTCCTCGATTTTCTTCAGGTCGTGACAGATGGACTGGATGTCCTTGGAGTCGTGAACGCCGAGCCGGATTTCGGCTGTGAAGAGGCCGTCGCTGGTGTCGATGTGTACGCTGTGGATGTTGACATTGAGCTGCTGCGACAGGATGCCCGTTATTTGATGCAGGACGCCTACGCGGTCGAAGCCGACGATGTGCAGGGTGGCGGGGAAGGAGAGTGTGCCGTGAGTGTCCCAGGTGGCGGCCAGAATCCGGTTCCCTCCGGTTGCCTTGAGTCGTTTCGCAATGTCGCACTGGCGCTTGTGGATGACGATCTGGCCGTTATCGTCGATGTATCCGAGCACATCATCCCCGGGGATGGGGTGGCACTGGTCGCACAAAGTGTATCGGCCGATGGTCTCTTCGCTGAGGATGAGGGGCTTCTTCTTGTCGATTTGGAGTGCCTCCGGACTTTCCCCCCCGGCGGCTTCCTTGTTCTCCTCTGCGGCGGCGGCGTTCTCGTCCCGATGCCTCTTGAAGATGGTCAGGTACTTGCTCCACTTCTTTTCCTTGTGTATCTTTTCGTTGAGGGCGCTCAGGTCGGCTTCTCCCAGTGTGATGGTCTGCGAGCCTATCATGGAGAGCAGTTCCTCGCGGCTGCCCAGGGCATGGAAGCGGCACAGTTTGGCGATGTTGACGCTTGTGGCTTCTTTCTCGTTTTTCTGCAGGAAATCGCTCAGGATGTCTTCGCCGATCTTCTGTTTCTCGCGCTCCATTTTGCGGAGGATGGCTACGATCTTGCCCTTCGCTTTAGCCGTCGTGACGAAGTCTATCCAGCCTTTCTCGACCTTTTGGTTCTTCGAGGTGAGTATCTCGACCTGGTCTCCGCTCTGGAGGACATGGCTGATGCCGACGAGTTTGTGGTTGACCTTTGCTCCGATGCAATGGGTGCCGAGGAAGGTGTGCACGCTGAAAGCGAAGTCGAGGACTGTGCAGCCGGCCGGCATCGTCTTGAACTCGCCTTTGGGTGTCACGACGAAAATCTCGTTGGCAAACAGGTTGAGCTTGATGGTGTCGAGGAAGTCGATGGCATTCGGCTGCGGGTCGTCCAGGATTTCCTTGATCTGGTAGAGCCATCTGTCCAGTTCGTTCTCGCTTTCCTCCGAGGTCTTGTCGCCCTCCTTGTATTTCCAGTGGGCGGCAAAGCCGTGCTCGGCGATGTCGTCCATGCGGCGGCTGCGTATCTGCACCTCAACCCATTTGCCCGACTTGCTCATGAGTGTGGAGTGGAGGGCCTGGTAGCCGTTGGCCTTCTTGTTGTGCACCCAGTCGCGCAAGCGGTCGGGATGGGGCTTGTATATGGTGCTGGCGATGTTGTAGATCTTGAAGCATTCGTCCGTTTCGTTCATGCCTTCCGACACCTCGAATATGATGCGGACGGCCAGGATGTCGTAGACCTCCTCGAAGGTGACATGCTTCGTCTGCATCTTCGACCAGATGCTGTAGGGCTTCTTGATGCGCGCCTTTATTTCGTACTTGATGCCTGCCTTGTCGAGCTCCTGCCTGATGGGGGCCGTGAACTGGTCGAAGATGCTTGTCAGGTGCTCGCGGATTCCCTCCAGCTGGTCCTGGATCGCCTTGTATTCCTCGGGATGCTCGTAGCTGAAACTGAGGTCCTCGAGCTCCTCCTTCACTTTGTTCAGGCCGAGCCGGTGTGCCAGGGGAGCGTAGATGTAGAGCGTCTCGCCCGCAATCTTGTACTGTTTGCCGGGCAGTTGGCTGCCCAGGGTGCGCATGTTATGCAGCCGGTCGGAAATCTTAATCAGGATGACTCGGATGTCTTCGCTCATGGTGAGCAGCAGCTTCTTGAAACTCTCCGCCTGGACCGATGCCTTGTCGCCGAAGATGCCGCCCGAAATCTTGGTCAGTCCGTCTACGATTTGCGCTATCTTCGGGCCGAAGATGTTGGCGATGTCCTCGACCGTATAGTCCGTATCCTCGACTACATCGTGCAAGAGCGCCGAGCAGATGCCTGTGCTGCCCAGGCCGATGTCCTCGCAGGCAATCTGTGCCACGGCAATGGGGTGCATGATGTATGGCTCGCCCGAAAGTCGACGGACGCCCTTGTGCGCTTCCTTTGCGAAGTTGAAGGCCTTGTCGATGATTTCGGTGTGCTTGCGATGGTGCGATGCCAAATAGGTGTCTATCAGATGTTGATAGGCTTCGGCAACCATCCTTTCATCTTCCATTTCACGAAGGTTAATGTCTTCCATAGTCCTGTTTAATTCACTCTGATACGTTGTCCGGCTCTGACTGTGTTGCCCCTCATTCCATTGAGTCGGCGCAGCTTGGCGACAGTGGTGCGGTTCCTCCTGGCTATTGCGCCCAAAGTGTCGCCTTTGCGAACAGTCGCATACTTGGCTCCCCGCTTGCTTTTGCTGCTCTTCGAATGAGATTGTTCCACAACAGGCACATCGATGGCCGTCTGCACCTCTGCCAGGGGAACGTAGATGGAGTCGCCAGCTTCAATGAAGGCATTGATGGCGGAGGTCGGCATTCGAAGTGTGCAAGCGTGCGAATCGCCCGGAATAAGCGTAGTCCGGTATTGCGGGTTGAGCTTTCGGAGTTCCTCCTGTTCGATGCCGCAGAGCTCGGAGATGCGTTCCATACGGACATTCCTGTTGACCTGTATTGTGTCAGTTCCCTGCGGAAGTGTAGTGTTGACGGGGCAGATATTGTGGTCGCAATAGTAGTTCATGATGTAGTTCGCTGCGATGAAAGCAGGAACATAGCCTCTTGTCTCGGCAGGAAGATAGGGGTAAATCGTCCAATAGTCCTTGACGCCTCCAGCCCTCTTGATGGCTTTGGTGACATTGTTGGGCCCGCAGTTGTAGCTGGCAATGGCGAGAGTCCAATCGCCGAAGATGCCATAAAGGTCGCGCAAATAGCGGGCTGCTGCATAACTGGCCTTGATGGGGTCGCGGCGCTCGTCAATCAGGCTGGTCACCTCGAGGCCGTATTGCTTGCCCGTCGTTATCATGAATTGCCAAAGTCCGACTGCTCCAGCGCGACTGACGGCTGTAGGGTTGAGCGCGCTCTCGATGATGGGAAGGTACTTCAGTTCAAGCGGCATCTGATAGCTCTCGAGCGCTTCCTCGAAGATGGGGTTGTAGAAGTTGCTCGCGCCCAACAGTATGGCGACAGAGTTGCGCAGTCGTCCGCTGTAAATGTCAATGTACTTCTGCACAACATTGTTGTATGGCATGCTGATGACATTAGGCAATCTGCTGAGCCGGTAAGTGTATGTCTCGGCATCGAAGACAGGGTTCTCGCCGGTTGTCTCGCAGGCTTCGTCGAAGGAGAGGAAGTTGCGAGTCTTCCAGTCCCACAGCAAGCTGTCGATTTCCTGTTGTTGCATGCCTTCCGGCAGTTCGGTGATTTCGTCTTCTATGTATTCCTCTTCCTGAGCCAGGCAAGGGAGTATGGGTGTGTGGGCAAGGAGGAGGAAGAAGAGGAAACGGGATATGTTGAGTCTTTTCATGTTTTTTGTTTTGTCGTTTAGAAGTTAATGACGCATTGTACACCAGGCGAAGTGCTGCGATGATTCATGTCGAAGCGCCCTGTCTCGATGAAGGCCGGTTGTATTTCCAGGCTGAGGTCTTTGGTGATGTCGAATGTCGAGAGTTCTGCATCGACGTAGGCATCGATGACGGAGAGCAGGTAGACTCCGGCAAAGGAGAAGATGCTGAGGTCTCGAAACCTGCGGAAAGTGTCCTTTTTGCTTTTGAAGATGCCTTTGAAGCGCTCTTCCTTTCCGACGATGCTATAGTTCGGCGGAAGCATCTTTTCGTAGCTCTTCGTATTTGGGTCGCTATCCATGATGTCCAAGTAGGCTTGCGAATAGTCGGAGAGCATCTGCCCATTCCAGGTGAGGGCATATACGCAGCCGAGGAACCCGCCATAGACAATGGGCAATTTCCAGTACTTGCGATTGTAGATTTGACCTGCTCCAGGGACCACCAACCCCAGCCACATCGCCCGAATGGGATCGGGCTTGAAGTTCTTGAGGTCGCGATGAGGCCGTATGCTTCTTAGCAGGTTGTCGCTGATGGAAAGCATTGAGGCAGTATCGATGGCGAGGGAGTCGGCCTTCAAAGCCTCGACAAGAGTCTCGACGGAGTCGGGCACGAGCACACTTTCCTCTTCCTGCGCTTGGAGGGCAGGAGTGGAGCCGAGCCAGAAGAGCCAGGCTGCAAGGAGTGGGAGAGTGTGTCGTCCGAGTTTCATCAGTTGCGGAGTTTGTCGAACATTTCTATGATGCGCTCCAGTTCTGTCTCGTTAGCGAAAGGAATGCTGATTTTGCCTTTTCCGCTTTCGGAACAGGTCATCTCCACTTTCGTCTTGAAGATTTTCCTCAGTCCTTCGCGAAGGAGGTTGTAGTCGGCACTGAGGTTGGAGCCTTTCTGGCGGATGCGAGTGCCGGTCTTGGTCTTGACGGAGCCGCCTTCGCTGAGCTGCTTTGCCATATTCTCTATTTGGCGAACGCTGAGACGGCCTTTCTTCATTTCGGAGAAGACCTTGAGCTGTGCCTTTGGATCGGAGACGGAGAGCAGGGCGCGGGCATGTCCCATGTCGATTTCCTTGTTCCGAAGGGCCACTTGTACGCTGGCTGGGAGTTTCAGGAGGCGAAGGTAGTTGGCGATGGTGGCGCGATTCTTGCCCACTTTCTCGCTGAGTTGGTCTTGGGTGAGGTTGTGTCCTTCGATAAGGTTCTGATAGGCCAGTGCCACTTCTATCGCATTGAGGTCTTCGCGTTGGATGTTCTCGACGAGTGCCATTTCCAGCATGTTTTCGTCGTCAACCGTCCTGATGTAGGCCGGAATGGTGACGAGGCCGACTCTTTGGCTTGCCCTCCAACGCCTTTCACCTGCGATGATGGTGTAGGTTCCGTCGCCCATGTCTCGAAGTGTGATGGGCTGGACGAGACCGATTTGGCGGATGGAGTTGGCGAGTTCCTGCAGCGAGTCGTCGTCGAACTCTCGGCGGGGCTGGTTGGGATTCGGCTGAATGTCGTCCATCCTGACTTCCTGGAGATTCGACGAGCCGTTTGTCTGGATGACTTCTGTCTGGAGCAGGGCGTCGAGACCTCTGCCCAGAGCTTGTCCTTGATACTTTTTCTTGATGGCCATCGATATTATGGTTTTTGGATTTATTGGTTTTTGAGTTTAGTGAGAATTCTTTTCGATGATTTCCTGAGCGAGTGCCAGATGGGCTTTCGAGCCTGTAGCATCGGCATCGTAGAGGATGGCGGGAACGCCGTGGCTAGGTGCTTCGCTGAGCTTGACATTGCGCTGGATGACTGTCTTGAACACTAGTTCGCGGAAGTGGCGCTTCACCTCTTCGTAGATCTGGTTTGCCAGTCTCAGACGACTATCATACATAGTCAGGAGGAAGCCCTCAATCTCGAGTCGGGGGTTCATGCGTGTCTTGACTATCTTTATGGTGTTGAGCAACTTGCTGATGCCTTCCAGAGCGAAGTACTCGCACTGGACTGGGATGATGACGCTGTCGGCTGCGGTCAAGGCGTTCACTGTGATGAGGCCAAGGCTGGGACTGCAGTCGATGAGGATGTAGTCGTAATCCTTGATGATGGGCTGCAGCAGGTTCCTCATCATCTGCTCCTGGTTCTTGAAGTTCAGCAGTTCTATTTCGGCTCCGACCAGATTGATGTGTGAAGGCACGATGTCGAGTCCGTCGATGTCTGTTGTGTAGATGATGTCCTTGATGTCAACCTGGCCAAGCAGGGCATTGTAGATGGAGTGGTCCAACTTGCTGACATCCACACCCATACCGCTTGAAGCGTTGGCCTGCGGATCTGCGTCGATGAGGAGGACTTTCTTTTCGAGAGTGGCGAGTGAGGCAGCCAGGTTCATGCTCGTCGTAGTCTTGCCTACACCGCCTTTCTGGTTTACTATTGCGATTGTTTTGCTCATAATTTCTTTCTTTTTATTTGACAACGGACAAATCGGTTGTCATATTTATGGCTGCAAATATACGTCAAAAGTTCGAGAAACACACCATTTTCCTTAAGCAGAATGCTTAAAGTGTTGATAAGTCCGTGTTTTTGTTGATAACTTTCCATGTTATGAACCCTCACTTTCCCCTTTAACGGAAAAAACGACTGCAGCAACGATGCCAAATGTCACGTTTGATGTTTGCAATCGTCACACTAGTAAATTGCGATTGTCACACTAGTAAATTGCAATCGTCACACTAGTAAATTGCAATCGTCGCACTATATGTTTTTTCAGGCAGGCAGCGAAGATTTTTCTCGCGACAGCAGAATTTTGAATTTTTGATTTTGAGTTTTGAATTATAATATGTATCTTTGCATAGAAAATAAAAGCAATTATGCCGAATCGACCCTTGATACTTATCTCGAACGACGATGGTGTGGAAGCTCAAGGCATACAGGTTTTGACCAGACTCATGCAAGAGCTTGGCGACGTCATCGTGGTGGCTCCAGACGGGCCTCGCAGCAGTTCTTCGTGTGGAATATCGCCCATCAGCACCCTCTATGTAACACTCTTGAGGGAAGAGGAAGGCCTGAAGGTCTACCATTGCAGCGGAACTCCCACAGATTGCGTCAAGTTGGCTCTGGATGGACTGTTGACCAGGAGGCCGGACCTTGTTGTGAGCGGCATCAATCATGGAGACAACGCATCTTGCAGCATACATTACAGTGGCACAGTCGGAGCAGTCATGGAGTCGTGCATGAAACAGATCCCATCCATCGCCTTCAGTCTTCGCACCAGAAGCCAGCAATGTGATTTCAGCCCTTACGAAGAGGTCATCCTCTCCACAGCTCGCTTCGTCCTCGAACATGGCCTTCCAAACGATGTTCTGCTCAATGTCAACTTCCCCGAAGTGCCTGTCCTGAAAGGTACAAAAGTCTGCCGAATAGGCCGAGGAATGTGGATGAAGGAAATGATGAAGGTTGGCGAAGGAGCCTATCGTCTGACAGGATATTTCCAGAACCTCGAGCCCGAATCGGCCGATACGGACTATTGGGCGCTCGATCACGGCTTTGCATCCATCACCCCAGTACAACTCGACATGACTGCCTACAGCCTGTTCGACGAGCTAAAATCTTTACAGAAATGAAGTATTATCTCATAGCAGGAGAGGCAAGTGGGGACATTCATGCCAGCCATTTGATTGCCGCCATCAAGCAGGAAGATGCGCAGGCTCAGTTCCGTTGCTTTGGCGGAGACATGATGAAGGCACAAGGCGCAGAACTTGTTCAGCACTATCGCGACCTCGCCTATATGGGTTTCTTGCCGGTTATCAGGCACTTACGAACGATACTTCGAGGCATGAAACGATGCCGAGAAGACATTCTCGAGTGGCAGCCCAATGTGCTTATCCTGGTCGATTATCCAGGCTTCAACCTCCAGATAGCACGCTTCATCAAGCAACACAGTTCGATTCCCGTCTTCTATTATATCGCCCCAAAGATTTGGGCTTGGAAGGAACATCGCATTCACGACATAAAACGCGACATCGACCGGCTCTTTTCGATTCTGCCTTTCGAAAAGGATTTCTACGAACGCAAGCACCATTATCCTATATATTATGTAGGCAATCCGACAGTCGACGAAGTGGATGCTTACCTCCGGGAACACCCTTTGGATGCCGATGCTTTCAGGCAGGACAACAATCTCGACGAGCGTCCCATCATCGCCCTTCTGGCTGGAAGCAGAAAGCAGGAAGTTCGCGACAATCTCCGCAGAATGGTTGAAGCGGCAGAGCCCTACAGTAAGGACTTTCAGCTGGTTCTTGCCGCAGCTCCAGGTCTCGAGGATGAGTTCTACGAAGAGTGTGCCAAGGGACTCGAGATAAGCATAGTTCGCGACCAGACTTACAGGCTCTTGCAACACAGTACAGCAGCCCTTGTCACCAGTGGAACTGCTACGCTCGAAACGGCTCTGCTGCGAGTGCCGCAAGTTGTCTGCTACTATATGAAGGCAGGCAGGCTGGCATCTTTTGCAAGACGGCTCTTCCTGAAGATTCCCTTCATATCCCTCGTCAACCTGATTGCAGGGGAAGAAGTCGTCCCAGAACTTGTTGCAGAACAAATGACACCCAAGAATGTACGCCAACATCTCGCTTCCATTTTGCCTGGAAGCCCTGCCAGAGAGGCCCAGCTGCAAGGCTACGAACGCATGGCCGCCATTCTTGGAGAACCAGGAGCACCCGTCAGAGCAGCAAAACAGATAGTATGTTTAACCCCAAATAACTAAAGAAAAAGCATTATGATCAGACTTAATTGTTTCTTCCAAGCCAAGAAGGGCAAGTACAACGAAGCCCTTGAAGCAGCCATTCTGCTAACCGCAAAAACTCAGAAGCACGAAGGCATGGTTTCTTACGATGTGTTCGAAAGTGCGACTCGCAAGGACATCTTTATGTTTTGCGAAACCTGGGAAAGCGAAGAAGCCCTTGCAAAACACGCTGCAACTCCAGAGTTCAAGGAACTCGTCGGCATCATCGAGAGTTGTGGCGAAATGAAGATCGAGAAGCTGCAACTGTAGGACTCTGCAAACGTAGCGAGTCAAGTATTAAAATCAGACGTGCCTAGTTCGCAAACTAAGCACGTCTGTTTTGTTATCGAAGCACGCCTAATTGACCAACTAGGCTGCCCTCGTTTTGAATCATCTCACGATAACGATTCGTGTGACAATAGCCTTGTTGCCTTCTGGAGTGTTGGCGACGACATGATAAACGCCGCTGGCAACGCGTTTTCCATTGTTTGCGAGACCGTTCCAAAGGCAGGTTCCACCAGCAGAAACACCGTTCCAAACGAGTTGGCCGCCAGTGGAAATGATCTTCACCTCTGAATCGCTGACTAATCCTCGAATGGCAATCGGACCCTTGTAATCAGGTGTAACAGGATTTGGGAAGACTGTTATGTTGTCCTTCGACAGTTCTTCTTCAGGGGCTGTGGCATCTCCGATGAAACTGCACAAACCATTGTCTGTGCCGAACACCACTTCTCCCGTTTCAGGATGAACAGCGATGGTTTGCACGTTATCACTCAATATAGGACTGTCTTCTGTGGTGAAATGGTGGATCATCTCTTGTCCGTCAGCACTGATGAGGTAGGCTCCATTGGTTTGTGTGCCGATCCATTTGCGGTTGGCGGCATCGATGGCGATACATGCGATAGAGACATCGTTTAGAAGATAATCGGCAAGTCCGCTTCCGTCATTGCGGTTTATTTTAACCTGAGTGAACTGAAAGTCCGGGCTGAACACTTTGGAAACGTCTTCGATGACAAAGAGTCCGGAAGAAGTTCCTACCCAAACGAGGCCATCCAAGTCTTCTTGAAGGCAGAAGAACTGCTCAGGAGTGTAAGGTGTTCCGTCCTGATTGACAATGTTTTGGTGTAGGAAAGTCTTATCGTCGGTAGTGCGCTCAGTCCCCTTTGTGTCAAGACAGAAGACACCTCGCTTGTCAAGTCGGCGACTGGAAATAAACTTGAGGCCGCTACTGTGATGCAGGATCTTGTCAACCAACGAACTTGAACTCAATTCTTCGTAGTAGAGATTGAGCCATTTTCCATCGGGTTTCAGAATATGCAGCACTGAATCCCGCATCGAGGAAGCCATCCAAAGATTCCCGTCAGCATCATAACTCAGGGCAGCACAAGTGACATAATTGTAATATTGGGGAAGCGTGGGTAGAATACTCTTCAGCGGCGAGTTGTCGTGATTGTAGAGTTTGACGAACTTTCCGTTCTTGTATTCACAAAGGCCGACACGATAAAGACTGGCGAAGTGGTGCGTGTCATCCTGCGGATCTTGAACGAGATCAGTCGTGTTGCGCAATTGAAGATAACGGTATTCTGCAGGAATGGACATCTCCTGGAAGTTTGTCCATTCTCCGTTCTCGTAGTACATCGAAGTGGCAGGATTGAAGAAACCACCCACAGTGTTAATGCCTCCAGCTACAAGAAGGCGGTCGCCAACCCAACTTATGTTGTATCCGATGTCACGAATAGGACTGCTAGGCTGGATGATTTCGCCAGTTGGAATAATCTCTGTGCCATTTATCTTGTACCCTCGCAGCCCGTTTTCCTGTTCGCTCATCCAGTAGGTTTTGCCAACGATGGAGATATCTGTCCACTTGTTGTTAACAGGAAGAATGGTCAAAGCCTCGGCTAAGGTTGTGGCATCTCCACCGCTAACATCCGGATCAAAAACTATTTGACTCTTGTTGCCCCAAATTAATTGGGTTTCTGTTTTCTTCAGGAAAGTGTAGTTACCTTGGTTAATAGTTTTCGTTGAATATGCTCTGGAAGGATCTGCCACATGAACTCCTTGTCCGTTCATCAGTATAAGTTTGCCCTGAAAACATGAAAGGTCCTTGATACCCCCCCAGTCTTGGAATACCTTCCAATTCCCTTCTAACTGCATATTGCCGCTTTTAGCACAACGACGTAAGGCATCGGGAGTGCCGATGAACACGTAATCGTCTGACGTGGCAATACAGTTGATTGTGTAGCTCAACTTGTATGTGTTGCGGAACACACCTTCCTTCATATCTACTTCAACAAAGCCAAATCCTGTGGCCAAATAAGCCATATAACCGTTAACATAAACGTCGGAAATCTCCTTTCCAGTGATGCGCTTGTCTTTAAGAGCAGAAAGATTCTGTACATTGTCATCTTTGTCAAGCAGATCAATATTGCTGTTGCTATATACAATGAGCAATTTGTCGGCTTCCTTGCTATATGCAATGTGTGCAATATTCACATCGCTCAGCACGCCCATATGGTCGTAAGTACGCACTTCACCATCCTCTGTGTCGTAGGAAAGCAGGTTGCCATTCATCAAAGAATAGATGATGCTACCGTTTGTCTCACTCTTTGTGGCGATATGGTAGCTGAGGTACATGCGCCAACTGCCAAGTTGTTGGGCAGTAGCAGTCAGGCAAAGCACAAATAGGAGTAGTGCTAGAGAGAGGTGTTTCCTTATCATGGGAAGTATATGATTTAAACGAGTTGACTAACTAATTCTTCTTATTTAGAAAACGTGTAAAGGACATTATTTATTGTATTGGCAAAGATATTCGGCAAGCTTCTTTGTGGCTCGTCCACGATGACTGATGGCATTCTTCGCTTCTGCACTCATCTGGGCAAAGGCAAGACCATTAGCTTCAACAGGAGCAAAGATGGGGTCGTAGCCGAAGCCTCCATTGCCGACTCGTTGCTGGAGTATTTTGCCCTCGACGATGCCTTCGAAGAGCATTTCCTTGCCATCCTGAACAAGAGCAATGACTGTGCGAAAACGAGCCTTGCGTGTTTCAGCCTCTTCTAGTTTGTCGAGCAAGCACTGTATGTTGGCGTCTGCATCATGGCTCTCGCCATACCCATTCATCGCCCCAAAGCGTGCAGTATAAACTCCAGGTGCTCCGTTCAAGGCATCGACCTCAAGGCCTGTGTCATCAGCGAAGCAGTCCACACCATAATGCTCATGGACATACAGAGCTTTTTGCAGGGCATTACCCTCGAGCGTGTCGGCTGTCTCAGGAATGTCTTCTGTGCAGCCAATGTCGTTTAGGCTCTTCACCGTGAAGGCGCTACCCAGTATCTGTCGGACCTCCTCAAGTTTGTGGGCATTGTTTGTGGCCATGATGAGTTCTTTCATTCGCTATTTCTTTATTGGGTCGAAACCTTCTCCGAAGACGCCTTCCACATTACTCATGGAAACGAATGCCTGTGGGTCGAGACGTTTTATGAGTTGGAAGATGCTTCGGCTCTCGTATCTTTTTGCCAGGATAAGCAATACCTGACGTTTCTCTTTGCTGTAGAAGCCTTCGCCTGACAGGACGGTAACGCCACGCTCGAGCCGAGTGTTTACTTCCTCTGCAATTTCTTCGTAGCGTTCGCTGATGATGATAAACTGCACACTTCTCCTTGCCGCATTGATGACATAGTCGATGAAGTTGGTGCTGATGAACATCGCCAAATAACCTACGACTACCGTCTCGATATCATGCTCGATGATATAGCTGAAGCCAATGATGACAATATCGCACATCAAGAGCAGTCGGCCTAGCGAGATGTTCCAATATTTGTTGATGGAGCTGGCAATGATGTCCGTGCCACCAGTACTGCCTCCTGCCAGGAAGATGATGGCAAGGCCAAGGCCTTCAAAGAAAGCACCGATGACACAAGCCATGAACTTCTGTTCACCTAAGATATGTGTGAGGATATGCGTCCCGTCAGGAGCAATTTCAGTAAGTTGCGTCTGCATCAGGTTGATGGCACCTGAGACGAGTAGTGTTACTATTATAGTACGTACAAGATAACGCCACCCAAGAACCCGCATTGCTATCAAAAGCAAGCCGATGTTAATGATAAAGTATGTAGTGCCGGCAGGGAAACCTGTCAGATAGAAGAAGATCGTTGAAATGCCTGTCACGCCACCGCTTACAATCTTATAAGGAAGCAAGAACGTGGTATAGCCAATCGTGTAGATGACAGTACCAAGCAGCATTTGCAGATAGTCGCGCAACAACTGCCAAGGTGAAGGTCCTATGATGTCTTTTATCTTCATGGCTTGATGACATTAAACCCGTTCCCATACACACCTTCAGCTCTGCTTTGCGAAACGAAGGCTGCAGGGTCTGTCTCCTGAATCAGACGAAGTATCTTGACAGATTCTCGTTTATGAACTATCGTGATCAAGACCTTGATATCTTGGTGGCTGTAATAGCCTTCGCCATTCATCGAGGTTACGCTGTGGCAGGTTTCTGATATGATGCGTTGGCAGATTTCGTCAGGTTTGTTGGTGAATATGATGAACTGGATGTCTTGCCTTGCACTGTTGATGAGCATGTCCAGAGCATAGGTATAGACAACCAAGGTGACGTATCCGAACACAACCATCCTGACATCGTGGAAGATAGGCCAGCATGAGGCAATGACCAGGAAGTCGAGAATCAGCAAAGCTCGGCCGAAGGAGATATTGCGATACTTGTTTACGAGAGCAGCAATGATATCCCAGCCGCCCGTACTTCCTCCAGTAAGGAAAACGATGCCGATGCCTAAGCCATTCAAGATGGCACCCAGCACGCAAGCCATCGAGTCTTGACCTTCGCCAAGTATCTGCATCAAGTGTCCACTCTCGTCTGTCATCATTTGTTGCCCTAGTTCGAGGAAAGAGGACAAGGCAATGGCTGCGTATGCCGACTTGCCCACGAACTTCCAGCCCAACGGCTTGAAGGCAATGATGAGCAGGATGGCGTTGGCAATGAGCACGGCTGCCGAGATGGGGAACTTTGTCAGGTAGTACAGGATGGCAAACATACCCGTCATGCCGCCCGTCGTGATGTGATAGGGCAGCAGGAATGCGGCCCAACCTAAGGCATAGATGGCCATGCCTAGGTTGATGGCCAGGAAGTCAAGCGTGAACTCCCATATCCTGCGATAGTTTACCTTTGGCATTATGCTTTTGGTTTAACTACGATATTGACGATGCGCTTAGGGATGGCGATGGTTTTCACTATGTCCATTCCTTCGAGATACTTTGCTGCCTCAGGTGCTGAGGTTGCAAGCTCTATCATCTGCTCTGGTGTTGCATCGGCGGGGAAGAGCATGTCGAAGCGCACTTTGCCGTTGAATTGCACACCAAGTTTGACGCTGGTTTCCACGAGATACTTCTCTTCGTACCTCGGCCACTTAGCATCACAGACGCTTCCTTCGCCGCCAAGTGCTTCCCAAAGCTCTTCTGCGATGTGAGGAGCAAAAGGTGCGATGAGGACAGGCAAAGTTTGAAGGACGGTGCGACTGCTGCACTTCTGCTGGCTCAACTCGTTGACTGCTACCATGAAGGCCGAGATGCTTGTGTTGTAGGAGAACATCTCGATGTCCGACGTCACCTTCTTGATGAGTTTATGCAAGGTCTTGAGGCTGTCGGCAGAGGGTTCTTCGTCGGTCAACGCGAGGTTGCCATCCTTGTCCCAATACAGGGCCCAAAGCTTCTTGAGGAAGCGGAAGCAACCGTCTATACCGTTTGTGTCCCAAGGTTTTGACTGCTCGACGGGGCCGAGGAACATTTCGTAGAGACGCAATGTGTCTGCTCCATAGTTCTCGACAATCATGTCTGGATTGACAACATTGTACATCGACTTTGACATCTTCTCAATTGCCCATCCGCAAACATATTTGCCATCTTCGAGAACGAAGTCTGCCGTAGCGTACTCAGGACTCCAATAAAGAGACGAATGTGTTAGTCTCCTTGATGCGATAGACAAAGTTGGAACGGCCCTGAATCATGCCTTGGTTGACGAGTTTCTTGAAGGGCTCTTCCTTTTTGCTCACGCCAAGGTCGAAGAGGAACTTATTCCAAAAGCGTGAATAGATAAGGTGACCTGTCGCATGCTCTGAGCCGCCAACATAGAGGTCAACATTCTGCCAGTATGATGCAGCCTTTTCGCTCACCAGAGCCTCATTGTTGTGGGGATCCATATAGCGCAGATAGTAAGCGCTTGAACCTGCGAAGCCTGGCATTGTGTAAAGTTCGATGGGATAGATGCCTGCTTTCTCGTCGATGAGTTTCTTGTCGACAATCTTGCGATTCTTCTCGTCCCAAGCCCAGATTTGGGCATTTCCGAGAGGTGGTTCGCCTGTTTCTGTAGGCAGGAATTTCTCGACTTGTGGCAGTTCGATGGGCAGACATTCTTCAGGTATCATAGTGGGAATGCCCTTCTTATAATAGACAGGGAAGGGTTCGCCCCAGTATCTTTGACGGCTGAAGATGGCGTCCCTGAGTCGATAATTCACTTTTACTCGACCCAAATTGTGTGCTTTGACGAATCGTTTTGTCTCTGCAATCGCCTCTTTTATGCTGAGGCCATTCAGGCAGAGGCTTTCTCCGTCGTACTTCACACTCTTGTCTTCGCTGATGGGCGAATTGCAGACAATGCCTTCCTTGGCATCATAACTTTCCTGCGAGATGTCGGCTCCTTCAACGAGAGGAATGATGGGCAGGTCGAAATGCTGGGCGAAAGCATAGTCTCGACTGTCGTGAGCAGGCACAGCCATAATGGCTCCTGTCCCATAACCGGCAAGGACGTACTCTGCTATAAAGATAGGACAACGGTCTCCCGTAATGGGATTGATGCCGTAAGCACCACTGAAGACACCAGTTACGGTGTGGTCTATCATGCGTTCACGCTCGGTTCGGCTCTTGACATACTTAAGGTATTCGTCGACTGCGGCTCGCTGTTCTGGAGTTGTAACCTTGTTGACGAGTTCGCTTTCAGGAGCCAAGACGAAGAATGTGACACCAAACATCGTGTCGGCTCGAGTGGTGAAGATGGTGAAGGAACCTTCCGTCTCTCCTTCTTTTGAAAGGGTATAGGGGATTTCTATCTCAGCACCTTCGCTTCGGCCTATCCAGTTGCGTTGAGTCTCCTTGATGCTTTCGCTCCAATCTATCGTATCGAGTCCGTCGAGGAGACGCTGGCTGTAAGCACTTACACGCAAGCACCATTGCCGCATCTTCTTCTGCTCAACAGGATAGCCGCCACGAACGCTGACGCCTTCCACAACCTCGTCATTGGCAAGAACTGTGCCTAGTTTTGGGCACCAGTTCACCATCGTTTCGCCCAGGAAAGCGATTCTGTACTGCATCAGCAGGTCGCTTTGAGCCTTCTCGTCTGCAGGCCAACGGCCTTCCTTCTTGAACTTCTCGATGAGTTTTTCAATGGGTTGGGCTTTCTGGAGTTCTTCGTCGAAGTACGAATTGAACATCTTCTGGAAAGCCCATTGTGTCCAATGATAATAGTCAGGGGTGCAAGTGCGCACTTCTCTGTCCCAATCAAACGAAAAACCTATTTTGTCGAGCTGCTCACGATAGCGGTCAATATTGGCGAAGGTTGTCTTTTCTGGGTGCTGACCCGTTTTGATGGCATACTGTTCTGCAGGCAGACCATAAGCATCATAACCCATTGGGTTTAAGACATTAAAGCCTTGCAGACGCTTGTAGCGAGCATAGATGTCGCTTGCTATGTAGCCAAGAGGATGACCAACATGCAGACCTGCACCACTAGGATAGGGGAACATATTGAGGACATAGAACTTCTCTCGGCTCTCATCCTCAGTTACTTTGTATGTTTGGCGTTCTGTCCAAAGACGGTGCCACTTTTGTTCTATCTCGCGATAGTTATATTCTTTTGCCATATTAAATAAGGTAAAGCCTCTTCAATTAGAAGCGATAGCCAAATGTAATGCTGAAGTTGAAGTTATGAACCTTTGGGAGACGGACTTCGTAGTTCTCAACATACTTGTCGCGCAAACTTGTGCGATACATGTCTGTCAAGCCCCAGTCGCAACCAAACATCAGATTGTAGTGATGATTGTACTCAGCTCCGATACGGAAACCAATACCTGCATCCCAGCGCTGGAAGGTCAATCTGTTGAGATCGTCTGAGTTCTTGAATGCCTTGAAAGTGAAATCATCCTCCATTTCTCTAACTTCGGAACCGTCTTCATCGATGCTCATCTTATGACGACCACCTACACCAATTGCGAAATAGGGGCCCAACTCACCATAGAAGCCGAGTTCCTCTATTGGATTATAGCGGAAACCAACGCGGATGGGCACTTCGAGGTAGTGCAAAGCATACTTAATTGTACCATCTTCATCGTCGCCATCAATGAGCGTAAATATAGAAGTCTTGCCGCCTTTCATAGTCCAGTCGAGACCGGCTGTCAGGTAAGTTCCGTGAGCTTTGGGAAGCACATAATCTACTCTGGCACCCATCATGGCACCAACCTTAGCGTCATAACCGCTGTTTTGGAGTTTCGAAATGTTCATTCCGAAGAGTCCCATGTAGGTGAAACCTTCTTCGGGTTCGTACTCTAATGCATTTGCGTTACCTGCAAACATTGCCATCGCAAGGGCAATAAAAAGAATCTTTTTCATAATGTATTTAATTAGTTAAAGTGGTTAAACCTCGCAAATAATGTGCAAAGGTACGAATAAGCGAGCGAAAAACAAAAGGAAAACAAAAGTTTTTCTTTTTATTTCCGAGTGAAAGCACTTTCGAGGTTCATCTTCGAGGAATGTCGCACTTGCCGATATCGCTCGCCTAAACGTAGGAAATATCTTTACAAGATTTTGAAAATGGCGTGTGAAGATGAAGGGCTAAGCAGCCCAAAATGTCCAACGACCCACAGTTAAAATCGAAACGTATAGTGTGACGATTGCCAACGACCTTAGTGACGATTGCCAACTTCAAACGTTAAATCGGCCGATGAAATGGGCCGAAATTGGTCGAAAAGCACCTCTTTTCTGCCCTTTTTCACTACTTCGTTTAGGGGCCTGATTCTGTAAGTCACTGAGTATGAAGTTCATGCAAAAATGGCGAAAAATGCAGCCTTCTTGACCTTCGGCCAAAAAGAAAGCCGTTTTTCTTAACCAAGATAGCCGAAATGGAGAAAAATATTTACAAAACGGAAAGCGGCGACACACCTGCTTCCTGTTGCAAGTCTGTCGCCGCTAAACTTTATGAAGATTCTCTACTGGAAGAGTCTTGGTGCGAACATCGAGAGATAGATGCGCCAGTTCTTCCAGATGTGGCCTCCTTCGCTTTCGTAGTATTCGTAGGGATACTGCATCTTGTCGAGGTAGCCACGCAGTTGGACATTCTGCTGGAAGAGGAAGTCGTCCTTGCCTATCGCTATCCAATAGAGATGAGGCTTAGCTGCGAAGAGGGCTTTCATTTGGTTCGAAGCCTCTTCATTCTCTGCGAACTGTTGCTCCACACTCTTGTCCCCGCCTCGTCCAAGACGGACTGCAGCCGAGAAGAGCCCCATATATCCGAAGGTTCCAGGGTTCAACATGCTGATTCTGAAAGTGTGGTATCCACCCATCGAAAGGCCGCAAATGGCAGTATTGTCTGGTCCCTTCTTAATCTTGTAGTGGTCCTTCACATAGTTCATAATGTCAGGGAAACTCTCTTCGTAGGTCTTCTTTGGCCAGTCCTTCTTTGTCAGACCAGTCTCTAGCGGGCCTGCATCGTCAGAAGCATTACCGTTGGGTGTCACCACAATCATGGGTTTTGCCTTTCCCAGAGCGATAAGGTTGTCCATTATCTGAGCCGTTCTGCCAAGTGTGAGCCAGGCTTCCTCGTCGCCTCCAGCACCATGAAGGAGGTAGAGAACAGGATAGGCTTTGCCTTTATCGTACCCTGGGGGTGTGTAAATGCTCATTCTGCGCTTCATTCCCAGTGTTGGGCTGTCGTACCAGACGTGAGCCACATCTCCGTGCTCAACGTTGTGATTCTGATAGAGATAGCCGCAGTCGCCCTCTTCCCTACTGATGATGAAGGTGCTCATGAAGGAGCGTACGTCACGGCTGCGCTCGATGTTGCCTGCATCCTGCGTTTCCACGCCGTCAACA
The DNA here is from genome assembly GCA_902779315.1 of uncultured Bacteroidales bacterium. GTDB lineage: Bacteria > Bacteroidota > Bacteroidia > Bacteroidales > Bacteroidaceae > Physcousia. The sequence continues at coordinate 8,169 of CACZBC010000049.1, read as the reverse complement.
TAGAAGCGATAACTGTAGAGTTCAGGAGGAAGGACTTTTGTCGTGTAAGTCCAAACGCCGTCCTGTTGCGTCATTTCGCCACGACCGTTCTCAACGCAATCGCCTATGATGCCCACCTTCTTTGCTTCAGGAGCCTTGATGCGAAGGGTGACGGTTCCGTCGGAATTGAACTCAGGAGAACGTGTGTCGTGTCTCTCGAAAATGGCCTGTTGGGCCTGAATGGTCGAAACCATTAGCAGCGAGGCTGCCAAAATCTGCAATCTTTTCATTTTTTTTGATTATGGTAATAGTTGAAAGATGTCGTTCACGTCACAAATTTAAGTATTTTTTTGGCAAAAGCTTTCATAATTGAGGAAAAAAGTGTTACTTTGTGGCACATAATAGGTAAATTTACGTATAATAAGGAAGAAAATCTAGAAAAATGAGACATATTTTCCTGCCTTTAGTGGCTTTTTTCATGATAGTGCAGAGTGCTTTCGCCAGTGACCTGGCAAATTTCCGCGTTTGCCGTATGGCAGAACCTGCAGGAATAACGCGAACTGCACAATTCTCTTGGCAAATCCAGAGCGACAAACCCAATGTAAAGCAGATGGCCTACCGCATAATCGTGGCAGCGTCGAAAGCCGACCTGAAGGCCGAACACAACCTCTTCTGGGACAGTGGCAGGAAAAGTTCCGACGAGAGCGTCTCCGTTCCCTATCAGGGACGACGCCTCCCCTACCAGAGCAAAGTGTTTTGGCAGGTGGAAGTGTGGCTCAGCACAGGCGAACACCTGACCAGTCCCGTTCAAAGCATTCTGACGGGAATCAAGCAATTCCTGCCTGAAGCACAATGGATAGGTGCAGACGATGCCGACCGCATCATCGTGGATGAGCATAAAAGCCGCGACCTCCCAGCACGATACTTGCGTCGCACATTCTTCGTTGGCAGCAAGGTTCGTCGCGCAACACTTTATATAAGTGGAATGGGATACGGCCAGACCTACATCAACGGCAAGCCTGTCAGCAAAGACGTCTTTGGAACCCTGCAGACAGACTACACCAAAACCGTCTATTACAACACTTACGACGTAACCTCTCTCCTGCGTCGGGGCAACAATGCAATAGGTTCTGTCCTCGGAAACGGCTATGTGCTTGGCTTCGATTCGAACTGCACATCCTACGGATTGCCTCGCCTGAAAGCACAACTTGTCATTGAAACAGATCGCGATACACTGGAAATCCTTACTGGCGAAGACTGGAAAGTCACAACGGAAGGCCCAATACAGCGCAACCATCTCTACAATGGCGAACGCTACGAGGCTGCTCGCGAAATGAAGGGATGGACGACAGCCTTCTTCGATGACAGTGCTTGGAAACAGGCAAAAATACTGAACGCACCAACTGGCGTCGTGCAAGCCCAGCCCTCTCCAGGCATGCAAATCCAGAAAGAACTGAAGGCAAAAAGCGTTCGTCGCACGTCTGACGGACGTTACATTATTGATATGGGACAGAATATGGTGGGCCAACTTCGTGTCCGTCTTTTAGGAAAGAAGGATGTGCCCGTCGTAATCCGTCATGCAGAAATACTCGACCCCAAGAATCCTGACCAGCTTTCTGTCGCAAATTTGCGTTCTGCAAAGTGTACAGACACATACATTCCCGCATCCAACGGCATGTTTACCTATCAGCCGCAACTCACCTATCAAGGCTTCCGCTTCGTTGAAATCTCAGGCATCGAACAGGCTCCTCGGCTGAAGGATGTGACAGGTTGTGTCATTTATGACTACATGGAAGACCTGGGAACTTTCTGGTGTGACAACGAACTGCTGAACAAGTTGCACGAGAACGCTTATTGGGGAATCATAGGCAACTATCATGGAATGCCTACAGACTGTCCTCAGCGTGACGAGCGAATGGGTTGGCTGGGCGATCATGCCATGGGTTGTTATGGCGAGAACCTGCTCGTCGATAATGGTGCGCTCTATTATAAATGGCTGCAAGACGTTTGGGACACGCAAGACGACGACGGAATGATTGCCAACGTGGCACCAGGTTATTGGGTAGTTCGTGGCAATGATGTCGCTTGGGGCGCTCTTTCGGTTTACGCTACCTTCATGCTCTATCGCCGTTATAACGACATAAATGCCGTGCAGAAGTACTATACGTTCCTTCAGACTTACATGAATTTCTTGGAACGCAACCTTCAAGACGGCATTGTGACAAGCAACAACTATGGCGATTGGTGCATGCCGCCAGAACGTCCTGACCTTATTCATAGCGAAGATCCTGCTCGCAAGACAGACGGCAAACTCATCTCTACTGCAATGTATTACAGCATGCTCACTATGATGGGACAGCTTGCAATGGAGCTCGGAATTGAGGCTGACATGCTCGATTTCGACCGTCGTCAGCAGAAACTGAAAGAAGCGTACAATCGTCATTTCTATCATCCTGAGTCGGGCAGTTACTCGAATAATACTGTGACGGCCAATCTCCTGTCCCTTGAGTTTGGTCTCGTTCCTGATGGCGACGAGGAAAAAGTCCTCCAGAACATCGTCGACGTTACGAAGGACACGTATAACAGTCACATCAGTTGTGGCGTGATAGGTATGCAGCATCTAATGACTTGTCTCACTCGCCTTGGTCATCTTGACCTTGCTATGCAGATAATCTTGCAGAAAGACTATCCCAGCTTCGGCTATATGATAAAGAATGATGCCACGACTATTTGGGAGCTTTGGAACGGCAACACAGCCGATCCGGCCATGAACAGCGGCAACCATGTAATGCTTCTGGGTGATGTCCTGCCTTGGATGTATGGCAGTTTGGCTGGCATACGTCAGGGTCCCAGAAGTCGTGCCTTCAAGGAACTGGATATGAGCCTCAGCATGCCTGAAGAGTTGAATCATGTTTGTGCCACTCACAACACGCCTTATGGAAAAGTAAGCAGTGAATGGTGGCGTACAGAGGAAGGCATAAAGTGGGAAATAGAAATACCAGCCAATGCTACGGCTCGAGTGCATATTCCCAGCGGATATACCATTCAAGGCATGCATAGCTTGCGTTGGGCAAGTGCAGAGGTAGAGGGAAATGACGTTTGCCTTATCATCGGATCAGGTTCCTACACGATATATGCACACAAGAACTTTACCGAGACGCAACCAACGATACTGCGTCGAGTGACTGACACCATTAGGAATATTCCCGAATACCTCAAAAACTTATAACACCAACCATGATACAGAACGATTTGCAACGCCTTCGTTGGATGATTCTTGACGAAGCTCTTCGCAACCCTGAAATTGAATTTTTCATGGGCGAGCGAACCAAAACGAATGAGACAGCCACCATGCGCAGCCTGATTTACTATGTGAATCAGCGACTCAAGGAAGTCAATCGCGAGTTCAAATGCAGCAAGCGTATGTTGCAGAACGACCTTGCTTTCTTCGTGCAGAAGGGTGCAAAGCTCGAGCCACGCTTCCGTCGTGGGCACAAACGCATTCTTCGGTACATCAATCTCGAGTGGAAGAACCCTCTGCTGAAAGCGGCTTCTTTCCTTAAATATGATGGTGTTGCTGCAGAAACAGCCATGGCTCCGATGTTTTCCGCTTTGCCAGAAGGCCCTATGACGGCAGTTACCTTGCGCATTAATAAAGATGAAGAAACGATTCGTCAAAGGCTTGGTAACCCAGAAATATTGCAAAGAGATACTGACAGCAAAACGCAGACTGTCACCATTCAGGTAGAGTTGCCGATGAGCGAGGTGTTGCTGAATACCATACTTGGCATGGGAACAAGTGTTGAAGTGCTTGCTCCGGACAGTCTCCGAGAGGATTTGCGCCAAGCGATAAGTGCGTTACAGAAGTTCTATAAGAAGGAAGCTTCAGCACCAAAGAAAGCCGTTCAAGGCGATCTCTTTGAAGGATTATTCTAAATTAAGAAAGATAATATGAAACACATCAACAAGCTGCTTATGGCAGCATTCCTGTTGCTCGGCATGGGTAGCAGTGTTAAGGCTGCGGACCTCCCTCGCAGCGAGTATCCGCGTCCACAGTTCGAACGTGCTGATTGGGTCAACCTGAACGGTATTTGGAGCTATAGTTTCGACTTCGGACAGACTGGTGGCGAGAAAGGTTGGCGCGATAGCAAGGGCTTCGACGGCAAGATAACCGTCCCCTTCTGCCCTGAAAGTAGTCTTTCAGGAGTGCAGTACACCGACTTCATTCCCTGTCTCTGGTACCAGCGCAGCATCGATATTCCGGCTGCTTGGGCGGGCAAGAACATCCTGCTCAACTTTGGTGCCGTCGATTACGACGCAACCATCTACATTGACGGGAAGAAGGTAGGTCGTCATTGTGGCACAGGTTCTTCTTTCTCCATCGACATCACGAAATCTGTGAAGGCTGGCGGCAGCGCCAACCTCGTCATTCAGGTGAAGGACAATCTGCGTGGCGGCAAGCAACCCGGCGGCAAGCAGAGTACCTCGCTCAAAAGCGCAGGTTGCAACTATACCCGCGTCACAGGCATCTGGCAGACGGTCTGGATGGAGGCCATCAACCCGATGGCTCTGAAGCAAGTCTTCGCCACACCTGATATTGACCAGCAGCAACTCGTGGTTCGTCCCGAATTCTATGAAGAGGGAAACGGCAATACATTGACAGTTCAGGTGTTCGACGAGAGGAACAAGCTCGTGTCGAGCAAACAGGCTCCTGCTACCAACAATACCGTCATCGTGCTTCCCGTCAAGAATCCAAAGCTTTGGACTCCTGAAACACCTAATCTTTATGATGTGAAGTACACTGTTCGCGATGCCAAGGGTAACGTGCTCGACGAAGTGAAGTCATACGCCGGAATGCGCAAGATACACTTGGCCGGTGGCTACTTCTACCTTAATAATAAGCCCTACTTCCAGCGTCTTGTGCTCGACCAAGGCTTCTATCCCGACGGCGTCTGGACGGCTCCAAGCGATGAGGCGCTCAAGCATGATATCGAGATGAGCAAGGCCGTGGGCTTCAACGGTGCACGTCTGCACCAAAAAGTCTTCGAAGAGAGATACTTCTACTGGGCCGACAAGCTGGGCTACATCACTTGGGCTGAGCAGGCAAGTTGGGGCTTGGACGTCAACAACGAAGAGGCCGTCCGCAACTTCTTGACGGAGTGGGCCGACGAAGTGGTGCGTGACCGCAACCATCCTAGCATCGTAACGTGGACTCCTCTGAATGAGACTTGGGGCGCTCGCGACGGTGTGTATGTACGCTTCGTCAATGACCTCTACAATCTCACCAAGGCTATCGATCCCACACGACCTGTCAACGATGCCAGCGGAGATGCCCACGTCAAGACAGACATCTGGAGTGTTCACGACTATACCCGCGAATATGACCGTCTCGTCAGCAACCACGACATCAAGCCTGGCGTGGAACCTTATCGCAATATGGGTGGCAAGGACTACCTTGCGAACTACAATGGACAGCCCTACATGCTGGATGAATTCGGCGGACTTGGTTGGATACCGAAGGAAGAAAGAGCTAATTCGTGGGGCTACGGCGCACAGATTGAGACCGAGGACGAGTTCTTCAAGATTCTTGAGAAAGAGGTTGACGCCATCATTGCTAGCAAGCACATCACAGGTTTCTGCTATACACAAATCACCGACGTAGAGCAGGAGAAGAACGGTGTCTATTACTATGACCGCCGTCCTAAGTTCGATGCTGCCAAGTGGAAAGCCATCTTCGAGAAGATACCTTCAGTCATCGAGAATCCGCAAGACTTGAGTGGCTGGAAGAAGTAATGTCAGAACCATACAAACTCACAAATAAATAATAAATTATGAAGAAATCAATCATCTATGTTGCTGCGTTTGCAGCGATGTTCTTGGCTGCTTGCTGCGGTCAGAAGAAGTGTAATTGCGACTGCGAAGCTTGCCAGAATTGTGTCGAGAAGCAAGATCCGAATGCTCCTCAGGACAGCGCAACTATCGTCGATAACGAGCAGTACGACCTCTCTCAGCTGAAGGTGGATGCCGACGGCTACTATGTACTTTATGATGGCACAAGCCTTGACGGATGGCGCGGATACGGTCAGGACGCTGTTCCCACAAGTTGGGAGAATGCCGATGGCTGCATCCATCTCGTTGGCAGCGGTACTGGCGAAGCCCAGGTTGAAGGCGGCGGCGACCTCCTTTTTGCTCATAAGTTCAAGAACTTCACTTTCGAGTGCGAGTACAAGATCAGCAAGGGCGGCAACTCCGGCATTTTCTATCTGGCTCAAGAGGCTAAGGGCAAGGACGGCAACTACCTGCCTATCTGGCAGTCTTGCTCAGAGTATCAGGTTCTTGACAATGCCAATCACGAGGATGCCAACCAAGGTATCGACGGCAATCGTCAGGCTGCATCACTCTATGACATGATTCCCGCTAAGCCTCAGAACGCTAAGCCTTTCGGGGAATGGAACACCGTGAAGATTCGCGTCTTCAAGGGCTCTGTATGGCACTACCAGAATGGTGAGGAAGTTCTGGAGTATCATCTCTGGACTCCGAAGTGGAAAGAGATGCTCGACGGCAGCAAGTTCAAGAAGGGCGGCGAGTTCCCAGCAGCTTACGACCTCATGATTGTCGAGGGTCAGAAGGATGGTGGTTACATCGCTTTCCAAGATCACGGCGACGACGTTTGGTATCGTAACGTCCGCATCAAACTGGATGAATAATACTTATACAACCTTAAAGTTAGCAATCAAGAGAGGCAAGCGAACCATCGCTTGCCTCTCTTTCATTTCTAATTCCTTATCTACAAGTTTAGAGCGCAAGGCGGAGTCCGACGTTATCGTCATTGTTGTCCGGCCACAAGCTTCGTTTGCATGATATGCGGCAAGCGTCAACATCGTCAACCCACCAGCTTCCGCCACGAATCGCACGAGTTTGAATGGAGTCATCGATCAAGGTCATGTCTTCGCACCATTCACAGACGTTTCCACTCATATCGTAGATTCCCAGCTCGTTTGGTGCTTTCGTCTTGACGGGATGTGTCTTTTTGTCGCTATTGTTCCAGTTCCAAGCCACCTCGTTTATGTCGTCACTACCACTATATTCAAACTCTTGGCTCTTTTCCCCACCATTAGCAGCAAACTCCCATTCCGCTTCTGTAGGCAGACGATATGCTTTTCCTGTCAACCTGTTCAGCTTTGCAATGAAGTCCTGACACTCGCTCCAATTCACGTATTCAACGGGGTTGTCCTTCCCCCTGAAACTGCTGGGATTGCTGCCCATTACGGCTTTCCACAACTCTTGCGTCACCTCAGTCTGTCCGATGAAGAAGCCTTCCGGCTGTTTTGAACTTGAAATGGGACTGTTGACATACACCATCTCGAACGACACACCGTTTACAGTCTCTGTGAAAGACTGCTTCATGTCTGTACAACTAAGAAGAGCAAGAGAAAGAAGAAACGGGAGCCTCCAAGCCATTCTCTTTGAAAAAAGCAACTTTTCCATAATCTGATAAGTTAGGTAGTTTTGTTATGATTGTTGAAGCAAAGTAATGGAGAATTTTTGAAAGCTGCACAGAGAAAATGTATAAAAAGGTCGCGCGCGAACTTTATTTAACGTTTATTCGTAGTAATGCAACGTTTATTAGTAGTTATCGAAAAGGAATGATTTGTGGTGAGCCTAAGCTTGTCGCAAAACATAACGTGGTTAAATTCCAAACTTAACGTGTGACGATGGCAATCGTATAGTGTGTCGTTGGCAATCGTCACACTATACGATTGCATTTTAACCACGTTACGTTTGCAAGGGTAACTGGAGGCATTATTTGGCTTAGCACGATAATTTTGATTTTGGGATTTTGAATTTTGAATTATATTTACTAATTTTGCACCCAATATCACATAACGCACCATGCAATTTAAGAAAAAATACTTTGAAAAAATCGGTGCCACAATCGAACTGACGGCCTTTGCCCCAGAGAATAAGACTGCAGAATTCCATGCTATTCTGCATATCGAACCCAGGGGCGAGACGTTCCAGGAGCAGTTCCGACGCATCTGTCAGGCAGAGGCCTGGCTGCTTGAGCTGGAAGACGTTAAGGGCGCAAATCCTGTCTTCAAAAGGTACTTCCTCTCGGATGCTACCAACCAAAGGCCCTTCATGAAGCAGGACGATTCGTGCACCGTCTCGTACATTCAGCAACCGCCC
>CACZBC010000048.1 GCA_902779315.1 uncultured Bacteroidales bacterium | reverse complement strand
CTCTTGTGCTATCTTCTTTCGAATCTGGTTGCTCCTGATGTTATCGTATATCCTTGTCAGCACACCTAATGGAAGTATCTCAGCCAACATCCAAGAAGGTGGATATGGATCAGAATAAGTGTTGTGGAAATGTTCAATGAAATCTTCGCGCGACTTGGCAAGTTCAGCATCAATGAGCTGTTTTGTCCTCGTAAAGGTGTCGATATCATAGAAGCACGTAGGGTCGGTCATCCAAAAGGGATTCCCTGTTTCACGGCTCGTTATGTTGACAATGGCCCTACGGACGGCTATCTCTATCTTCTCAATCTCGTTGAACATCAGCAGGCGAAGATGCCTGTCGAAGCGATACATGTCCAAGGCTTGATTGAAAGTAGCTCCTGGTTTGAAAACATGATTTTCCTTCGGTGTTGTCAAAAGAGGATAAAGATAAGCACTAAATCTGTAATAGCCGATGTGGCGGAGATAGTTCTCCGTACGTGCAACACTCTCAATGTGAAGGCCACGCGATTGCAGCAATGTCACCAGTTGAGCTGGTGATGAGTATGTCTTTGTATAATGTGCCATAATAAAACAAAACGACCCGCCGATTTAAGCATTGTGAAGAGGCTTGGCGGGTTCTCGTGGCGCAAAGGTACTGCTTTTATTTTGAATAGCCAAACTTTTTTGAAGAAAAAGAATAAAAGCAGCCTAAGAAATCCCCTTTTTGCCTCAAAGTGTTACCTCCCCTTTTTGCCTCAAAGTGTTACCTCATCCTTTCTTTTCCCTACCTTTTTCAATTAATATGAACCAAAGATTACCTGTCTGGCGACACATAAACATTGGTACGATTGACACGCTTAAGGTAAAAAGAGAACAGGGGATGTGCCGATGGGCACATCCCCTGTTTGCGTATGTAGACTGTCTCTACTTCAAACCACGGCCTACGAGGAAGGCTGTATTGTCTGGCATGCGGTCAGCAAAGCGCTGGAAGAGCGCCATGGGCTCTTCGCCACCTCCCTTCTCGAGGAAGGTCTGCTTGAACTTGGTGGCCAACTCTTTGTTCCAAACATTGCCTGAAGCCTCGAAGATGGAGAAGATGTCCTTGTCCAACACCTCTGCCCACAAATAGCCATAATAGCCCGCACTATATCCACTGGAGAAAATATGGTTGAAGTAGGTTGTGCGATAGCGTGGGCCAATCTCTGGAATGAGTCCCATCTCCTTACATACCTTCTGCTCGAAAGCATCGATGTCCAAGCCTTCGACGCTCTCCAACTCGTGCCATTTCATGTCCAGAATGGAGGCAGCACAAAGTTCTGTCGTCATGAAACCTTGATTGAATTTCAGAGAGTTGTTAATCTTCTCGACCAGTTCGGCAGGAATGACTTCTCCCTCTTCGTTTGTGGCATACTGCGCCAAGAGTTCAGGTTGGAAAGCCCAGTTCTCGTTGAACTGCGAGAAGGTCTCCACGAAATCGCGCTTCACGCTGGTACCGCTGACAGAAGGATAGTGGCACTGAGTGAGCAAACCATGCAAAGCATGACCGAACTCGTGGAAGACGGTCTGCACTTCGTCGATAGTAAGATTCTCTTCCAGATTGCCGACATTGACGATGATGGGGCGGACCATTTTCCCTTCGGCATCTACATATTGCTCGCGTATGTTGTTCATCCAAGCACCACCGCGCTTGCTGCTGCGAGGAAGATAGTCAGTCGTGAAGATGCCGAGCAGATTGCCACCTTCGTCTGTAACCTTATAAGTCGTGACAACTTCCGGGTTGTACGAAGGCACGTCCTTCAACTCTTCCATATTTACGCCGTAGAGCGTGTTGGCGGCAATGAAGATGCCTTTCACCACGTTCTCGAGCTTGAAGTAAGGCTTAGTCAGTTCTTCATCGAGGTCGTATTTCTGCTTGCGCACCTTCTCGGCATAGTACCACCAGTCCCAAGGTTCTATCTTGCTGCCAGCAGGAAGTTTGCCCGCCGCAATGTCCTCGTCCATCAACTTCTGCATATCATTGACTTCCTCTTTTGCCTTGGCTACGGCAGCAACCATGATGTCGGAGAGGAAAGCGTCGACAGTCTCTGTGTCGTGAGCCATCTTAGGCTCCAGAATATAGGCGGCAGGATTATCATAGCCCATTATCTTTGCCTTCTCGATACGAAGACGCATGATGTCGAGAACGAGCTGACGGTTGTCGAATTCGTTACCGTTGTGGCCACGCATGGTGTAGGCCTCAAGCATTTGCTGGCGAAGGGCACGATCCTCGGTTGTGGTCATCGCGTTGGGATAGTCAGAGACGCTGATGCCGAACTTCTCCTTGAAGGCATTGCTTTCGGAAAGAATGTTGTTGCCCAGTTTCTGCGTCTTGGTAGCCATCTCCGTATTGATTTCACGAAGACGGGCTTGTTGCTTTTCTGGAAGAGCTATGCCATTACGTTCGAAAGCCTCGAATCGTTTCTTCAACACCATCTGCTGCTCACGACTGAGCTGACTCTGGTCGGCAAAGTAAATCTTGGCAATACGCTCGTAAAGCCCCTTGTTGAATGAGATGTTGTCCTCGTGTTCAGTAAGCATAGGAATAGCTTGCTCCATAACGGAGTCGAGTTCGTCTGTGCGGTCTGTCTCGCAAACGTTATACAGCACACCTGACACCTTAGAGAGGATTTCACCGGAAAGCTCCAACGGAAGGACGGTGTTCTCGAACGTAGGAGCTTCAGGATTGTTCACGATGGAGTCAATCTCCTGGTTCTGCTGCTCGATGCCCGCCTGAATGGCAGGGATGTAGTCCTCGACAAGGATGTCCTGGAAAGGAGGAATGCCGTAAGGCGTGTCCCACTCGGTAAGGAAAGGGTTCTGGCGGCTGTTGTTGCATGCCAGAAGTGACAATACTGCTGTCATACCTAAAAGAAGCTTTTTCATAACATATTATTTCATTTGGTTTATAAAAGAAGCCATACAAGTTTCACCACGCAAAGGTTTATTTCAGGACTTTACGCCAACCTCCGTTTTCTGAGGGCACGATATAGATGTTGCCACTTTGCGGATTGGAGACACGAATCCCTTGCAGATTGTAGAAAACGGCGGATGGGGACAGAGCCTCAAAACTCTGAACCAGGCCTGTCTCATAGTCCTCGACGGTTAGGACGCTCTTCGTGATGCCGCTGGTGTCCAGCGTGAAAACATAAATCTGTCCTTCCGATATCTTCGCCGTCGATTTCAACTTGATATTACCTTTCTCCGTCGTGGTGTTGGAGATGGTGAAGACTCGGCTACTTATAGTGATGCGGTATCTGCTGGTCATCGTAAACTCCCCACCTGTGAAACCATTCTGATGGAAGAGTTTGAAGTTGACAAAGTTCGGATTCAGCTGCTTCCCCACCTCCAGTGTAAGGCGATAGCGGTTTTTGCCGATGGGAGCCATGGGGAAGGCATTCGCTTCGTCCCAAGAAGCATCGTCTCCGTCGATATACTTGGGCTTTCCTATCGAGGAGTTGGCTCCTATAACCCACACACAGCCGGTTCCTTCGGCAGGATTGTATGTGAGCGGCTGACCTTCCTCGTCCAAAGGAATGATGCGAAAGCAACTGGAAAGGAAATCGGCTGTTAAGCTGTACTTGCCGCTCACAGCCAAGAAGAGATAACCTCCATCGGACTGACGAGAGAAGAAATCCTGGTCGAAGAACCAAGTGTCGGCATTCATCGGTTCAGCTCCAGAGGCATAGTAAACTTGACCTTGCTCCAAATCCAGAACTGCCGAATAAGCGTTGGCGCCCATATAGTTAAGCGGCACATCTCCAAAGGTGAGACCATCATATGTTCCACCCAACAGACACTCGTATACAGTCTTGCGCTCTGTGCCCTTGTTGTCGTCGTTAGCATATTCCCAATACATTGCGCCTGCCAGCTTCTGCTTGACAATGTACTGGCACTTCACAGTCAGCGAGCGTTCGTCATCATATCCGTAGGCAAACTTGCCGCTGCTATCCGTCACGTAGGGAACCTTTGCCACGTTGTCCCAATTGTCCGTCCATCGGCCGCTGGCAATACCGTTCTTAATCTCTTGCAGGGAAATCTGGCTGCCAGCGCCGCTGTTGCCATAGAAAGCCAAACCCATCACCAACTTGCTGGCAGGGATGCCTGCTTTCAGATGGTTCTGTATCGACTCTGACTGCACCAGCCATCCGTTGCCCACCTTTCCACCTCGATACAGAGCAGAATGATGGTTGGGAGGACCAGACATATCGTAGGTCATGACGTTCACGAAGTCGAGGTACTGTATGCAGTTCTTGAAGTCGTAGTACCCAGGATCGGCAGACGAGGCCATTGTGAGCAGAAGGTCGCTACCAAGTGCCTCACGCAGGTCGCGCATCAGCAGGGTATAGTTCTGTTTCTCGTTCGAGGGCGAAGTCTCTCCGCTTGAATTGTTGCCTGGGAACTCCCAGTCAATGTCTATGCCGTCAAGGTTATATCTGTCGCAAAAAGCACGGCAAGCTTGGGCAAAAGCCTTTCGCTTGGTCTCATCCATGGCCATTGGCGAGAAGTTGCCTCGTCCCCAACCACCGATGGAAAGCAACACCTTCAGTTTGGGGTTTCTGTTTTTCAAGCGGACAAGCTGTTGCATGCGTGATGTTCCATCAGCATAGACACTGACGCCATCGCTGCCCACACCGCCAAAAGCATAGTTGATGTGAGTCATCACGAAAGGGTCTGGTGTCACTGACGACCACGATGTGACATAAGCAACTATCTTTTTCTCAGTGCTTTGTGCACGAAGAGCCTGAGGCATCAACAATGTCAGGCAAAACAGGATTAAAGTTGACAGTTTCATCGGTAGTGGCAGGCGTATCGTCATTCTATTTTAGTTCTAGGACATCAGCGCTTCAACTGGTTTGCGAAGAAGGCAACAGAGAGCTTCACTGCCTCCTCAGGATGAGGGCCAAAGCCGTGGTCATAATGGTCGAGCAAGTGCCACTCACTCCCTTTCCAGAGCTGATGGAAGCGAAGGCCATAAGTGTAGGGAACTGTGCGGTCGGACGTGCCGTGAATGATACATGCACGGCCTTTGTAACCTGCTGCTTCCTCATAAATTGGCAGCCAGAACGCGGTCTTGATGTAGTCGCGGCCAAGACGATGTCCCCACACCTCGACGTATTCTGGTGGATTTTGCGGATCACCAGTCGGACTAGCTTGACCAGGCACGTTACCACGGATGGCATCATCGCGCAACACTCCTGCAGGGGCCAGGAGCACTACCCCACCCTTCAAGGCTTTCTTTCCTAAACGACCAGCCAACATTGCAACTACGACACCACCTTGCGAATGGCCTGCGATGCCGATTTTACCAAAACGTCCGTCTGCCTTCACCCATTCATAGACATGGTGGGCATCTTCTATCTCGTTGGGAACCGTCATCTGCTGAAAGTCACCCTCGCTCTCGCCGTGACCGTTGAAGTCGAAGCGGATGCTGGCAATTCCTCTTGCCTCCAGCTCGTGAGCAATACCAAGTTCCAAACCGCCATTTCTGTTGCCTGTGAAACCGTGGCAAAGGATAACAATCGGGCACTTTTTAGGCAACACATCGGGCGTCTGCAAATCGGCCACAAGCTTCCCATGGTCGCCCTGAATGATTACTCGCTCCGTTTTGGCACTTGCAAGACCTGCCAAGAGCAGGCAGGCAAGAAATATTAGTCGTTTCATAAGTTACAGGTTCTTTACCAACTCCTGAAGCTTTTGCTTCGTAGCCTCGGTCTTCTGTTCGTCAATCTTGGCCGTAACGATACCAGTGCTCTCTACGCCCCAGTAGCCGCAGATGTCATTGTACTCGCTGATGGCACCAGTATAAACACCTGGCGAATAGGATGAGACAAGCAAAGCCATCTTCTTCACCTTGGCTGGTTTGTTCACGCAATACATGCGCTGGATGGGTGCCTGAATCTGGGCGTTGAGCGTGAAGTAGTAGATAGGAGCAGCCAGCACGAGCACCTCGGCCTCTGCCATCAATGGATAAAGCTCCTGCATGTCGTCCTTCTGGATGCAAGCACCATTGCCCTTGCCATGACAATACTCGCAAGCCACGCAGCCTGCAATCTTCTTCTTCGAGACGTTGACCAGCGTCACTTTATGACCTGCAGCCTCAGCTGCGTTCTTGTACTCTTCCGCCATCCAAGCGGTGTTGCCATTCGCACGAGGCGAGGCCTGCAAAATCAGAATGTCCATTGTATTAGTTGTTTAAGTTGTTGTATTATAGTTTCATCACCCGCTTCAGTTCGAGGTTCTCGTAGCCTTCGGGACTATGGCTACTCTGCCAGCATGGCTTCCACATCCTTCTCGAAGTCCTTCGGCTCGGTGGTGGGAGCAAAACGCTTCACGGTCTTGCCGTCCTTCGAGATGAGGAACTTGGTGAAGTTCCACTTGATGTCGCTCTCCTTCTCCACGCTCTTGCTGATGGCCTTGAAGAGCGTCTTGGCCGCCTTTGCCTTCAAGCCGTTGTAGTCCTCTGTAGGCGCCTGTGCCTTCAGGTACTCGAAGATAGGCTCAGCATCAGGGCCGTTCACATCGCCCTTCTTCATGATTTGGAACGTTACGCCGTAGTTCAGCTGGCAGAACTCCTCTATCTTGGCATCGCCCTCGGGGTCTTGCTCCTTGAACTGGTTGCAGGGGAAGCCGATGACGACCAATCCCTTGTCCTTGTACTTCTGATTGAGTTCCTCCAGTCCTGCAAACTGAGGCGTGAAGCCACACTTGCTGGCAGTGTTGACGATGAGCAGCACCTTGCCGCGGAACTGCGCGAAGTCCACCTCTTTGCCCCTGCTCGTCAGGGCCTTGAAATCATAGATTGTTTGCATAGTTGTGATGTTATTGCATTGAAGAATACTTAGTCATTTTTCACCATATATCGCTGCAAAGATAGCGAAATTAAATGAAAACAGAAGCAAGAAGGCTCAAGAAATGATGAGATAAAACAAAAACGGGCTTGACGAGCACAGCATTATATAGCCTTTTCTCATCAATTCGTTATAACGGTATATCGATATTAGGTTAAATCGAAAAGAAGGCCACATCGTCATCGGCTACATCAACCAGATGCTCATGATGGAGGCCTCCTTCCTGCTGCGGACCTCAGCATCCAGCCTTACATCAACGCAGGAAGGTTGTCAGTCAACTCCAAATTCTAATATCTAATAAAAACGAAAGAATATCTAACAAAATAGGTTAAAGTTTTTGGAGAAGGCTCATTTTTGTGGCATTTTGTTTGTATTTATCTAAATGTTTAGATTAACTTTGCAGCAGAAATCTAAAATATTAGATAAAGATGAAAAGGAATAACGAAGAAAGACAACTGACGAGGGCTGAAATGGAAATTATGAATATGCTTTGGAGTACCACGTCCCCCGAAGAGGGACTTACCACCCATCAAATCATTGGACAGTACCCTGAGCCAAAACCAGCCTACTCCACCATTGCAACATTTCTGAAGATATTGGTGAACAAAGGATTTGTCGGGTCGAGAAAGCAAGAGGGAGGTGGCAAGACACTGGTGTTCTTCCCTTTGTTGACGAGAGAGGAATACACGAACCGCGTGATGAAAGAGGTGAAGAGCACATTCTTCGCTGGGTCGCTGAAGTCTATGCTGTCGTTTTTCGCCCGACAGGAAGAAGTTTCGGAAGAAGACCTGCAAGATATTCTCTCTTTGATTAAAAGTAAATAAGAGATGCGTTTCTTCGTGCGTGCTCGCGCTTAAACATAACTTATAACAAGACTATGCTATACATCCTCAAGTCAGCCATCACATTGGCACTTCTCTACAACTGTTTCTTTTTCTTCCTGAGTAAAGAGACTTTCCATCGGTTCAACCGTTGCATGCTGGTGGGTATCATGCTGACGTCTCTCATTGTGCCGCTGCTTCACTTCACAACAGAGCACCCGACAGTTATCAACGAGGAAGTTTATCTGGTGCAGACCTACATTGAGCATGACAACATACCCACTGTCACCACACCTGCCGCTGTTCATCGTTTCACATGGGTACAAGTTGTTGCAGCCGTGTATCTGACAGGTGTGGCTGCAATGCTGATACTGACCTTCGTACAAGTCTTTTCGCTTGTTCGCATGCTGCATGGTGGGTTGCGGCACACCGATTCCGAAGGTAACACCATCGTGCTGCTCAAAGGCAATGTCACCCCCTTCAGCATCTTCCGCTACATTGTGATGAACGTGCAGGACTATGAGCAACACAGTCTGTATATTCTCACCCATGAGCAGGAACACATCCGCTTGGGGCACACTTACGACCTCCTACTCTTGGAAGCCATGAAAACCTTCCAATGGTTCAATCCCTTTGTCTGGTTCATTAGCCGCGACCTCAAGGCGGTGCATGAATACGAGGCAGACCAGGCAGTCATCCATCAAGGCATCGATGCAAAATCATATCAACAATTACTCGTGATGAAGGTGGTCGGGAATCGACTGCAGCCTTTCACCAACAACCTCGGTCACGGCTCACTCAAAAAACGTATTATTATGATGTACAAGAAACCCTCCTCCCGATGGCTCATGCTCAAAGCACTCTGCGCCATCCCCGTTGTGGCATTGACCATCAATGCCTTCGCCACACCGACTGAGACCGACCCTGTGGAAGATTTCGTAGCCACTTTGGGAACTAAAGACATGCCCGTTTTCAACGAACCTAAAACAGGAAACCTCACAACAAAAGCAATCCCAACAGATGCCGCTGAAGTGCTTGACGACACTCCCCTCGCCATCCATCCCGTCAGAGACCAGTATGGCAGAATCATCGGCTTTTCACACGAAGGGGAACCTGCTTCTGGTGACTTCGAATGCACCTGCGAATATGTGTTTATCAACGGACGCCAGGCTACTGAGTCCGAGTTAAGAAACTACCAGTCGCTTGTTCAGAATTCGAAGTGGGAAATTCTTAAGAGTCCGGACGGAACAGCCAAGTACAACTACAAGGACAAACACGGCATCATCTGCTTCACAAGTATTGACGACACCCCCCTCTTTCTGTTGGACGGCAAGGTGGTAGAAATCCCCGCTGACTTCATCAACAAGAAAAAGGAACATTTAGATGAGGATGCACTCGGTCAACTGCTGCACATCAGCAAAGAAGATATTGCATCCGTCACTGTCATCAAAGATGGTCGTGCTACAGACATCTTCGGCGAAAAAGCCAAGAATGGAGTTATCTCCATCGAAACCAAAGCTTTCCAAGAGCTGCCGAGAGACACTTGTAAGATCGAGATTTAAGTCTTCAAGATAGAGGAAAAGGCTTAATCTCAGATATACTATGAAATTTCGGCGCAGGGGGAACATATACATACATTTCTCCCTGCGCTGATGTGAGGCTCACTCCATGCTATGATTGGAAACGACACGTGCCACGTTTGCAAACTTCACGTGTGTAGTCGGGCAAAAAGGAAAGAAGAAAAAAGAAAAGGAGCAAGACAAATTTTGTCTTGAAAGGAAGCACTCAGAATGGTGATATAGCTTTTGCCAAACGAGTTTTGAGTTCATCGAGGAGACCTTTGCGGATGCTGACGCGCATCTGTACGTCCATGTCGTAGGTCTGCGAGAGGACGCGGGCTTCCATGTCGCGGACAACTTTCATCACAGCATTCATCAGAGGGTACTCGAAATTGAAGTCATATTCTGCTTCTACTTGTCGCTCCTCAATGGTAGCGTTGGCGATGGCTTCGGCGGCTGCCGTTCGATAGGCAACTATGAGTCCGCTTGTGCCAAGCTTCACGCCACCGAAGTAACGGACTACAAGGATTATGATGTTGGTCAGCTCGTTCGAGTTGATTTGTCCGAGGATGGGCTTGCCTGCTGTGCCGCTCGGCTCGCCATTGTCGTTGGAGCGGAACGTTTCCCTGTCTGCCCCAATCATATAGGCCCAACAGACGTGACGGGCATCGTAGTACTTCTTCTGGTACTGCTCCACAAGCACCATCGCCTCCTCAACCGTGCTGACAGGATGCGCAAAAGCGAGGAACTTACTCCTGAGTTCAGTGTAAGTGCCCTCGCTTTTGGCTACTATAGTTTTGTAGATGTCAATCATCCAATTTATGTATCACTAGCCCTGAGCGAAGCTTTGGCTCGAACCATGTTGCCTTGGGAGGCATGATGTTGCCACTATCAGCAATGTTCATGATTTGATTCATGCTGACGGGATAGAGGGCCAAAGCCATCTTCATCTCACCGCTATCCACGCGACGTTTCAGTTCGCCCAAGCCACGCAAGCCGCCGACGAAGTCGATGCGCTTGTCGCTGCGCAAGTCCTTGATGCCAAGCAGTTCGTCTAAGATGAGATTGCTGCTGATGCTGACATCGAGACTGCCGATTGGGTCGCTCTCATCGCAAAGGCCTTCCTTGAGTTTGAGACTGTACCAAGCGCCTCCCAGATAGAGACTGAACTCGTGCAACTGTGCAGGACGATATGGCTCAGCACCTTTCTTTGTTACGACAAAGTTCTTGGAAAGCTTCTCGAGGAACTGCTCGTCGCTCATGCCATTGAGGTCCTTGACGACACGATTGTAGTCGAGGATGGTAAGCTGACTTGCAGGGAAGCAGACGGCCATGAAGTAGTTGTACTCCTCGTCACCACGATGATTCGGGTTCTGCCTTGCCTTCTCAGCACCTACAAGCGCTGCCGCAGCACTGCGATGGTGTCCGTCTGCTATATATAAATAAGGTATAGAGGCGAAGGTCTCGGTGATGGTGCGGATGTCTTCTGCGTCTTTGACCAACCAAAGTTGATGGCGGAAGCCGTCGATGGGTGCGATGAAGTCGTACTCGGGTGTTGTTGCTGCGATACGGCTCACGAGTGAATCGAGCACGGCATTGTCGGGATAAGCGAAAAAGACAGGCTCGAGGTTCGCATTGTTGACGCGGACATGCTTCATGCGGTCCTCTTCTTTGTCGCGGCGCGTCAACTCGTGCTTCTTGATGACGCCGTTCATGTAGTCCTCAACTGCCGCAGCCACAACAAGACCGAATTGCGTCTTATTGTTCATCGTCTGCGCATAGATGTAGTACATCTCCTCGCTGTCCTGCTTGAGCCAGCCCTTGTCCTGAAACTTTTGGAAGTTCTCGGCGGCCTTCTCATAGACGCGAGGGTCGTACTCGCTTGTGCCGACGGGGAAGTCAATCTCCGGCTTGATGATGTGATAGAGCGACTTCTCGTTGTCGCCAGCCTCAGCACGGGCCTCCTCAGAGTCAAGGACATCGTAAGGACGACTCTCTACTTGCTCGACAAGATCCTTCGGCGGACGAATGCCTTTAAAAGGTTTTACAACAGCCATAACTTGCTACTTGTTTACTTGTCAACTTGTTTACTTGTTAACTTGGAACTTCGTTATTCCGTCGCGGAGGAAGCCGACAATCTGGTTGGCGGCAGCGATGCCGGCGTTGACGTTGGCTTCAGCTGTCTGTGCGCCCATCTTCTTCGGCGTAGCGAAGTAACGGCCGGCGAACTTCTCGGCGAACTCAGCATCTGCATCGGGCTTGATGTCCGTCAAGTACTTCAGGTCCTGACGCTCCTCCATCAACTTGATGAGACCTGCTTCATCGATGACTTCCTTGCGAGCTGTATTGACGAGGATGCCGCCCTTCTTCAGTTTGCCTACGAGGTCGTAGTTGATGCTCTGCTTCGTCTCGGGCGTTGCAGGAATGTGGAGCGACACGATGTCGCACATTTCGAACAAGTCCTCCTGACTCTTTGCGGCAGTTACACCAGCAGCCTCGATTGCTTCTGCTGGGCAATAAGCATCATAAGCGGCAATGTCCATGCCAAAGCCTTTTGCAATGCGAGCCACATTACGACCAACATTACCGAAGGCTAGGATGCCAAGCTTCTTGCCCTTCAGCTCTGTGCCGCTAGTGCCATTGAAGAAGTTGCGGACTCCAAAAACAAGCAGACCGAAGACAAGCTCAGCCACACTGTTAGCGTTCTGGCCGGGTGTGTTCATGGCAACCACATTATGAGCCGTAGCTGCTGCGAGGTCGATGTTGTCGTAACCTGCACCGGCACGTACCACAATCTTCAGCTGCTTGGCAGCGTCAAGCACCTCTGCATCAACCTTATCCGAGCGGATGATCATGGCATCGACATCCTGCACGGCATCGAGCAACTGACTCTTCTCCGTATATTTCTCGAGCAAAACGAGCTCATATCCAGCAGCATCTGTAACTGCTTTAATGCCATCTACAGCAACCTTGCTGAATGGCTTCTCTGTTGCGACTAAAACCTTCATGACATTATATATTTAATGCTTTGCTTCGAATTCTTTCATGCAAGCTACGAGAGCCTCGCAACCTTCGATAGTCATAGCGTTGTAGCAGCTTGCACGGAAGCCGCCAACGTCGCGATGTCCCTTCACGCCGACCATACCCTTGCTTGTTGCGAAGGCCATGAACTCGTCCTGCAAATCCTGATACTCAGGCTTCAGAACGAATGTAATGTTCATGCGAGAGCGGCTGTCCTCCTCAGCTGTGCCGACGAAGAGCTTGTTGCGGTCAATCTCGCCATAAACAATCTCAGCACGACGGATGGCCAGCTTCTCCATTGCCTCGACGCCACCCTGTTTCTTAATCCACTTCAGGTTCTGCAGAGCGCAATAGATGGGTACTGTTGGAGGCGTGTTGAACATGCTGCCCTTGTTGACATGCGTGCGATAGTCGAGCATCGTTGGAATGGGACGGCTCACCTTTCCAAGCAGATCTTCCTTGATGACGCAGAAGGTCACACCAGCCATACTGAGGTTCTTCTGAGCGCCACCATAAATCATGCCGTACTTGCTCACATCAATGGGACGAGAGAAAATGTCACTACTCATGTCGGCAATCATAGGCACGGGACTGTCGTAGTCCTTCAGAATCTCTGTGCCATAGATGGTGTTGTTTGTGGTGATGTGGAAGTAGTCGGCATCCGCGGGGATGGTGAAGTCCTTAGGAATGTAGGTGAAGTTCTTGTCCTTGC
This sequence comes from uncultured Bacteroidales bacterium, assembly GCA_902779315.1. Classification (GTDB taxonomy): domain Bacteria; phylum Bacteroidota; class Bacteroidia; order Bacteroidales; family Bacteroidaceae; genus Physcousia. The sequence continues at coordinate 20,650 of CACZBC010000048.1, read as the reverse complement.
TGGAAGCCACCTCTACCACTTCGCCGAAGAGCTTTGCCTCCTTCTCGGCCTTGGTTGCCCAAACACCGGTATTGAGGTAGGCTGCCTTCTTCTCGAGGAAATTGTAGGGAACCATGCAGAACTCGAGGCTTGCACCACCGCCAAGGAAGATGACTGCATAGCCTTCAGGAATGCTGAGCAGTTCCTTGAACAGAGCAACAGCCTCGTCAACAACAGGCTGGAAGTTCTTTGCACGATGACTTGTCTCCATCAAAGAGAGACCGCTACCCTCGAACTCGAGGCAAGCTGCAGCCGTTGCCTCCATCACTTCTTTTGGAAGAATGGAAGGACCGGCATTGAAATTGTACTTCTTCATTGTTTTGGGATTTATGTTATTTATTTGCTTATTGTCTAATTTCGCGCACAAAGATACGAAAAAAAGAAGAATTAAGAACGAAGAATGAAGAATTATGGACTCTAAAGAAAAATTTTTTGCTTTTCACTTTTCACTTTTCACTTTTTGTTGTACCTTTGCACCGCTTTTCGCAAAATAGCGACATAAGCATCGGGGTGTAGCGCAGTTGGTAGCGCACCTGGTTTGGGACCAGGTGGTCGCCCGTTCGAGTCGGGTCACCCCGACTTTTTTATTTTATATTGTTCGTCACCATTCCGCGATTCGGTCTGAAAGGCCAAACGCCATCAATCCTAAAGTCCCATGCCTAATTGACAAACTAGGCGTGCCATATCTGCAAACGTATAGTGCGACGATTGCAAACGTATAGTGTGACGTTGGCGATTTACTAGTGTGACGTTTGCGATTTACTAGTGTGACGTTTGCGGTCATCACGTGCCACGTTTTGCAAGCAACAAGGAAGATGCTGGTCGACTACCGAGTAGTCACTATCTTCTTGCCGTCTATGATGTAAATTCCTCTTTGCAGTTTGCGATTCATGATTCGTTGTCCTGCCAGGTTGTAAACGCCTGCCATCGTATTCCTTTCTGCATTCACCAACTTGATGCCATCAATGTCGAATTCATTATAGTAGGTCCCGTCTTCAGCAAGTTTGACTTCACTATGAGTGGAATCCAGCACTGGATGGTCGTCTACTCCCAGAGTCTGATACCAGATTGGGGCATCTGAATCGTCGTACTGATTGAGGAGATAGCATAGCTCGCCGTTCTCCACCTGCTCCTGTGTAACCATTGTGGCCTTCTTATCTGGTGTCGTGGAATAGCAGTTGGTGGATTGGAGATTGCCACGCAGCATGGCGTCACTCATGTCCGGATAATAGTAGCCCTCAATAGTACCGCTGCCATAGCAGTTATAAGCCTGCCCTCTACCCGCGTAACCCGTTATCTGACCGCTCTCACGACTTCCCTTCACAGGCCCCGTCGCATAGCAATTGATGAAAACAGGAGTGGCAGCAGCACGCATATTGCAGCCAAAGATAGCACCAGCATTCTGATTCGCAGCCGTCACAGAGCCTTCGTTCCCCAAGCATTCCATTGTAATGGTGCCACTTCCATTTGACCCGCCAATAATACCGACATATGCTACACCACGAATGGAGCAAGTCTTGTCGAGCACGAAATTCTTGATGACAGCACCACCACTCACAATACCGAAGATGCCGACATAACTGTTTCCCGACTCTATCTTCAGGTTACTGAAGGTGTGTCCCTTACCGTCGAAACATCCCACAAAAGGAAATCCTTCAGTACCTATAGAAGTAATGGTGTAGTCGTCAAAGTCCAAATCGGCAGTAACTACAGCATTTATGTTATTCAAGCCGCCATTAACCAAATTGGCAAAGTCCGTCAAATCCCTCGCAGAGGATATCGCAAAGTCCATATTGTTGACATACGTATCTCCCTGACGAATCACCTCCAAATGATGTTGCAGTATTGGATGGTCATCCTCTCCCAAGGTCTGATAGAAATACATCTCGCCTGACGGGTCGCCATCGTTTATGCGATAGCAAAGATAGCCATCAGTAATGTCGGTTGAGTTGATTTTGGGAACGCCCGTCTGCTCTATTTCATGATTGCTGAAGCAACGTGTAATCAGTCCGCGTCTATAACGGGCAAAGCTGTTCTTACCAGTTACTCCGCTGACAGAAGCTATGCTGTAACACCTTGTAATCTTGACACTCTTGCCTACCCAACCACATATAGCAGCACTTTCATCCTGACCGCTAACAGAACCTGAGACATAACAATGACTGATATTGACCGAGGTGGCGAAATCCTCACATCTGCCAAGGATTCCTGCAGCCCATTTGCCAGAAGCAACAACTTTGCCTTCATTGCCCAAGGCTTCGAGAGTGACAGTTCCCTCTCCCTGCACAGAACCAATAAGGCCTACGCCGTTAGCACCACTAATCTGGCATGAACTGCCCAAAGTGACCCCGCGAACAACAGCTCCTGCTGCCAATGTGCCAAAGAGTCCCACGTTATCCTCTTTACGCTCCAAGATGAGTCCCGACAGGATGTGATTCTCTCCATCGAACACACCAGCATAGGGATGCTCCTGTGTTCCTATTGGTTTCAGCTTTGAATTGATTACAGCCAAATCCAAATCGGCATTCAGGCGAGCATTCAAACTGGTGAGTCCTTGGTCGTTCACAGCATGTTGGAATGCCATAAAGTCGGCAGGCGTATTGATGATATAGAGCGTGTCGGAAGGATCTATGTCCTCAACGTCCACATATCCCAACTTGTTGTCTATCCAATTGATACGCTCTTTCAGATAGTTCTTGACAATATCAAGTTCTCCCTGATAAGTGCCAGGAGCGAACTGTTGAAGCGTAAGGAGTTGTCCCAGATTGTCCCAACGCGTGAAGTTCAACGTTTGGGATTCGTCCATCACTACACCCAAACTGTCCACATAAGCCCATAGACTATCGACAGAAAACGCCTTGCTCTTTCGCATATCTGCCCAAATGGAGCTTAGCATCTCACCAGCATATGGATCGGAAAGGATGCGGCTAACGAAATTTCGTATGCCAGAGACAGCAGAACCATAATTGTAGAGCCAGTCGGGTTTCCCATTTACTGGGTAAGAACGCTGGTCATTGTCCATACTGAGGTCAAAGTCCCAAACCGGACCGAAATGGAAGAGGTCATCTTCTCGTTCCTTATACAAATAGAGGCTCCACATCGCATCATGGTTGCCAGCAAATTCGCCAACAAGGAAATAGCGCAGGAAACTTTCCAAATCCAGCCTGCTGCGATAGCCCTCGTCAGGGTCTGTGTAGTAGGAAGCCCACAGTCTGGACTCCATCTCGTTGAAAGCGTCTCGAATATATGCGAACTGTTGTGAAACTATGTCATTCTCATCGGGAGACTTGATGTCAACGGGAATGCCATGAGTGCTGCTGAAATGATATTGCTCACCAGGGTTGGTTATCTCCAACAGATACCCGCCAGTTATGAGGGGGTCATCGATGTCGCTGGGAAGCAGTTCTGTGATGTCCACACGATTTGGATCCACAGTAACCTGATCGCAGAGTTGATAATTTCCTTTGTATTCTCCGTTTACGATGACATCGACATTCTGAATCCAAGGTGTATAGCGCAATCCAAGACGACGACTCATCTCGAAGGCAATGTTGTTGCGCATCAAGGTCTTCTCGCGCCAATTGGGCAGAAGCGTCCACTTCTTGGCTTTCGAAGGACTCTCCAACGGAGAACCCTTAAGCATGTGATGGCTCTGTCCGTCGTTGAACTTGATGCGATAGGGACGTTTCTTGAAGAGTTCATAACGTGAGCCGTTTCCGCGCTCACGTGCCAAGATTGGATATTCCTGTATGTGGGTCCCTCCGTCATAAACCAGACACATCTCTGATTCCAGTTCGTGAACTTTGTCGTAAGGTTCTATTCCGGAATAAGTGTGATAGGAAAGTGTTGGCAGATTGGTCAACTGATAGAAGCGGGAATCGTTTCCCACGCCCTCATAACCGTAGAACTCCAATTCGGCAATATTGCAACGGCTGTCTGCCGGGCCACACCAACGAACATAGCGAAATCCACGCGAAACTTGCACAGTTGCATAAGACATGACGCCTATAGTTCCCTCCTCCGTAATCATATACAGGGGAACGGCATCCATGAAATCCTCGCGATTGGAACCTTCGAAGATTCCCAAGACGACATGTTTAGGGCCTTCGCTGTCATTACGAGGACTCCAACCCACACGTGTAATGATGTGAGGATAACCCAAATCCAAGCCTACCCATGTGTGAGACGTCTCATAAGTGGCAACAAAAGTGGAGAGGTTTCCGTCGAAGGCATTTGCTGCGATATTTATGTCATACGAGACTGACTGACTGGCATAGTTGTAGCATTTCTCCGTTCCTATCACGGTGCCCGACAACTTATATTCCTCGTCAATCGGCCTCTCTGCATACATGCATGGCACAGGTTGCAGGAGGCATAAGACGGCGGTTAATAATAGTTTGTTAAGATGTTTTTCAAATGGCATATTCTATATTGTATCTTCACATACCCTTTATGGCTTTAATTATTCTGTCGAGGGCTTCATTCACGACAGAGCGGGGACAACCTACATTCAAACGCATGAAACCGACGCCTCCTTTGCCGAACATCGCTCCTGAGTTCATGCCGACTTTGGCATCGAAGGCAAAGAAATGCTCCAACTCGCCTTGTGTCTTGAAGTCGAGAGCCGTGCAATCGAGGAAGACGAGGAAGCTTGCTTCGGGTATGATGGGACGGACGCTGGGGCATTCCTCTGCGAAACGTTTCGCAACAAGGTCAATGTTGCCCTGCACATAGTCGAGCATTTGCTGCTTCCATTCCCTGCCTTCGTCGCTATAACAAGCCATTACGCAATCGCAGGCAAAGACATTGCCGAGGTCCTGATCTGTGCCCCAAATGTAGTTGAAGTATTGGTCGCGAAGTTTCTCGTCATAGACAATAGCCTGACTTGCCACGATGCCCGGCATGTTGAAGGTCTTTGTGGGAGCCTGCAGAGTGATGCTGATTCGGCGAGCTTCCTCGCTCACGCTGGCAAAGGGAATGTGCTTGTGTCCCTTGAAGACCATATCGCAATGAATCTCGTCGCTCACCACAACAACCCCTTCCTCTGCACAAATCTGTGCAACTTGCTGCAAATCTTCCTTCTTCCAGCATATTCCAGCAGGGTTATGAGGGTTACAAAGTATCATCATCTTGCAGCCTTTGATGTCGCGACGAAGTGCCTCGAAGTCCATCGCAAAGGAGGTTTCCGTTCGACGAAGCGAGGATTGTACGACCACACGCTTGCATGCTTCAGGCACAAAGCAGAAGGGATGATAGACGGGCTCCTGTATGAGGATGCGGTCACCCTTTTCCGTGAAGGCTTGAACGGCGAGGAAAATGCCGCTCACAACCCCAGGAATGTAGCAAATCATCTCGCGTGTGACATCCATTCCATGCTGCTCCTTATTCCAACGACAAATGCTTTCGTAGTAAGGAGGGTTCTGACAAGTGTAGCCCAAGATGTTTTGTTCCAGACGTTTACGAATGGCGTTAAAGATGAAAGGAGGTGTTCGGAAGTCCATATCGGCCACCCACATCGGGATGAGGTCGTCGGTTCCACACTCGTTTTTCACGCGGTCAATCTTTATCGCGTCTGTTCCCTTGCGAGGGATTATCTCGTCGAAATCGTATTTCATATTGGTCTTATTTCTCCTTGTAAATGCTTATCTCGCCACTTCCGTAACAGACAGTCGCATCGGCATCATAGATGCAACCGAACTGCCCTGGTGCTATGCCTTGAATGGGAGCATCAGAATGGATGTGATAGCCCTCGTCATCAAGGCTGATGAGGCCAGGCATGAAGTGGTCCACATGCCTGACTTTGAACTGAATCGGCTTGGGTTCTTCGCCTTTCTGAACAGGCAAAGGTTCCGTGATATAGTGGAAATCGGCCAGACGGAAGTCGTGTCCGTACTGCAATTGCGTGTCCCATCCGTTCGCCACAAAAATGATGTTCTTCTTCACGTTCTTCTTCACCACAAACCACGGACCGCCGCTCAAGCCCAAACCTTTCCTTTGTCCGATGGTGTGGAACCAGAAGCCTTGATGCTTTCCGACGACCTTACCCGTCTCGATATCAATGACTTTGCCTTCCTGTTCGCCCATGAAACGGCGGATGAAGTCGTTGTAATTGATCTTTCCGAGGAAGCAGATTCCCTGACTGTCCTTGCGTTTGGCACTCGGAAGTTTTGCCTCGAGGGCAATCTGTCGCACTTCGTCCTTCATGAGATGACCTATCGGAAAGAGTGTATGACTGAGTTGCTCGTAGCTGAGCTGAGCGAGGAAATCGGTCTGGTCCTTGACCGGATCTTTAGCCGTTCCGAGCCACATCTTGCCGTTTCGCTCGACATTTGTGGCATAATGGCCTGTTGCGATATAATCGTAATGACAGCCAACCCTTTGCTCGAACGCGCCAAACTTGATGAGACGGTTGCACATCACATCCGGGTTGGGCGTCAGTCCCAGCTTGATTCGCTCGACAGTATAGCCCACAACCTGTTCCCAGTATTCCTTTTGGAGGTCGGTCACTTCGAGTTTCAGCCCGTACTTGCGAGCCGTAGCCTGCGAAAGCTCGATGTCCTCTTCTGCCGAACATGATGAATCCTCCCCGTCCATACCTATTTTAATATAGTGTAGGTCGGGCTTCAAACCTGCCTGGCAAAGCTGGTGTACAACGACTGCGCTATCCACACCACCCGAAATGAGAACGGCAACACTGCCCTTTATCGATTCAAAATTCATTTTCCTCTAACTCTTTGCTCTGCAAAGATACACTTTTTTACTCAAATATCATCACCTTTCAGGCGAATTATCTTGAAGCGCGAGGGTTATTGATTCACCTTGCTGAGTCTTTTCTTTATGTCCTCGAGCTCTTCCGGAGTGATGACGCCCTGCTTTTGCAACTTCTCGAGTTTCTGGATTTCCTCGTCCGCGTAATGACTTAACTCATTGTATTTCAGCAGCAATTCCGCCTTCATTTCCTCGTACTTCGTGGCATCTATGAGTCCCTGATCACGCAGTTTGACCAGATTCTTTATCTCATGACCGAGGGAATGGTCTTCAGGTCCCAACAGTCCGCCTTCTCCGAAAATGAAGGAATTGAACTTGAGCTTTATGGCAATCAAGACGATTGAAAGCAGTATGACACCCAGTAAAACAGCAATATCTTTCATCGTTTTTGAGTTTCGTTTATAGATCAGTCAAGTTTGGTTTTTCAATTAGGTTAACCTCGTCTTTAAACGTGGCACGTGATAATCGCAATCGTCACACTAGTAAAACGCAAACGTCACACTATATGTTTGCAATTTAACAACGTTACGTTTGGCTTTTAACCACGTTATGTTTTTCATCCACCCATGCCGTCTGATTCTCAAGCACTTGGGGTGCGAGTCTTTTAGGGCTTCCGGAAAGTCCAGACTTGCTCTCCGTTGTAGGTCTTTACGTGCAGGACGATATCGTTTCCGGCTGGAATTGCCTCGAGTCCATCCAAGGAAAGACTGGCATAGACACTCTGCGTGTAAGACTGAGGGTCGCCATTCTGTCTGTGATGAAGGCTGAGATGTGTGGCTCCGTCGCTGGTCTCGTCGATTCGATAGCCCCAATATTGTGTGCCACCTTGCGTAAGTGGCGAGAGGTGCATGTTAATGTACTTGCCTGATTGCCAAATGCTTGTCACCTTGATTGGGTCAGGTTCATGGGCAAGATCGGTAGAGTCGCCAAGCAAGTAGGCTGCCGTCAGTTGATAGAGCGTAACGGCTTGACCTTCACGAACAAAGCCGCAAACAACCCGATAGCTGTAGTCCTTCTTGTATCCTTTCTGCGGATTCTTGATGGCATAAGTGTGTTCGTCATCAGTCGTGAGCTCCTTCATCGTGCCTTCAGCATCAGTCCGAATTGTCGCGAACTCAGTCACAACATTCGGATAGAAGTCCTCCTCTCCCCCATTTTTGCAGGAAACGAGGCAAATCAAACTGACCATTATACAAAGGCACGAGTGCTTCATTGTATTGCTATCTGCTTGTTAATGACCGGGTTGGCGTACATCGTCAGGATGCGTTCCCTGAGGAAAGCCTCATCCTTGTTCTCTATTTTCACCAAGTCGATACGGCTCTGCAAGTAGGCTTCAAAGGCCTTCTTCTCCTCTTCAGTGTACTTATCTGTATAGCTTGAAGTGCCTTGAAGCATATCGAGGGCGACATAATTGCCTGGGAAAAGCTGATATCCGGCGTGAATCTGCTGGTCAATTCGACGGGCAACCTCAGCAAAGATTTCCGTCTTGGGCAGTTCCGAGAGCTCGTCAAGCCAAGTGTTGATGCAGGGACGGGCTTCGTAGTGGATGCGTCCCTTCTTTCCGAAGATGCCCGTCTTCATGTTGTCGAGGTCGTCCTGCTTGCTCTTCTTGAACGACGGATTGTCGCGCTTCATCTGGAACTCCTGCGCTTTCAGGTAATCGCAAGGGTCGTACTCGTAACTGATGCTGAGCGGCACGAGGTTGAGCTCCTTTAGTCGCTCTACGATTGTGCCTTCTCCGGCCATTGCAAACATCTTGAGCAGAGACTCTTGTGTCTGGTCGCTACTGTCCTTTGCACGTCCCTCGCGTTGTGCTATCCAGATGTTTTCGTGCTTCTCCTGAATGGCATAATGCATGTATCGGCTCATTCTCTGACTGCTTTCGAGCAGTTCCCTCGGACTGAGACCTCTTTTAACTGTGAAAGCTTTATTGAGTTTGACAAGCGTTTTAATCCATGGATAGATGAGGAGATTGTCGCCAATTGCTATCTCGCAAGTCGTGGGGAAATGGTTCTCGTGCAGCATCAAGTCGAGGATTGCGCTATCGAGGACAATATCTCGATGATTGCTTATGAAAGTGTAACGTTCCGGACCTGGCGCTATTCCACTATAGGCGAAGGTATAACCTGTGCTGCATTTGCGCAAGATGCGTCTCAAAACAGGCTTGATGAAGCGCAATTGGAACTGCAAAGGCGTGTTGACGCCAACAAATGCCAAACGTATCAAACCGTTTCGCATCCAGCCTGGCATCCAAGGCACAAAACCTTTCAGCAATCGCGAGAACTGCCTGTCGGCAAGAAGACTCTCGACGGCCTGCTTCACCTCACCCGCCGCGTAGGGACGGATTTCGTCGAAAGCCCCCTCCCCGCTCCCCCTTTGGGGGAGTGCTTTAGATTGCGCGTTACTCATGGCCAAAGAGATATTAACTATGAACTATGAATTATGAATTATGAACTAAGACAAAGCGTCTTCTATGATATCTGTCATTACATCACGAATATCCAAGCCTGCAGCACGAACCTGCTGCGGGATGAAGCTCGTTGTTGTCATGCCTGGCGTGGTGTTTATCTCAAGGAGATTGATCTTCTCGCCTTCCGTGATAATGTAGTCAATACGGATAATACCGTGACAACCTAGCAAGTCGTAAATCATCGAGGTCAGCTTCGAGACGCGCTCTGCAAGGCGTTCGCTGATTCTGGCAGGTGTTATCTCGTCGCTCTCATTATTGTACTTGGCTGCATAGTCAAAGAACTCATTCTTCGAGACAACCTCCGTAATGGGGAATACCACACTCTTCTGCTTCGTCTTGTAGCAGCCGCAAGTCAGCTCAGTGCCTCCCATGAAAGCCTCCACCATCACGTCCTCGCCTTCTTTCAAGGCAAGTTCGATTGCGGGACGGAGTTGCTCCTGAGTCTTGACCTTTGTTGTACCGAAGGAGGACCCGCCCCTGGAAGGCTTCACAAAGCAAGGCAAACCGATACGGGACACTATCTCCTCGTCGCTCACCTCTTTGTCGTGACCTATCTTGACGAGCAGACTGTCAGCAACCGAAACGCCAAAAGCCCGCATGTAATTATTGAGAACGAACTTGTCGTAAGTCATTGCTTCGATAAGGACATTACATGTCGAGTAAGGCATCTTGATGAGGTCGAAGTAACCTTGCAGTTCTCCGTTCTCGCCTGGAGCACCATGAATGGTGATGTAAGCGAAGTCGGGATGAATCTCCTTGCCGTCATGCATGAAACTGAAGTCGTCTCTATTGACCTTCGAGCGACTTCCATCAGGAAGCAAAGCCTCCCACTTGCCAGCATGAATCTCTACCTTATATATAATATAACGCGCGGGATCGATGAACGAAGCTATTCCTTCTGCACTACGCATACTTACGTCATGCTCCGAACTGTCACCGCCACAAACTATTGCTATTGTTTTCATTATGCTTTATTTAGTTTTTATTCTTGCTATAAACTCTCCATTTATTCAATAATGCCTCGAAGTCTTCAGGCAGTTGCGACGAGAAGAACATCTCCTCCCCTGTCGTGGGATGCTTGAAGCCGAGCGTCTTTGCGTGAAGCGCTTGCCTTGGGCACAAAGCCATGCAATTATGGATGAACGCCTTGTAGGAAGCCGTCTGCTCGCCCCTGAGGATTTGACAACCTCCATAACGCTCGTCTGCAAAGAGAGGATGTCCGATGTGCCGCATGTGTGCACGAATCTGATGCGTTCTGCCTGTCTCGAGGTGGCACTCCACAAGCGTGACAGGACCAAAACGCTCCAACACCTTATAGTGCGTGATGGCAGGCTTCCCCACTTCTCCATCCATCGGATAGACGTCCATCTGCAAGCGGTCCTTAGCATGCCGGCCTATGTTGCCGGTAATGGTGCCTTCATCATCTGCGAAAGGTCCCCAAACGAGGGCGTTATACTCCCGACGAGTCGTATGATAGAAGAACTGCTTGCACAAGTCTGTCTTTGCTTCGGCAGTCTTTGCTATGACAAGCAAGCCGCTTGTGTCCTTGTCGATTCGGTGCACAAGTCCCACAGTAGGGTCGTTCGGGTCGAAGCCTTTATCGTCACGAAGATGCCAGGCAAGGGCGTTTACGAGCGTTCCGCTATAGTTGCCGCAACCCGGATGCACGACGAGACCTGCAGGCTTGTTGATGACGAGCAGGACTTCATCTTCGTAGACGACATCAAGCGGCAAATCCTCGGGTATGATTTCCCAATCGCGCTTGGGATGGTCAAGGACAAGAGTAATGACGTCTCCAGCCTTGACCTTGTAGTTGCTCTTGATGGGTTTATCGTTCGCACGGATGCTTCCAGCTTCTGCAGCCTTCTGAATGCGGTTGCGGCTCGTGCCGGGCATGTGGTCCATGAGGAACTTGTCGACACGAACAGGGTTTTGCCCTTTATCGACCTCGATGCGCCAATGCTCGTGCTCTTCAGGCTGTTCCTCCAGAAGCTCGTCGTCGAGAAGTATGTCTTCCTCCAGTTCTGTCATCTTCAGAGAACCTCCTCGTAGCCGTCAAAGACTTCGGTCTCGACTTCGCCACCCAGCGAATCGCCGAAGAGGTCACCAAACTCGTCTTCGCCGCTACCTATCTCGCTATTGCCTACGACAAGCACAATCGGCACATCACTTGGCACTCGTTCGCCTGTATAGACCTCACGACCATTCACTTTCAGGGCAATCACCCAATCGGGGTCGCCGGGAACGAACTCCATCGGACCTATCTTGAATCCAAGAGCTTTCAGGCGTGCTTCCGCTTCACGGCGAGAACAGTTTCCTGCGATATCGGGAATCGTATTGGTGGGCGTCTGCTTCTGATTGATAGTCAGATAGATTTCCCTGCCCGACTTTACTCTGCTTCCGGGCGAGGGCTTCTGTTCGAGAACGATTCCAGCCGGCAACTTGCGGACATAAGCCGAATCGACCACAACCGTCACAAGTTCCGCTTCGTCGAGGGCGTACTCAGCATCGCCTATCAGCATGCCTTTCACGTCGGGCACATCCACGCCTTCTCCGTGCTTGGTATATTGTACCATCCATACCCAAAGCCCTATGAAGAGAGCTATACCCACAAGCACCATCGCTATCAGGTTCCAATAGACATAAGGGCTGAAAAGTTTCTTCCTGAGTTTCTCCAGAGCCATAATCGTTACTCATTTTATATAATTACGCGACAAAGATAGTAATAAAAAAGAAAAAGAAGTAAAGTTTCCCTTACTTCTTTTCCCTTTTTGTTGAAAATCGTCTTTACTTACCGTGCCTTTCGTCGGAAACGGTGAGCTTCTTGCGGCCCTTAGCGCGACGAGAAGCCAATACACGGCGGCCATTAGCAGTTGTCATTCTCTGACGGAAACCGTGCTTGTTGTTGCGGCGACGGTTGTGGGGTTGAAATGTTCTTTTCATATCTTTTTATTGCTTAATTATTATGTGCGCATTATGATTCGGGGTGCAAAATTAAGCCTTTTTTTTCATTTACACAAGTATTAGGCAACTTTTTCTCCTCTTATTTTCTTATTTTCTTATTTTCTTCTTACCTTTGCACCACAAAAATAACGAGTTATAAACAAAAGAAGCAACATTTATGATTAATTCACAGGACATCAAGAAGGGCACCTGCATCCGTATGGACGGCAAGCTCTATTTCTGCATCGACTTCCTTCATCGCAAACCCGGTAAGGGCAACACCATTATGAACGTGACTCTGAAGGACGTTGTGAACGGCGGCGTTATCGAAAAGCGCTTCAACATTGGCGAGCGCCTCGAGGACGTGCGCGTAGAGCGTCGCCCCTGCCAGTATCTCTACAAGGACGGAGACGACCTGGTATTCATGAACAACGAGACCTACGAACAGATTACCATCGCCCCCGACCAGGTGAACGGCGTGAAGTTCCTCAAGGAGAGCGAGAACGTGGAAGTTGTGGTCGATGCCAGCACCGAAACCGTTCTCTATGCCGACGTACCCGTCAAGGTACATCTGCAGGTTACTTGGACTGAGCCCGGCCTGAAAGGCGACACCGCTACCAACACGCTGAAGCCCGCTCGCGTTGAGACTGGCGCTGAGATTCGTGTTCCCCTCTTCATCGAAGAAGGCGAAATCGTAGAGGTTGACAGCCGCGACGGCAGCTATCTGGGCCGCGTCAAGTAGAAGAAACGCTCTCCCTCGATTAGAGACAAGAGAATAGAGAAAGGGCTCCCGAGTAATTCAGGAGCCCTTATTGTATGCTTGTCGTCGATTATCTGTTGCCGGTTTACTTGTGCAGTTCCTTTCGGCCGTTCTTGATGAAGATGCCGCCTTTAGCCTTAACTACGCGCTGACCGGAAAGATTGTGGATTGCAGCCCCCTCTTCCTTGTCGCCGACGGGAGAAACGATTGGCGTCGCATCGTCCGTAATGAGCACATTGCCAGTCGTTCCCACGCTGTAGGAAGCCTCTGCAGCGGTGTTCACGAGGAGTGACTCGCCCACCGTTTCCACCTGATACTCGCCGGAAAGGATATCCTCGTCGGCCTGAACGCGGAAGCTCAGGAGCGGACCTTCCCCCTCGTTGAAGAGGTTTGCTTCGATGGAACTGATGAGCAACTTGAGGTTGCCGTTGTCGAGGACATTTGCCAGGATTTCGTGCTTGGCACTACGACTGCCATAAGGCGTGACGATGGGATTGCCATCCTCGCCCAAAGCTACGGAAAGCCCTTCCGGCAACTGAATCTCAGCCTCCAGGCAAGTCAAATCCGTCGCAGCATTCTTCATGCAGAACTCGATGTTCGCCGAGGTGCCGGGCATAAGGATTGCGTCATTGAAGTAGAATGTGTCGCCCTCCGCCCAAGCTCCAGTAGAGACAAGCCCCGCAAGCAGGAAAATATAGAGTTTCTTCATGCAATTCATCCGTATTATGAAACATTTGCGCTGCAAAGTTACGAATAAGTAAGCACAAAACAAAGAGAAACACAAAGTTTTTCTTTATTGCCGAACGAAAGTACAAACTCGCGAAACATTTCCGCAGCAGGAGACGATGCCCAACGACACACTTGACGATGGCAAACGTCACACTAGTAAATCGCAAACATCACACTAGTAAATCGCAAACATCACACTAGTAAATTGCAAACGTCACACTAGTAAATCGCAAACATCACACTAGTAAATCGCAAACGTCACACTAGTAAATCGCAAACATCACACTAGTAAATCGCAAACATCACACTAGTAAAACGCAAACGTCACACTAGTAAAACGCAAACGTCACACGTGAACTTGGCCAACTTCACACTTTCGCTCGACATTAAAAAGAAAAACTTTGTGTTTCTCTTTGTTTTCTGCTCGCTATTTTGTACCTTTGCGCATTAAAATATGTGAAATATGAACAGATCAATAGGAATTTGGACTCAATTTGTGGCAATCATGTCGCTCGCCATCACGATGACGGCTTGCAGCGGAGGCTCAAAGAAGGACAAAGAAGACCAAATCAAGTACGAAATCCGAAAAGTTGAGGCCGAAACGAGGGTCTACAACATCTATATTCCCGCTTCGCTACACGGACTGAGCGAGGTGGAAGTCTTCCCGCAAGTCTCCGGAATCATCCGCCAGGTGAACTTCAAGGACGGTTTCAAAGTAAAGAAAGGTCAACCCCTGTTTGTCATCGACCAGACAGAGCACAAGTTGAATGTGCAGAACGCTCAGGCAAACCTGGCTGCAGCGAAGGCACAGATGGAGACGACCAAACTGCAATACGAGTCGAACCAGAAGTTGGCTGCGAAGAAAATCATCAGCGACTACGTTCTCTCGTCGAGCATGAATGCCTATCATGTGGCTCAAGCCTCTGTTCAGCAGGCTCAGGCTCAGCTGGCAATGGCTCAGACCACTTTGAGCTACTGCACCGTGAGGTCGCCCATCACAGGCATCATCAAGGAGAACGGCTTCAAAATCGGAGAACTGGCTGACCTCTCGGCCCACCTCTGCACGGTAAGCGACGACAGCGAGATTCAGGCTTGGTTCTCTTACACGGAGAGCCAGTTACTGGAACTGCTGGATCAATACGACCTGAAACCCTCGTCGGAAGGTCTGAGGGATATCGACGGAAAGACTGTCAGCGCTAAACTGCCCCACCTGAAACTGCAGTTGAAGAACGGCCAGGAATATGCGCACGAAGGCGTAGTGACGGAGATGGGCGGCATCGTGGACCGCAAGACGGGTACCGTCATCTGTAAGGCAACCTTCCCAAATCCCGACTATGAGTTGCGCTCCGGCCTCTCGGCTACACTTGTATTCCCCATTCAGATGAAGGAAGTGTTCCGAGTGCCGAAAACGGCTGCCGTACACCTGCAGGACCACCTGATGTTCTATCGCGTTTGCAAGGACGGAACCGTAGAAGGTGTCATTTGCGAGGCTATCCCCTCGAATAGCGGCCAGAACTATTACGTGAAGAGCGGTCTGCACAGTGGCGACGAAATCGTCATCAACGGTGTGCAGAATTTGTCGAACGGAGTGCATTGGGTAGCGGCTTTTGCTATCGCCGTACTGACAGTAGTCATCGGTGTGGTAAGCCTGCAGACACTGCCTGTCGAACAATATCCCGACATCGCTCCGCCCATGGTTACCATCAGCGCCACATATAGTGGTGCAGATGCCCATGCCGTGATGGAGTCCGTCATTATGCCTCTGGAAGAGGTCGTGAATGGTGTGGAGAACATGATATACATGGACGCTACGGCCACTTCAAATGGTGAAGGCGAGATTGATATCTACTTCAAGCAGGGCACGGATGCCGACCAAGCGACCGTGAACGTACAGAACCGCGTCAGTCAGGCATCAGGCGTACTTCCTGAAGATGTCATCAGAAACGGCGTCACCGTACAGAAGAACGTCAACGCCACCTTGATGATTATGAGTCTGGAGAGCACCGACGGCAAGTTCGACCAGTCGTTCATCTCCAACTACCTCGACATCAACGTCATGCCAGCCATCAGCCGTATTGCAGGCGTGGGTCGCACGATGGTGATGGGCGAGCAATATGGTGTGCGAATCTGGCTGAAGCCCGACCTGATGGGACTCTATGGCGTAACACCCGACGAGATTGTCGCGGCCATCAACGAGCAGAACCTCGTCGTTCCCATCGGACGCTTGGAGAGTGCTACCGACAAGATAGACATCGAGTTCAACGGTCTGTTGGACGACATGAAGCAGTTCGAGAACATCATCATACGCGCTTCCGAGCAAGGCGAAATACTTCGACTGCGCGACTTGGCTGAGGTGGAACTGGGAGCCAGAGCCTATGACTTCCGTACGAACATCAGCGGCAAACCCGGCGTAATGTTTTATGTAAAGCAAGCGCCTGGAGCCAATGCCACAAAGGTAAACGCCGAGATAAAGAAGGTGCTTGCCCAAGTGGAGAAGCGTCTGCCTGCAGGATTGGAGTTCAAACTCCTTGAAACGAGCGACGACTTCCTCTATGCATCAATGTATAATGTAGTGGAAACACTCATTGTAGCCATCATACTCGTGGTGCTTGTGGTCTATTTCTTCCTGCAAGACTTCCGAGCCACCCTCATCCCATCCATCACGATTGTCGTCTCGCTGATAGGCACCTTTGCCATCGTCAAGATAGCAGGCTTCTCGCTAAACTTGCTGACGCTCTTTGCACTTGTGCTGGCCATCGGTACTGTGGTGGATAATGCCATCGTTGTGGTGGAAACAGTTATGACAAAACTTGAAGGAGGAGCCACGAACATGCGTCGAGCTGTTACCGATGCCCTCAGCGAAGTGACTGCGGCTTGTATCTCTACCACTCTCGTCTTCATGGCTGTGTTCATTCCCGTCACCTTCATGTCGGGCACCTCGGGCACATTCTTCAAGCAGTTCGGCATCACGATGGCCTCCTCTGTCGGCATCTCTACAGTTCTGGCTCTGACGCTCTGCCCCGCTCTTTGCGTGCTCTTGATGAGGCCCAACAACGGCTCTGAGCACAAGAAAGGCATCGGGCACTATATGTACGTAGCCTACTCCACTTCCTACAACGCTCTGCTGGACAGATACATGAAGGCGATTAAGCGCTTCATCAAGAAAGCCTCCTACGCTTGGATTCTGCTGGGCGTCTTCTGTCTGTTGGCAGGCCTTCTGGTGATGCGCTCTAAGAGCGAACTGGTGCCTCAGGAGGACCAAGGCTTCTTGCTTGTCAACATCATGCTGGCTCCCGGCACTTACCTGAACGAAACGGAAGCTACGGTATTGCAACTTGAGGACTATATCAAGTCGCTTGACGAGGTGGAGACTGTAGGAGCGCTGACTGGTTACTCCATGATGGAGGATGTCACCAGCACGAACTACGCCACTCTCATGGTTCGCCTCAAGAATTGGAGCGAACGTGCCTTCTTCAGCATTGCCGATGTTCAGGAGCAAATCTCGGAATGGGCCACAATCAACTTGCCGCAAGCTGATGTGACGGCTTTCCAAATGCCTCAGATTCCTGGCTATGGCAACGGCTCCGACATCAGTTTCAGCCTGCAAGACCTTTCGCGCAGTGCCGACAAGAAGGAATTTGTAGCCATGGGTGAGAAGTTTGTGGAAAAGCTTGCTCAAAGGCCTGAGACGGAGTTTGCCTCCTCCACCTACTCTACCGACTTCCCCAAGTACAGGCTCGATGTCGACGAGATTGCCTGCAAGCGCATGGGTATCTCTCCAAAGACAGTTCTGCAGACCATTGGCACTTTCTTGGCTGGAGACTACATCGGCTCGTACGTACAATATAATAATGTATATCGCGTAATGGTGCAGGCTGGCAAGGAATATCGTATGTCTGAGGCAACGCTCAACAGTATCTTCGTGCCTGTCGGCGACCATATGGTACCCGCCTCTCAGTTTGTTTCCATGCGGCTTGATACCGGTTCTGCGATGGACCTCCACTTCAACCTCTTCCCCTCCTATCCCGTCAGCACGCTCCCCGCACCTGGATACACCAGCGACGATGTGCGCAAGGCTGTCGACGAGGTGAAGCAAGAGGTGTTTCCCGAGACCTTCGGCTACGAATATTCAGGCATGGCTCGCGAGGAAGCAGAGAATGCCGGCTCGAACGAGACGCTGCTCATCTATGGCATCTGCATGCTGCTCATCTACCTCATCATGGCCTGCCTCTACGACTCCCTGTTCATTCCGTGGGCTGTCATGCTTTCCATTCCATTTGCCCTGTTCGGCGCTTACCTCTTCATCATTCCGATGGAGTCGATGGGTGTGGGGGCCAACGTCTATGTGCAGACGGGTATTATCATGATGATTGGCTTGGTGGCTAAGACTGCCATTCTGATAACCGAGTTCGCAGTACAGAAGCGGCGCGAAGGCATGAGCATCCTTGATGCCGCCATCGGAGCCTGTCAGGACCGCTTGCGTCCTATCCTGATGACGGTATTGACCATGATTCTTGGCATGCTGCCTTTGGCAGTAGGCAGCGGAGCAGGAGCCGTAGGTAACCGTTCTTTGGCACTTGCCGTGATTGGTGGTATGACAATCGGCACTATTGCCCTGTTGTTTGTAACGCCCGCGTTCTACATGGTGTTCCAGAAACTGCACGAGAAATTAACTCCAGAGAAAGATGACGAATAAAGCGAAGATATGCCTGATGGCAGGAGTAATGCTGCTATACAGCTGTTCACTCTACCAGAAATACGAAGCAAACAACACGGTGCCCGCAGACATCATGGGCGACGCCGTACAGCCTGGCGACACCATCAGCCTGGGAACCTTGGGATGGCGCCAACTCTTTACCGAACCTCTTCTGCAGGAACTCATAGAAAGAGCCCTGCAGAACAATACCGACTTGCAAAAGGTGCAACTGACCGTAGAACAGGCGCAAAACGACTTGGCTTCCGCTCAACTGGGTTGGCTGCCTGCCATCTCGTTCGACCCCTCTGGGAAGCTGAGCCGCTTCAATAGTGAAACCATTCGCTCATACAACGTGCCCCTGACCTTCACATGGCAAGCAGGCATCTTTGGACAAGTGACGACCAAGAAGCGATTGGCAAAGGCAAAACGCCAGCAACTGGACGACTACCGACAGGCCGTCCAAACCGCTCTGGCCGCCAATGTCGCCAGCACATACTACCAGCTCGTAATGCTCGACCGCGAGTTGCAGATATTGCAGGAGACACAGGTCGTGTGGGAGGAGTCGCTCGAAGCCATGCGTGTCCTCTTTGAAGCAGGGTTGTACATGAGCCCAGCCGTCTATCAGATGGAAGCTTCGCTGGCAAGCGTCAAATCCGGCATCGTGGAAGTAAAGGAAACAATATACAACACCGAGGCAACCCTGTGCCTGTTGCTCTCCGAACCGCCACACTCCATTAATCGTTCGCCGCATGGCACGTTCGTCATGCCGTCGCAGCTGCACGTAGGACTCCCCCTTCGTTTGCTCTCGGCACGTCCCGATGTGCGTCAGGCAGCACGCAACATGGAGATAGCCTATTACGAAAGCCAGCAGACACATCAGGCCTTCTACCCCGACATCACAATAAGCGGCAGCCTGGGATGGAGCAATGGCGAAGGTCTGGTAAACCCCAGTCAGTTCCTGGCACAAGCTGTGGCCTCGTTGGTGCAGCCCATTTTCACGCGAGGCAAACTGAGGGCGCAATACAAGAACGCCAAAATCAATCAGGAAAAAGTACGACTGCAATTTGTGCAAACACTGCTTAATGCAGGCAACGAAGTCTATCAGCAACTTCGCATCTGCCACAAGACGGAGCAAAAGGCCATCTACCTAGCATCCATTGTCAACTCCCTGCACGAAGCCTATCTCGGCACTTCGGAGCTGATGAAGAACGGTACGAACACTTACGTCGAGGTGCTCAAGGCTCAGGAGGACTTGCTTACGGCACAAATCACAGAAGCGCAAAACCACTACGAAGGCATTCAGGCTCTCATCAACCTCTACACCGCTCTGGGAGGTTTCTAGCGCGACACACCTTTCAACGCTCCACGCCTCGTTGGCAAACGTATAGTGTGACGATTGCAATCATCACGTGTGATGTTGGCAAAGTTCACGTTTGTCATTGGCAAAGTTCACGTGTGATGTTGGCAAAGTTCACGTGTGATGTTGGCAAAGTTCATTAGCCATGCCTGAAATCGTGACAGATGACAGATGACAGTTTTATTTTAGAGCCCCCCACATCCCGCGAGGTAGAAAAAAGTGCTCTTCTGATTTTCTAACTAGTTAAGTATTAACTAATTATTATTTATTATATATTATATATATAAATTATATATATTTATAACTATATATATAAGTATATTATTAATTATTAATTATTAATTATTACTATATAAATAGACCTATAATTCCCTTTTTTACGCTTTTTAAAGCTAATAGACGAATGGCAGATGACACCCCCAGGCATACCCTACCCCTCTGAAAAAAAACTGTCATCTGTCATCTGTCATCCGAAGGCTTCCGGTACAGCAATCAACTCTCTGCATCACAAGCACTTACAAAAAGAGACATACAAAAAAGAAAGGAGAGAAACAACATTTTTGTCGTTCCTCCCCTTTGTTTGATTGTAAATCTCGATGCGTAAAGTCGCCCGAAAGCTTACTTTACCTTTGCAACGATGGCCTTGAAAGCCTCGGGATAGTTGACTGCGAGGTCAGCGAGCACCTTGCGGTTGATTTCGATACCAGCCTTGTGCAGGAGGCCCATCAGCTGGCTATAGCTGAAACCTTCCATGCGGGCAGCGGCATTGATACGCTGAATCCAAAGAGAGCGGAAGTTGCGCTTCTTGGTACGACGGTCGCGGTAAGCATAGGTAAGACCCTTCTCCCAAGTGTTCTTGGCAACGGTCCATACGTTCTTGCGGGCACC
>CACZBC010000047.1 GCA_902779315.1 uncultured Bacteroidales bacterium | reverse complement strand
TCCGCTTTTCCGCCTTACTGCCCCATAGAAAAAAACTTTCATTTTCGTGTGAAAATAATTGCCAATTTACTTGCATAATTCGCGATTATTTCGTAAATTTGCAGAGTTAAAGATGAGGAAACTACTGCAGGGTAAACTCGGATTTTCACACGTGAAGTTTGCAAACTTCAAACGTGACAAATGCAATCGTCATACTAGTTAATCGCAATCGTCACACGGGATAACAAGCGCTTCGGCTTCTTGTGCTCCGTAGGTGCTCAGGCGAGCATATTATTGCTCTCGCTTAATCACAGCCTTGACTGATGTCGAGGCTGTTCCCGCTCGGCAATAATTAGGCGAGCATGTTATTGCTCTCGCTTAATCACAGCCTTGAAATAGCCGACACTTTCGGCAATTCCGATAAACGGGTCGGACATATCCTTCTCGTATTCGAGGCTGCAGGAACCTTTGTAGCCCACCTTCTTGAGCATCTTGACGAAAGCGGGGAAATCGATGGCGCCCCTGCCAAGTTCGATGGCATGACCGGCCTTTGTGCCTTCGGTGACGTCCTTCAGATGGATGTCGAAGACACGTTTGGCATAGCGCTTCAAGTCCTTGATGGGGTCAGCTCCTGCACGCAAATCGTGGCCGATGTCGAGGCAGATTCCCAGTCGCGGGTCGCGGTCTTTCACATCGTTCCAGATGGAAGTGGCATCGGGATAGAGCGGCATATCGGGACCATGCAAGTGGATGGCATAGCGGATGCCTGTCTCCTTGACTTTCTGCTCCACTCTGTCGAGCACATCGTAGCGGGGCCCTTTGTCGCCCCATACGCCTGGCACGCCCACAACGAGGTCCACGCCTACCCTCTGCGCATAGGCAAAGGCTTTGTCGACGGCCTCCACATCTTTCATATATATGGGGCCGACTGCATAGCCGATGACGTTAGCTTCAGCCAATTTGGCCTTGAAAGCGGCAATCTGGTCGGCACTGGCATCGATGGGAAGGTGGAAATCCTTGATGCAGAGATAGTGTACGTCTATCTTCTTCATGAAGGAGAGCGTCTTGTCGATGTCGAACTTGTTGAAGGTGTAGCCTGCCATACCGAGATGGAAGGTCTGACCTGCCAGCTGGAAGCATCCAGCAATCAGGAAACTAAGGAGAAATAATGAGCTACGTTTCATGAAAATATCGTTTTTTGTTCACAAATATATAAAAAAACTGTGAACTAAGCACTATGAATTATGAACTTTTTTGTATCTTTGCACAAAAAGAAGACCATGAACACGCATAAAACATACGTTGCCTACGATGCAGAGGGTGTGCTCGACCACGAGAATTCGAACCTGAAGACTTTCCAGCAACTCCATGCATGGCAGAGGATGCGTCCGGACCGCTTCCGCTTCCTCAATATGGACGAAATCAACTTCTCGAGCGAACACGACGACCTAGTGGACTCTACCGTCAAGACCCGTCTGCTCGCCCTGATGGCTCAAGCCGACAATCTGCTCGTACTCGTCTCGCCCATCACGAATGTGGAGAGCCCCATCCTGAACTGGCAAATCAGCAAGGCTGTGAACCGCTTCCACCTGCCCGTCATCATAGCCTACGTTGGTGAGGTGCAACTCGGCGACAAATCGGTGGAAGATAATTGGGCGATGTTGCCCAACAAAATACGCAAGTACATCGGTCGCGACTCGGCCAGAATGTGCCACATCCCCCTCACGCAAGACAAACTGGAACGCGCCCTCGGAACCTTCTCCGTAGGTGCTCAGACATATCCCTGGAACTCAACGACAATATTTTAGGACAACAGACTACGGACTACAGACTACAGACTACAGATTATGCGAATTGGACTGTTGTCAGTTGTCTGTTGTCAAAAAGAAGAAAACATGAACGGACAATACATCGAACGCATTGAAATAGATGCCCTTTGGAATGGTCGCAAGCACATTCGCTGGGACCTTCAGCCTGGAGTGAACATCCTTTCGGGTGTCAATGGTGTAGGCAAAAGCACCATCCTGAACCGCGTCATCATGCACTTGCTCGACGTCGACAAAGAAGTGCGCAGGAACGACGGCGTACACCTCACCTTCTTTCCCAACGAGGCAAAGTCCGTCGACTTCGAAGTCATCCGCTCGTTCGACAAGCCTATGCTCTCCTCCGAGATAATGAACAAACTGACTGACAACCAGATGCAGACAGAACTCGACCTGCACATCTATTACCTCGGACGCAAATGGCTCGACTATCAGGTCAACCTCTCGAACCGAATGGTGGAACTCTTTGCCAGCAACGACCCCAAAGCAGCAAAGAAAGTGCAGGAGCTGGCACAGGAGAAGACACACTTCCAGGACATCATCAACGACCTCTTCCACGAAACGGGCAAGACCATCCTCCGCGACAAGAACGAACTCTACTTCGACAGCTACGGCGAGACCATCTCGGCATACAAACTCTCGAGCGGCGAAAAGCAAATGCTCATCATCCTTCTCACCGTTCTGGTGCAGAACCGCAAGCCCTTCGTGCTCTTCATGGACGAGCCGGAAGTCAGCCTTCACGTCGAATGGCAAGAACGCCTGCTCGACCTAGTTGTGGACCTCAACCCCAATGCCCAGGTCATCCTCACGACACACTCTCCCGCCGTCATCATGAACGGATGGAGCGACAGAGTTACAGATGTGGAGGACATCGAAGTCAAGTCATAATTCATTGTATCAACAAGATGGCAAAACGTCTGCAGGAACATCTCAACTCCAACTACTTCGAGCTCGCATCGAAGCTCCGGCCAAAGAATGCTGCTAGAAAGGTTGTGGCATACGTCGAGAGCTATGATGACGTCTTTTTCTGGCGTTCTGTCCTGCAAGACTTCGAGACCGACCGCATCAAGTTCGAAGTGATGCTGCCATCGCGCTACTCCCTTTGCAAAGGCAAGAAAGCGGCCTTGATGAACAAACTCGGGCCTTCGCTGGGAGACTTCATGATAGCCTGCGTGGATGCCGACTACGACTACATCATGCAGGGAGCGACAGAGATTAGCCGGACACTACTCTCCTCGCCCTTCATCATCCACACCTACGCCTATGCCATCGAGAACTACCAATGCTACGCTCCGGCCCTGCACACAGCTTGCGTGATGAGTACGCTTAACGACAGAGACATCATTTCGCTCGAAGCGTTCATGGAGGAGTACAGCAAGATTATCTGGCCGCTCTTCGTCTGGAGTATCTGGGCACACAAGAACGGACAGGCAAGCACCTACAGCATCACGGCCTTCTCGCAGACAGTCACCTTCCACGACATCAACCCCTACCACCCGGAGAATGCGCTCGAACACCTGCGTGACCGCGTCAATAAGCAAATAGGTTGGCTGCAGAGAAAGTATCCGAAAGCAAAAGACAGTTACCTGAACCTCCGCAAGTCTCTGCAGGAAGAACTTGGCATCCGACCTGCCGAAACCTACTTGTATATTCAGGGACATGCACTCATGGAAGGCGTCGTCCTGCCACTTCTCAATCCCATCTGCAATATGCTCAGAAGGGAAAGGGAGAAGGAGATTCAGAAACTTGCATTACATGGGCAACAGAAACAGAACGAACTTTCTGGCTATCGGCACAGCCAGTCTGCCATCGACCTGATGCTTCGCAAGAGTGTCGAGTTCAAACAAAGTGCTCCATATCAGCTACTTACAGCCGATATAGAGCGACTTATAGAACATATCAACAAACGCCTTCCTGCTTGACGTACTGGTCGTAAAGCTCCTGCAATTGGGCTTTCTTCTCGCCTTCCTTCTGCTCAAAGTAGGTTCCGCCATAGTAGAAACAAGCAAAACCTCCCGAAACAACACCCCAACGGCAAGCTTCCTTCAAGTCGAGAGACTGATTGTCCGACATTTGCCTTGCAAGCGAGCCGATGATGCCTCCTGCAAAGTTGTCGCCACAACCTGTACTGTCGCCTTTCTTGCCTGCTTTGATGGCTTTTCCAACGGCTTCGGAAACTGGCATAGTCTGCTCCTCGACTTTGCCGAAGAGAGGACTCTCAGCCCATAGATAAACGTTTTGAGCCCCGTTTGTTACGACGACGGCTCCAGTTCCTTTCTCTCGGAAGAAAGCAAGGGCAGAGGGAATATCCTTGCATCCACTGAGTCGGAGGGCTTCTTCGTGATCAACAAGAAGCAGGTCGACGAATCGATAACTCTCGTCGCTCTTGCCCAAAGGCCAGCGTTCTCCTGGATTTTCCTTTTCGCTGAGGAAGTCGTAAACTGTGTTGACAACGGTGATGCAACCTTTCGCCTTGGCCTTTTTGAGCATTTCCGCCAGTCCCTGATGAATGCGAGGAACAAGAGCTGTGCCGCCAAAGACACAGATTTCGGAGTCGTAGAAACTCTCGTCAACTTCGTCTGGAAGGTAATTCCACGAAGCTCCGATGGTGTTCACGAAAGTCCGTTCACCGTGTCCATTATCGTAGTCAGGGTCGGAAAGGACAGATGTGGAAGCCGTTTCGCTACCCTTCTCGACGCGATAATGGCTGAGGTCGAGGTTCGTCTGGTTCAGTTTGTCGAGCAAACCGACGCCCACTTCATCATCTCCCCGGCAACCATAAAAACTGACAACACTCTCTTTATGAGCCAGTTGAGCTGCATTGATGAGCGCCACAACGCAAGGACCTCCTATGTTTTCCTTGTCTGCATTCTCTCCTTGTGTTAGCGAAGGCAGGATTTCAGATACGAAAGGTTGTCCGGCATAGCGTTCCAACTCTTCCTCGAAGGTCAGCTTTCCTGGCTCAAGGCCACCGTCTCCAGGCTTCTTGCTCAAGCACTTGCGAAAGGCTTCGGAGTTGAAATCCACGTGACCATAAATACAATCAACGAGACAACAACCTACTCCACTTATTCGAACAGCCATAACTATGAACTATGAATTATGAATTATGAACTAACCGAGGAACTTCGTGTAGTCCGAGCAGAGCAGATGCAGGGGCGCTTCATCCTCTTCGATTTCGGGGAAGCGGCCTACAGGAAGGTAGAAGCGATTGTCCGTTGTGTCGTCATTACATTGGCTGACTTCGCCCACCATCACTTTTCCCTTGCCCGGCTCGCCATAGAAACGATGGTAGAGGTATTGTTCCATACAGATGCTCTGACCTGGTTTGAGGATGACTTTCCCACCCGGTTCCATCGTATGTTCAATGCCGTCTATGCGATAATGGACAGGCGTATCGGCAAAGCCCTCGTTCTTGTCGGCATTATAGAGCTCGATGACGAGGTTTCCGCCACCTCTGTTGATGATGTCCTCCATCTTGCTCCAATGGAAATGCATCGGTGTTTCCTGCAGCTCCTCGACTATCATAATCTTCTCGGCATAAGGTTTCTTGTCGACACCATACTTGCCATTCCTGATGGTGAAGAGGAAGAGGCCACAACGCTTGAAATCGCCTGAGCCAAAGTCAGTTATGTCCCATCCAAGCATTCGCTCTACGATGTAATCCACTTTATCGCGGTTTGCCTTCCAATCTGCAAGGCTCCATTCTGCCCATTCGGGTAGTACGAACTGACGCGAAGCCAGAAATTCCTTTGCTTCACGAATGATTTGATTGATTTCGCTACGTTTCATGATACTTTCTTATTTCTTTATTCTTATTTTCTTATTCTCTTAATTTCATATTTTCTCATTGCTCTCGAAGAGAAGGATGTGCTCGCTCACAACCTCTCGCGAAGCGTCTATCATCACTTGTTTGAGAGGCACATATTCTTCGTCGGGCTTCTGCAAGAGGCGTTCACGAATGCGCTTCATGATGCCGCGCTGAATGGCGGTCGCCACATTAATCTTGCAAATTCCGTTGTGGATGCAGGCTTTGAAGTCTTCTACGCTCGTCCCGC
Organism: uncultured Bacteroidales bacterium; assembly: GCA_902779315.1. Lineage (GTDB taxonomy): Bacteria > Bacteroidota > Bacteroidia > Bacteroidales > Bacteroidaceae > Physcousia. Next base: position 21,889 of record CACZBC010000047.1, on the reverse strand, counting down.
TTCCTCCATGAAGCACGAGTGGCAGACGATTTGCCTCGTGAATCTCGATAAGTCGCTGAATGTTAAGTTGGGGCGTATGCACATAATGTCCGTGAAGATTGCCGATAGCGATGGCCAAAGCATCTATTCCAGTAGCTTCGACAAAACGTTTCGACTCCTCGACATCCGTGAAGACATCGGCCGTATCGACGCCTGAGTTGCCCACTTTGCCGAGTTCCGCCTCCACATCCACACCTGCGGCTTTGGCGATTCGTGTCACTTCGCTCGTAATCCTGACGTTCTCTTCGAAGGGAAGGGCCGCTCCGTCGAACATGACTGAGGTAAAGCCGAGACGAATCGCCCTGACGCAAGTCTCGAGGCTTTGGCCGTGATCGAGGTGAACGCAAACAGGTACGGAAGCCCTCTTGGCAGCCTCCAGATAGAGCGGAGCCATCATTTCCATCGGCGCCTCAGGAAACTGAACTTCAGCAAGTTGCAGGATAATTGGGGAGCGCAACTCTTCGGCGGCCTCGATGGCTCCCATCACATTCTCGAGGCTCAGACTGTTGAACGCACCCACAGCATAGTGGCGCTCGTTCGCGTCCTTCAGTATCTCACTAAGTGTTACAAGCATAGTCGTCAGTCTTTATTTAGTTAGTTTTCGGCCTTAAAGTTACGATTTTTTATTTAAACTTCGCCACAAAAAAGCATAAAAATTGCGAAGAGAAAAAACATCGGCTTTGAAGTTGCCAAACGTCACGTTAGTAAATCGCAAACGTAACACGTTACGTTGGCAATCTTAACACGTTATGTTTTGATTTTAACTGTACCTAGTTTGACGATTAGGTTAGGCTACAAGTTTAACAAACATTTCAGCCGACATTTCTTTGCCATAAGAAAAGAATTCTATAACTTTGCAGCATTATTCAAATAGACCAAGCCCAAATGCAACATGACGAAATAAAGTACAATGTCTTCGACTGGTTGAGGTTTCCGCTTATCGTGTTTGTCGTGTACATCCACAGTTTCGGAGAGCCCAAAGAGGTTGGCACAATCGACTTCGGCAGCCTGTCGCCAATGGACTTCTACAATCTGTTCCGCATTAGCATCAGTCACGTTTTGACCCATATTGCCGTCCCCACTTTCTTCTTCATCTCGGGCTACCTATTTTTCGGCAAGTTGGAGGTCTGGAACAAGGCCGTGTACCTCGACAAGCTGAAACGACGCGTCAGGACTCTCCTGATTCCGTATCTCATCTGGAACACCCTGTACATACTGCTGACGGTTCAAAGCATTTCGCGGCACGAGGGACTCGACGCACTTTTGGCATTCCTCGACGAGAAGGGCTGGTTGCTGCTCTACTGGAAGGTTTATCTAGTCCCCCTGTGGTACATCAGAGACCTGATGGTGGTCAGCCTGCTTTCTCCGCTCATCTATTACCTGTTCAAGCACGCCAGGCTCTTCGGGCTGTTCCTGCTGCTCGTCTGCTATATGGTTCCGACCGACATAAAATTCTTGATTCCCCTGAAAACGGCTTTCTTCTTCTTTGGCTTTGGGGCATACCTGAGACTCCACAAGGCAGACCCGACCACGTTCACGGAAAAATACAAATATGCCCTCTACATCCTCGCATTCCTATTGTGGATAATCGACACGCGATTCGACGGTCACAACACCACAACCGGCAATCTCATCTATCCCTTCTTTATTATTGCAGGCAGTCTGGCAATGATTAACCTGGCAACAACTTGCGTCAGGAAAGGCTGGCAGATTCCCCGATTCCTCATTCAGAGCACATTCTTCGTATATGTTTCGCACGAGATAATGATAACGGACTTTAGCGGCATACTGCTGAGGCACGTCTTCGGACAGGACAACATGCTCTCTCTTTATGCAAGTTACCTGCTTGCTCCCGTCCTGGCAGTAACGGTTTGCCTGCTATTATATGCATTCCTGAAACGTTTCTTCCCGAAAACTTGTACTATATTGACCGGACAAAGAGCATGACCGCAAATTTGGCGCAAACAAAGAAACATGAAACAAATATTTTTCGTATCTTTGTAGAAAATTTCGCATAACAAATAGAATATGAAAGCAAAGTACTTGAGCCTGCTCCTCGCAGCAACACTCATGGCCGGAACACCTACTCTGGCAAAGGAGAAACAGAACAAACCCAAGACAGAACAAACGAAGAAAGCCAAGAAGGGCCTCTTCGGAAAGAAGAAAAAGGCTGCACAGCCGGCCCCGAAAGACTCTGCAAAAGTGGAGAAGCCAAGCATCGACCGCAAAGGCCTCTTCAATGTGACGAAGGTGAAGAACGAGTGGTTCTTCGAGATTCCCGACAGTCTGATTGGTCGCGAATTCCTGACTACCGTCCGTTATACCTCAACTCCAGCAGGCATAGGCAAGTTCGGCGGAGAGCAAGTCAACCAGCAAACCGTCTATTTCCAGGTGGCTCCAGACGACCAGCTGCTGCTTCGCTCGCGTCTCTTCGTAAATGTTGCGGACACCACGCAGAACATCAACCGGGCCATCACAATCAGCAACGAGAACCCCATCATAGGCGCTTTCAAGGTGGAAAGCCACAAGAACAAACTCTATAAGATTAAGGTAAACCAAATCTTCAACGGAGATAATCCTGCTCTGGGACTGCCCAAATCGGTCAAGGACGGCTTCTCGCTGCAAGGACTCGTCGGCGAGATGAGCTACATCGAGGACATCAAGTCGTTCCCCATGAACACGGAAGTCCGCACAGTCAAAACATATAACGGTGGCGGCACAAACAGAATGGCTGCAACAAGCCGAACCGGCAAAGCCACTTTCGGCCTGAATGTCAGCTTCGTACTCCTGCCCGAAAAGCCCATGATGAAACGCTACTACGACCCTCGAGTAGGCTATTTCACAGACAGTTACACAAGCTACTCGGACGACCAGCAACGTGTGGAGGGCAAGACCTTCGTGACACGTTGGCGCCTGGAACCTCGTCCTGAAGATGTCGAGAAGATGAAGAGAGGCGAACTCGTCGAACCTATCAAGCCCATCATCTATTACATCGACCCTGCTACTCCCAAGCAATGGAGGAAATACCTCATTATGGGTGTCAACGATTGGCAGAAAGCCTTTGAGAAAGCAGGCTTCAAGAACGCCATTATGGCAAAGGAATGGCCCGAGAATGACTCAACCATGAGTATGGAAGACGCTCGCTACAGTTGCATCCGTTACTTGGCCAGTCCCATCGAGAACGCTTATGGGCCGAACGTTCACGACCCCCGAAGCGGTGAAATCCTCGAGAGTCACATCTGCTGGTACCACAATGTGATGAGCCTCGTACACAACTGGTATATGGTTCAATGCAGCAGTATCGACGAAGCGGCACAGAAGATGAACTACGACGAGGAACTGATGGGCCAGCTCATTCGCTTTGTATCGAGCCACGAAGTCGGTCACACGCTTGGTCTCCGCCACAACTTCGGCAGCAGTTCCACCGTTCCTGTCGACTCTCTTCGAGACAAGGCTTGGGTTGAGGCAAACGGCCACACGCCTTCCATTATGGACTATGCCCGCTTCAATTATGTGGCTCAACCAGAAGACGGAATTGACCGCATCGGCATCTTCCCCCGCATAAACGACTACGACAAGTGGGCCATCCAATGGGGTTACACACCCATGCTCGGAGCGAAAGACGAGAATGAAGACCACAAGATGCTCGAGCCGATGACCCTCAAGGCACAGCAGAACCCGCGCCTTTGGTGGGGAGATGGAGAGGGCGAACACAGAGATCCTCGTCGCCAGACTGAAGACCTCGGCAACGATCCCGTTAAGGCAAGCTATTATGGAATCCTGAACTTGAAGCGCGAGATTAAGGCTTTGCCCGAATGGACAGTGGATAACGACAAAGACCTCTACTGGAACGACATTAGTGTAATGTACGGGCACATACGCACACAATTCCTTCGTTATATGGGACATGTGGTTCGTAACATTGGCGGATATCAGATAAACTTCCAGCCTAAAGGTTCAAGCAAGGACGTATATGTGCCTCAGCCTCTCGACAAGCAGAAGGCTGCGCTCAACTTCATCAACGAGCAAGTCCTGACAGAACCCGTTTGGCTTCGCGACCTCAGCTATGCCCGTCGCCTTTGGGCCGACCCGCAAGCCATCACGAACAGTGTGGGCGAGAGTGTCGTAACGAACCTGATGAACAGACTCGAAGAGCTGAACGACCTCTACAAGCCTCAAGCTTACCTGGCCGACCTGACGAAGATGATTTTCACAGAACTCGACACGAACAAGAAAGTCTCGCCGTACAGAGTCGCCCTGCAGAACAACATGCTCATGCACTTGACCAGAGCTTACGGAAACGGCAACCAGGCAGTTCGTCCTGCAGTCCTCTATACGCTCCAGCAGTTGGAGAAGAAGACGAAAGCAGCCAGCCAAACTGCTCCAGACGCAGAGAGCCGGGCACATTGGGCAAGCCTCTACGACCAGATAGGAAGACTCCTCAGCTGGAAGTAAGAGCCTAGGAATCAAAGATAATGCCGGACTTTCGAGTTCGGCATTATTTGTATTCAGTTCGTTCGCCTTATGTTTTATGTGATTTCTCTTGCATGTAAGCACAGAAATGCGTATCTTTGCAAACGATAACACACAAAATGTGGAATAACTAAACACACAATGCTATGAAACGGACTGTAGTATTGATGGCGCTCATCTGCCTTGCTTCGCTTTCTGCGAACGCCCAGATTTTCAAGAAACATTCCAGCGATGTCGACAAAACGGAGTCAAAGTTTGTTTGGCAAGCGGACTTGTATCTTCAAGATAAGTGGGGCGTAGGTTTTACTGTGAGAAAGGAGACCTCTCCCTATTTCGGCTGGAACCTCATCGGGGCTTCCTATATGTCCGGATGGTACAAGAATGAATGCCCGAAGAACTTCAGCATTATAAATGTCCGCCTAATGGGGTTGAGGTTCCAGATTCCCATTTATAAGAATCTGAAGTTCTATGCCGAGGGAACGCCGGGATATACGTACCTTTACCGGAGGACTAAGTACAGGGATTACGACTGGGGCTACTACGTCACCAAAACCAAAACGGATAAAAGCCATTGCCTCGGTATAGATTGTGGCGCTGGCTTTCAGGTACTCAAGAATGTTTCCATTGGTTACAACTACACGTTTCTGGCCACGTTCAATAGTGACTCGGATAAATACCACATTCATTGGGGGCGTATCTCCGTCTTATTCTGAGCGCGACGTGAAGACTTTGCCAGCCGTTTCAGCAAAGCTCACCAGAATAGTTTGAAAACAACGCTGGGATAATTGCCAAACTAAGCACGTGAAGTTTGCGATTTACTAACGTGAAGTTTGCAATTTACTAGTGTTAAGTTTACGTTTTACTAGTGTTAAGTTTGGAATCGTCACACTTTAGAACTCCAGGTCCGCCCAATGTGGGTTGTGGTCGGAGAGTAAGGCTTTCGGATTCGGCTCCTCGATGTGCGAGTGGTTCACCCTGATGGTTGGCGTGATGAAGATGAAGTCAATCTTCTCGCACTTGAGTGGCGGAATCTTACAGAAATTGTGATAAGTGTAGACGGTTCCAGTGTGGTTGGGCGTCATATGATAGGCGTCGTACATCTTGAACTCATTGGTCGTCATTGTGGTATAGGCTTCGTCGTCTTCCGTAACATTGAAGTCGCCAGTCACTACTGCAGGCTGCTTTCCGACAATATCCTGAATCTTCTTCATGATGAGCTTGGCACTTTCCCTTCTTGCAGTTACGCCCACGTGGTCGAAGTGCGTATTGACGGCCATGAAGATTTTGCCCGTTTTCTTGTCTTTGAGTTTTGCATAACTGGCAACACGTTCGAGAGCAGCGTCCCAACCTATGGAACCAGGCACTTCAGGCGTTTCGCTCAACCAGAAGTTTCCTTTCTCCAGAACCTCGAACCTGTCCTTGAGGAAGAAGACCGGCGAGTACTCTCCGGCCTGTTTACCATCGTGGCGCCCTACCCCGACATAGTCGTATTCGGGCATACGGGCAAGCAAGTCCTCGAGCTGAGCATGCAGGACTTCCTGCATACCGATGACATCGATTTTGTGTGACTTGATGTAATCTGCCACACGGTCTCGGCGAACGTTCCAACCATAGCCGGCTTTGTCGTCGCCATCGTTCTGCAAACGGATGTTGAAAGTTCCCCAACGAAGCTTGACCGACTCCTGCTTACGGGCTGAGAAACACACCAGGGGCACAAGCATCAAAAGCATCAAAAAAAGATTCTTCTTCATGATTCGAATTGTTAGTTTGTGCAAAGATAGAAAAAAATCTGCAATCTTCATCCTTCATTATCCTTTTTTTTGTATCTTTGCAAACAAAAAGACACGAAGATTATGAATAAGGTAATGTTGATAGGCAATGTAGGCAAAGAGCCTGAAGTGAAGTATGTGGACGCTGGCGTTTGCGTGGCAAGCGTGAGACTGGCAACGACGGAACGCGGCTATACATTGCAGAACGGAACAGAAGTGCCCGACCGAACTGAATGGCACAACGTCGTACTTTGGCGCAAGTTGGCGGAAGTAGTTGAAAAATACGTTCATACTGGCGACAAACTCTTCATTGAAGGTCAGATCCACACGCGCTCTTATGACGACCAGAACGGCATAAAGCGTTATGTCACAGAGATATGGGCAGAGTCGCTGGAAATGCTTTCACCTAAACCTCAAACTGCAGAGAATTGAACTTGGAACATTTAATAGAAGGTGTAAGCATGCAAATGCCTACGACGGGCGTTTGGATCGCTTTCGGCATTGTACTCATTCTGCTTCTTTGCTCAGGTTTTGTCTCGGCCAGCGAGATTGCTTTCTTCAGCCTGACACCCAACGACAGAAGCGCCATAGACGAAGAGAAGCATCCCTCCGACAAGAAGGTGGCCGAGCTCCTGGACGATAGCGAACGGCTCCTCGCAACCATCCTCATCAGCAACAATCTGGTGAATGTGGCCGTCATCATCATCCTCTACTTCTGCTTCGACAAAACCATCGACTTCGGACAAGCAAAGTGGCTCGAGTTCCTTGTGATGACGGTTCTGCTCACCTTCCTGCTCCTGCTCTTTGGCGAAGTCATTCCCAAAATCTACAGTTCGCAGCATGCACTTGCTTTCTGCCGGTTTGCAGCTCCGAAACTTCAAATCCTCAGCAAAATCTTCTGGCCTTTGAGCAAACTCCTCATTCGCAGCAAAGTCATCACCAATCGCCTTGTAAATCACGAAGAAGACCTGCTGACTGTCGACGACCTGGAGAAAGCGATGGAACTGACCGACAAGAAGGATATCGCGGAAGAAAGCAACATGCTGAAGGGCATCATCCGCTTTGGAGGCGAGATGGCAAAGGAAATCATGACGAGCAGAGTCGACATTGTTGACCTCGACATAAAGGCCTCGTTCAAGGATGTGCTTGCATGCATCGTATCCAACAACTACAGCCGAATCCCCGTCTATCAGGACACGCAGGACAACATCAAGGGTGTTCTCTACATCAAGGACCTTCTCCCCCACCTCGGCAAACCTCAGGGCTTCCGTTGGCAAACCCTCATCCGGCCAGCATATTTCGTTCCAGAAACCAAGATGATTGACGACCTTTTGCGCGATTTCCAGCGCGACAAAGTTCACATGGCTGTTCTGGTCGATGAGTTTGGAGGTACGAGCGGAATCGTCACGATGGAAGACATTCTGGAGGAAATCGTGGGCGAGATAAACGACGAGTACGATGACGAGGAGAAACCCTACCAGCGCCTTAATCAGAACACTTATATCTTCGAGGCAAAGACCTTGATGTCCGACTTCACAAAGATTATAGGGCTCGACGACAGTTACTTCGAGACCGTTGAAGGCGAAGCCGAGACTTTGGCGGGATTACTGCTCGAGATAAAGGGCGAATTCCCTGTTCAGGGCGAACGCATTGAATACAAGCGCTTCACCTTCGATGTCTTGGAAGTTGACCAGCGCCGCATCGTCAAAGTTAAGGTTATCGTTCACAACGATTAAAAAATAAAGGAAGTCCGCTTGAGACTTCCTTTATGATTTTCATTTCGGATTGAGCAACCTGTCTATCTCGCTGAACTCATCTCCCAGATTCAGGTTGAGGTAGATGCGATAGAGCGGCGAAGCCCAACGCTCTTTCGGTTCCGGCTGGAGCTTGCGGACCATTTCCATGCAAGGTCGGGCCTTCCGGTAGAGTTCCTGCACCCTCTGCTTGTTTTCGAAGTAGTCGGGATGATTGACATCCTTCGGACTCGATTCCTGAGCGATGACGGCCATATTCAGGTACGCGATTCCTTTATTATAATAGGCATCGGCGAAGTCTTGCTGAATGGCGATAGCTGAGTCGGCACTTGCGATGCTGGCATCATAGTTCTCCTCCGAGAGGTAGCTCTTCGACTTTGCATAGTAGTGAATGGCTTTGCCTCCGGTCTGGGCGATGAGCTTGTCTGCCAGCTCACGCTCCACATCGAATCTGCGCTGCTGATAGCACCAGTCGGACAACTGCACGAAGAACCAGTCGTGATTCGGATACTTCTCAACCCCTTCTTTCAGCGAAGCGAGCCAGGCGCTGTCATTCGCCAGCTTGCCATAGGAACGCACCTTGTACTCCTGCAGAATCGCAGCGGTTTCAGGGTCGCAGTATGAAATGGCGGCATCGGCGTGCTTGACTGTTCCGGCATAGTTTTCCATCTGGAAGGCCGAGAGTGTCGCCCAAAGTGTTGAGCTCGAGTCGGACGAGAGGCTGCAGTAATTGTCGAAGAACGGATAGGCTGCCGCATAGTTCTTCTTTGCGAGGAAGAACTTGCCACCCGAGAGGATGTTGCGGAGATGCTTCTGGCGCAGGGAAAGGGTTCGCTTCTGGAACTGGGGATGCACCTTCCCTTTCGCATCGGGGAGTAGATCCACACTGTCGCAGAGCTGAAGCCTGCTGTACATATCGCAGAGCTTGTTGAAGAACTTGGCTGTGTCGTAAGGCTTTTTCAGGTAAGCCTTCTGGTTCTCCACTCCGTTGAGCGATTGCTCGAGCAAGGCGGCGGTATAGTAGATTTTGGCTTTCTGCTTGTTGCTGAGCTCAGGGCGGCTCAACGCCCCAAGCAAAGCATCGCGAGCCGCATCCTGGCCGCCCTGATTCTTCATTGCATTCCTTGCGTTCTTGTAGAGCGTCGCCATCTTTTCCTGCTTCGGCTTATCTGCCTTCTTCTCTTTCTTGGCCGGACTGATCGTCAGGAAAGCTGGGAACAGGAACGCAAGGATGAATGCCCACCTCATATCTTTAATTAAGAATTAAAAATTGAAAATTGAAAATTATGAGGGGGATTAGAGCAGTTTGTCCATTTCGGCTGCCTTTGCGGCCTGACCGGTTACGGAGTAGCACTGACGGAGCTCGAAGGCCCACTTCATGGGTTCGTCCGGAGCACATTCGCGAGCTTTCTCGAAGAAGGGGATTGCTTCGCCGAAGAGGCTCTTTGTCTTCTCGAGAGCCTTCTTTGCCTCAACCTGATTCTTGATGGTGCTGACCTTTGAATTCAGAGCCAGAGCCTGTTTGTACTTGCAGAGTCCGCACTGATACCAAGCGTCGTAGTAGTCGGGCTTGATCTCCGTACACTTCTTGTAAGACTCGAGAGCTTCGTCATACTTCTCGCTTTCGAAGAGCTTGAAGGCTTTGCCGTACTGAGCGATGAGGACATTGGGGTCTTTCGCCAGAACCTCGTCCACATAAGGCATCATGAGGTTGCTTTCCGGACCTGCTTCCTTATCCTTCTTCAGGTAGTATGCGATGAGCATCTGGATGTAGGTGTCGTTGTTAGCGGGATTCTCGACGGTCAATTCGCGGAGCTTGTTTGCCCAAGTCGCTGTGTCGCCGCGTTCGCGATACGACTCTATCATCACCTGCTTTGTGACATCGGCGCTCTCGGCAAACTTGACGGCATCGTCGTAGAGTGCGTCCATCTTGTCGTACATCTTACCCTGATGAGCGGTATGGAAGGCGTAGAACGAGATCTGTTCTGCGGGAATCTGGAACTCCACCTGTTCTGCCACTTCGGGATAGAGCTTCTTGTAGTTCATTGCGGTCTCGAAGGCATCGAGGGCTTTGTCGTGATGCTCGCCATTGCTGAAGAGCTGAGCTGCGTAGAGGAAGAAGTCAGCGCTTTTAGCCAGAGCGGCCTTCTTGCCCTTGATGTAGTTCTCGTTGCCAGTCTCGCCCTTCGTCACCTTGGTGTTCTGGATTTCGCCCTGCAGAGCCGATGTGAGGGTCTTCAGGTTGGAATAGAAGAAAGTGGTATCGAAGGGTTGGTTGTTCTGCGAGAGGTTCAGCATTACATTGTTGGGGAACTGAGCGAAGTCGGCCAGAGTCTTGTATGCTTCGCCGAGCTTGTTTTCGGCAACACCGCCGCTCTTTATAGCTTTGCGGACGAGAGCCTGACCTTTCTTGCATTCCGACAGGATCTCTTCCACCGAAGCGGCCTTCTCGTTGATCTTGGCCACGAGAGCCTGATCCATCTTCACGGCTTCGGCCATCTGTGCCTTTGCTTCTTTCTGAGCTGCTTTGAGAGCGGCCTTGTCTACCTGTCCCATGACGGTACCCACACTGAGGAGGAGTGCCATCGAAAGCATAATCTTTTTCATAACTTTTTATAATTAATTATGTGAGAAAATTCTTTTATGTGTTTACTGTTCTGTTGTCTCGTTCGTTTCGTTCTGGTCTTCAGCTTCGTCTTCCGCCAGTTCGGGTTCGTCTTCGGCACGAGGCACCACGCTGAGGTGCGAGATGACATCGTTGCGCTTCTTGATGTCGATGACCTTGATGCCTTGAGTGACGCGGTTCTTGTAGACCGAGATCTCGTCGGCATGGAGGCGGATAGTTGTGCCGCTCTTGTTGATGATCATCAAGTCATCTTCATCTTTGATGACTGTGATGGCAACAAGGTCGCCTGTCTTCTCCGTAATGTCGAGCGTCTTGACGCCTTTTGCATGACGCCTGGTCTTGCGGTAGGCTTCCACATCCGTACGTTTGCCGAAGCCGTTTTCGCTGAGCACCATGATGCTCTCCGTCTCCACGTCGTTGATAACGCACATGCCCACAACATGATTGTTGGGATCTTCGCCGAGGTCGATGCCATACACACCGGTTGCGGTTCTACCCATCGAACGAACTTGGTCCTCGTCGAAGCGGACTGCCAGACCTGCAGAACTTGCGATGATGATCTCATTCTTGCCGTTCGTCAGCTCAACGTTGAGCACCTGGTCGTCTTCGCGGATGTTGATGGCGTTGACGCCGTTCGAGCGGACATTGCTGTATCGGTCCAGAGGTGTCTTCTTGATGATACCGTTCTTTGTGCAGAAGACCACATAGTGGCTCTGGCAGAACTCGGGATCGCCAAGTTTGCGGATGCAGAGGCAAGCGCGGACTGCATCGCCCGGCTCGATGTTTAGCATATTCTGGATGGCGCGGCCCTTTCCCTGCTTGTTGCCGTCGGGAATGTCATAGACCTTGAGCCAGTAGCAGCGTCCGCGGTCGGTGAAGAAGAGCATCGTGTTGTGCATCGTGGCGGGATAGATCTTCTCGATGAAGTCGTTGTCGCGTGTAGTGCTTGCCTTCACGCCGATGCCGCCGCGTCCCTGAGCCTTGAACTCGGCCAGAGGAATGCGCTTGATGTAACCCATGTGCGACATAGTGATGACCACCTCGTCGTCGGCATAGAAGTCTTCGGCGTTGAACTCTTCTGCGCTGGGCAGGATTTCGGTTCTGCGCACATCGCCGTACTGAGCCTTTATCTCGAGCAGATCGTCCTTCATCACCTTGCGGCAGAGTTCGTCGTCCGTGAGGATCTGGTTGTAGTATTTGATTTTCTCCATCAGGTCGTCGAACTCAGCGTGGAGTTTCTCCTGATTGAGGCCTGTCAGCTGGCCGAGTCGCATCTCCACGATGGCCTTGCTCTGAATCTCGTCCAGAGCGAAGCGGGCCTCCAGAGCGCGCTGTGCGTCCTGCGGCGTCTTGCTCTTCTTGATGATATCCACCACCTCGTTGATGTTGTCGCTGGCGATGATGAGTCCCTTCAGGATGTGGGCTCTCTCCTCAGCCTTGCGGAGGTCGTACTTGGTGCGGCGGATGGTGACATCGTGACGGTGCTCCACGAAGTTGCTGATGAAGTCTCTGAGTGTGAGCAGCTGCGGACGGCCCTTCACCAGAGCGATGCTGTTCACGCTGAAGCTGGTCTGCAGCGGCGTCATCTTGAAGAGTTTGTTCAGGACGACACGAGCGTTTGAGTCGCGCTTCAGGTCGATCACGATGCGCATACCTTCCGAGTCGCTCTCGTCGTTCACATTGCTGATGCCCTCTATCTTCTTGTCGCCTACGAGCTGGGCGATGTATTCGATGAGCTGCTGCTTGTTCACGCCGTAGGGAATCTCGCTCACGATGATCTTGTCGTGCGTGTCGCCGTTCTCAATCTCGGCCTTCGCGCGGATGACGATGCGGCCGCGACCCGTCTCGTAAGCGTCCCTGATGCCCTGCATACCCATGATGTAGGCGCCCGTCGGGAAGTCGGGACCTTTCACATACTGCATCAGGTCCTCCACCTCGAGGCTGTTGTCGTCCACATAGGCCACACAGGCGTCGATGACCTCACTCAGGTTGTGTGTGGGGATGTTGGTGGCCATACCGACTGCGATACCCGTAGCGCCGTTGACCAGCAGATTGGGTATCTTCGTGGGCATCACGGTGGGTTCCTGCAGCGTATCGTCGAAGTTGTTGGTCATATCGACGGTTTCCTTCTCCAGGTCGTCCATCATCGCCTCACCCATCAGGCTGAGTCTGGCCTCAGTGTAACGCATGGCGGCCGGAGAGTCGCCATCGACGCTACCGAAGTTACCCTGGCCGTCGACCAGCGTGTAGCGCATCGCCCATTCCTGAGCCATACGCACCAGCGCCATATAGACCGAGCTGTCGCCGTGCGGATGGTACTTACCCAGCACCTCACCCACGATACGGGCGCACTTCTTGTAGGGACTACTGTGGAAATTGCGGAGTTCACGCATACCATATAGTATACGGCGGTGAACGGGTTTGAAACCGTCTCTCACATCAGGCAGGGCGCGAGCCACGATGACCGACATCGAATAGTCGATATAGCTCTTCTTCATCTCCTGCTGGATGTCAGGAGTTAAATAGGGAGTTAACTCGTTTTGCTCGTGGAAGTTAAATCGGACGACAGTTCTGACCTTGTGGTATTGTCCAGCGCTTAGCGCTTAACTTCCAGCCAGCTTGCTGGCTTTACTTCTTGGATGCTCTAGCACCAAGGCGCGATTGTAGTCGCGGAACCTTCTTTCACTTCCACTTTCACTTCCTTATTATATTCATATTTCGCGTGCAAATTTACGGAAAAAAACTGAAACCGACAAATCCTGAAAGTAAAAAAAACATAAAAAGAAAGCCCCGAACAGATTCGGAGCTCTCCTGTTTGTCATTATGGCAAATTTGGCGTCACTTCACCAGTATTTTCTTGCCGCCCTTGATGTAGATGCCGGGCTGCGCAATCTTGTCGATTCTGCGTCCTTGCAGGTCGTAGACGGGGCCCTCTGCCTTGTCTTCGAGAGGAGTGCCGATGCCGTCGGGGTCGATTGGATTCAGAGCCCAATAGGTGTCGGAGACATCGAGATTCAGCGTCGGAGCGTATGTGAATTCCCCTCCAAAGCCGTACCTTCCTGCTCCGATGGCGTTGGGTGAATCTTCGCTAAACGAGGCGAGAACTCTGGTGATGTCAGGCCCGATGTAGATGCTGCCGCAGCTCCTATTCTCGGTTCCTCCGATTGCTGCCGCACCTTGTCCGCCCACGGCTTGGATGTCGCCACCCAGGATTTCGATGTCGCCACAATTGCTCATATAGCCTGCTCCGATGCCTGCAGCCTTGCCCACGCCAAATTCGTCGATGCCGCTATAAGCATACAGTGTGCCTTCGATTCCGGAAGTGGCTGTAAGGGTGAGTTTGTGGTCGGGAAGCACTCTTATCGCCGGGTCGTTCGGACCGCCTCCAAATATTGAGCAGAATCCCTGGATTTCGATTGTGGCATCGCCTGAACAAATGACGTTGCGCCCACTATTTAGCATGCCTTCGTTGATGCACGCATCGATAAAAGCCACCTTAGCACCTTCGCGGATTACGATATCCGTGGGGGTGGCAAGAGTGCCGTATGCCCTATCCAAGTTCGCCAGATAAAGTGTATGGTCTGGACTGCTGTATGTCGCGAGGTCGTAGCCTACTCCCGGACGTATGTGGGTATAAAGATCCTTGTTGTAGTGCAAGTAGATGTAGGCCCCGCCAGCGCCTTTGTTCAGGTCGACTGCCGCGCCGTCGGAACTCAAGGCATCGGTAGAGCTGGAGTCGAAGTATATTTTTGTGAGGGCCGAGTGGTAGGGGGAGGTGAACCGTCTTTCGTCCGTGCTATAGTACAGGTGAAGTAATGTACCGCCGGTGCCGCTGTTGAGGTTGCCCTTCGTGCCGGTAAAACGGCTGTCGCCGGCATAAGGCACGAGGTAGTAAGTCATTTCCGTCTCATAGTCATAGAAGGAGTCGGGATAGTCCGTGCTTGTCTTGATGGCCAAGTCGGTAATGTAGCCGTGGTTCTGGCCGTCGTTCCAGTCGGCGGGCTTGTAGAGCAGATAGACATAGTCGCTGCTCTGGCCGCAACCCTTGTTCAGGTCGTAGTCGATGACGGTGTAGCCCATTTCCTTGTAAGAATTCAGCAAAGCATTGGTGACGCCGTTGGAGGAGGCTCCCACGAGCAACAGGTCGCTCATGAACATTCTAACATCTCTCGCCCAAGTCTGTGCAGGCATAACCAACGCGAGGACGACAACCAGAAGCAGTCTTGCTGCCCGAGGCATAACGGAAAAGTAATTGTGTTTCATAAATTTAGAATTTTTGCTGCAAAGTTACGAATAATTTCTTATTCTCTCAATTTTTAATCTTTAATCTTTAATTCTTTTAAGCCGTAAGCTGTAAACCGTAAACTAACCTTTCTTCTTACTCTGAAAGACAGAAACGATGCCAATCAAGACGCCAACCAATCCAACCCCAAGACAAATCAGGTTGTAATTCTCCTTCGCCCAAGTTATAATTGCTTCCATATATTCTTATTTTCTTAATCTCTTAGCCCACATAGAGTTTCTTTTGGAAGTCCTTGAAAGTCTGTCTGGCCTGAGGTGTACCACCAAGGGCAGCAATACCTTCCGTAACTGAGCCGAACTTCAGGGCGAGAAGTGTCTTGAGTTTGTCTTTGCCCAATTCGTCTACGCCCGACTTGATGTAGGCATTCATCAGGTAATCCACAAACTCCTTCTGTGCCTCTGGGAGGCTCGTTTCGTAGCCTTTGATGCGTTCTGCCCTCTCTTTGCGTTCTATGGGGGTTGTGGCGTAGGCAACATACTCCAGCACATCGAGCAAGTCGCTCTTTTCCGCGTCGATGATACGACGGATGTCTTTCAGGACTTCCCTTCCGTAGCCAGCCAGTTCCAGTTTGTTCAAGAGGGATTCGCGTGTGTCCGGGTCTGCCCACATCTCGTGGAGGTTTTGGCTGGAAGTGAAGAAGTCGGGCAAACGGCCGAACATCTCGTCTATGAAAGTTTGTGCGCTTACAGGCTTTCCTTCTGCGCCCCAGAACATCACATCGTTGATGAACTTTATTCTGCGCACTCTGCCGTCCGAGAGTTTGATTTCGAGCTGTTCCTTTGGTTCTTCTGGAGGCTCTTTTGTGCCTACGTCTCCTTTGTCGTCATCTTCAATAATATATTTGCGAGGCTTGTGCTCGCATGTGCAGGGATTGTTGCCACATTTGGGACAAACGGGTTCGCCATCCCAATCGGGCTGGGAGTACTTCTTGTAGGCCTCCACGAAGTCCCAGATGGTGAAGAAGTACTTGCCGTCGTAGATGCGTGTTCCGCGGCCCACAATCTGCTTGTATTCTATCATCGAGTTGACTGGGCGCATCAGGATGATGTGGCGCACATTCCTGGCATCCACGCCTGTCGAGAGTTTCTGCGAAGTGGTCAGGATGGCAGGGATGGTCTTCTCGTTGTCCTTGAACTCTTCGAGGAAGGTCTCGCCCTCTTCGCCATCGTTGGCTGTGACGCGTTCGCAGTAGCCTTTCTTCTTCACTTGTCGGTTTATCATGTCGCGAACCTCAGCAGCATGGGCTTGTGTGGCGCAGAAGACGATGCCCTTCTCGCCTTCGCCTATGCCGGCAAGGAACTCCTTGACGCGAGCCTCGTCTCTCTCTCTTATCTTGATGTTGCCGTGGTAGAAGTCTTCTTCTGTATAGGTCTTGAAGACATTCACCTCGCCACTCAGCACCTCGTCGTCGGGCTGATAGATGTAGTCGTCTATGTTCGACTTCATGTTGATGTGGCGGAAAGGTGTGAGGAAGCCGTCCTCGATGCCCTGCTTCAAGGAGTATTCGTAGGCGTGATAAGTGAAGTATTCATAGGTATTGACATTCTGGTCCACTCTCGGGGTTGCGGTCAAGCCAAGTTGTACGGCTGGCTCGAAGTATTCCAAGATGCCTCGCCAGTTGCTCTCGTCCTTTGCTCCGCCTCTGTGACATTCGTCTATGATGATGAGGTCGAAGAAGTCTTTGGGGTACTGTCCGAAGTATGGCGAATCGTCAGGGCCGCACATAAAGGTCTGGAAGATGGTGAAGAAGATGCTGCCGTTTGTGGGCACGCTTCCGTTCTTGGCGATACTGCCTGGCTTGATGCGTTTCATGGCATCTTCCTTGAATCCGCTGAAATCGTTCTTTGCCTGGTTGGCGAGGACGTTTCTGTCTGCAAGGAAAAGGATGCGGGGGCGAGTGCCAGTCTGCTTCAAGTTCCATCGTGTCTGGAAAAGTTTCCAAGCAATCTGGAAGGCGATAAAGGTCTTGCCTGTTCCTGTAGCGAGGGTGAGCAGAATGCGCTTCTCGCCCTTTGCTATGCCCTCCAAGACTTTGCGAACAGCCGTTTCCTGATAGTAGCGAGGCTGCTTCACGCTGTCGCTGTAGAAAGGCTCTTCGTTCAGTTTGTCGCGCCACAAATTGGGTTTACCGTAGATGCGCGTCCAGAGTTCGTCAGGACTTGGGAAAGCGTTCACGAAGTGCTCGTCGAAACTTTGGCGGTCCATCTCGTAGATGTCGTTTCCGTTTGTGGCGTAGGTGAAACGGACACCCAGCATGTCGGCATACTGCTTGGCTTGGGGCACACCTTCAGCATAGCTCAGCTCGTCGCTCTTGGCTTCCACGATAGCGAGTTTCACGCCCTTATAGATGAGGACATAGTCAGCTCGCTTGGGCACAGCCTTTTGCGACTGCGAGATTTTCCCTCGCGTGAAGGTGTATTCGGTCGTGATGCGACTTCCTTCCACCGTTCCCCAGCCAGCTTGCTTCAGCTTAGGGTCAATCTTATGTAGTCTGGTATCCGATTCGTTCATAGTATCTGGTTTTTATTCGAACACTTCTCTTAGTAAAGCCTGTTTCAGGGCATCACATTCAGCGATGACCTTCTTCTGCGCCTCCTCCAACTCCCGCACCTTCTTGCTCAAAGCATCAAGGCGAGAGACGATTTGTTGCTGGGTAGAAAGGGACGGGATTGGGAAAACATGGGCTTCTAAGTCTGCTTTTGTTATTGCTTGTCTTGTTGCTCCCGCATTTCCTATATCTAATAGAGTTGTTAGATGATGCGCACTAAGCATACCATAACATAAAAAAGCCGGTAAAACAAACTCTTTTTTCGGTCTTAATATAGAAACATGCTGATTTACTCTTGCGGGCAAAACATCTTTCGGTATAACACAACATCTAGCAATAGATGCTCCTGTAATATTGAAAAGCACGTCATCCTCTTGTAATTCAACACCCTTTAGTTGTTCTGCGGCTTTGTTATTTATATGTGCTAAGTCATCATACTTAAAAGCATTATTGAGCACATTCATACTTCTCACAAGTGCAATTCCATGTTGAATATAAACCCGTTTCCCCCCTCTAGGCGTTGCTCCTGAACCAATTTTTAATGTTAATTCTTTAAGCGTCTTCTCTTCCCATTCTTTCTTAGGTTTCATGAATTTCGCAAGTGCCTCTATAAAGAAATAACGTGCTTCTATAAGTTGCCTAGTAGCCTTTGCTTTCAAGCCTTCAATCTCCCCAAATGCCGCATCCAAACGAGAAACTATCCGAGATTGCTCAGAAAGAGGAGGGAAAGGGATATTCATTTCTGCGAGATTCTTTTGTGATACAGTTTGAGCGGCAGCACCTTTTGCAATAGACCAGATGTATTTTTGAGCAATCTCTGACTTTAAAAAGTATGAAAGGTATTCGTTATTTTCTATTATGTTTTTAAGAACTACAAATTGAGGGTTAATAGTGGCTTTATGTGGTAGTTCCTTTACAAGAGCAGTTTTTCCCACGGAAGCTGTCTTGACTATCAATATGTCGCCTGGGAATATCATTATCTCAGGTGATTCTTCATATTTTGCCCAAGTTATATAAGAGCATTTGCTAAAATCCATTTCACCATTTACAATATTCGATGGTGAAAGAGTTATTGCGCCTTCATCAGGAGAATTGACTAAATCTCCTTTGGTATAACCGCGAAATCCAATCCTTCCGTATATCTCGCAAACTTCCCCCAGCTTCTTATATGTCCAATCTTTTTTCATACTTGCTTCTCCATTTCTTTTAGCTCATCTTTAATAGATAATAATCTTTGCATAAGATTACTATTGGACATAAAATCTCTATCGGCCTGGTGTTCTTTAAAATCAGCTAACAACTTTTCTCGACCCTCTTTATGATAAGAGAGAGATGAATTTTTAATATCATCCATTTCTTTTATCTCCTGTTCTGCTTTCTTTATTGAGATATAGGCTTTCTCAATTTCCACTTCCATTTGTTTTATGGCGGATTTTATCTGCAACTTTGCCAATTCTTTGATGCTTTCCACTTCCTTTGTGGTATTCTCTATTGTTTGGCAAGAAAGTTCCTGGATGCTTTCTATTTGTCTTGTAGCTTCCTTCGAGGTTTGGCGCGAGGAATAGATGGCTATGCCGATAGCAACTACAGACAGCAATAGAGAGGCCAATGCTTCCCAATGTTCACAGATGAAACTCATAATCCTTTCTTAATTATATCGCGAAGTTTCATCAAAGCCACAGCAGAACCCTGCTGAACCGCTACTAAACTATCGAGGATTTCTTCTGGCGTCCTTTCATCAACTTCCTCCACTTTGTGGGGGTTCTTGACGCTGAGGTCGTAGTCTTCGCCCAGCTCGCGGACATCGAGTGTCCAAGAGTTCTCGCTGTCGATTTTCGTCTTTTGCAGGGCGAGGAAGTCCTCGAGGTCGGCTTCTGTGAGGGGCTGCGTCTTGGTGAAGTGCTTGTCGAGCTGGTAGTACCACACCCGTTGCGTGGGTTCGCCTTTCTGGAAGAAGAGCACGACAGTCTTCACACCAGCACCTGTGAACACGCCACTCGGCAGGTCGAGAATGGTGTGCAGATTGCACTCTTCCAGCAGTTTCTTCCTGAGCAACTTTGCGTCTCCATTCGAGAGGAATGTGTTCTTGATGACGATACCAGCACGACCTCCAGCCTTGAGCATTCGCATGAAGTGTTGCAGGAACATATACGCCGTTTCTCCACTCTTGATGGGGAAGTTCTGCTGCACCTCTTCTCGCTCAGAGCCTCCAAAAGGCGGATTGGCCAGGATGATGTTCTTCTGCTCGCTGGGTGTGATGTTCGCCAGGTTCTCCGTCAGGGTGTTTGTGCGGACGATGTTGGGCGACTGAATGCCGTGCAGAATCATGTTCATCATGGCGATGATGTAGGCCAGTCCCTTCAGTTCCTTGCCGTAGAATGTGCGGAGCTGGAGCGTCTCTTCCTCAGCCACATTCGTCACCTTTTCGTGCATGTAGGTGTAGGCCTCGCAAAGGAAGCCAGCCGAGCCGCAAGCCCCATCGTAGACGGTCTCGCCAATCTTTGGGGCAACACTCCTGACGATTGTACGAATCAAAGGACGAGGCGTATAGTACTCGCCACCATTTCGGCCAGCATTACCCATCTGGCGAAGGCGGTCTTCGTAGATTTGCGTCATTTCGTGGCGGTTCTCGGCTGTCTGGAAACGGAGTTCGTCTATGTGTTCGATGATGTCGCGCAGATTGTAGCCGCTCGAAATCTTGTTCTTGATGTTGGTGAAGATGATGCCCACCTTGTATTCGATGGTGTCTGGCTGGTACTTCTGCGTGAAACTTTGCAGATAAGGGAAGAGCCGCTGGTTCACGAAATCTATGAGGTCGTCGCCCACAAGTGCACTCTTGCTGTCGTAGCGGCCAGTCCAGTCGAGCGGCATAGCCCATTTGTTCCATTGGAACTCGCCCCCAATAATGCGTTCGTAGGTTTTCTCTTCCAGTTCGGCAGCCTGTTCGCGTGTCAGTTCCAGGTCGTCGAAGTACTTGAGGAAGAGCACCCAAGAAGATTGCTCCACATAATCGAGAGCCGTGCTGCACCCATCATCGTGGCGCAAAGTATTGTCGATTGCCTTAAAGGTCGATTCAAATGCCATAAACTTATATTGTCTTTAGTATCGGTTTGAAGAACTCGATGAATTTCTCTGTGTATTCCTTATACCAAGCAAAGATTTCGTTCCAATTTACGGGGTCTTTGATGCCGCAATTCTCCAAACGCAAATCGATAGAAGAGGCTTTCTTGCCATCGATTCTGCGCCAAAGAAGTTCCTTTCCGATACTCTTTTCTGCTGCCTCTTTATACAAAATGAGGGCATCGAAAACCTTCTTGTCGGCATCATTGTGATTGTAAAGTTGTATAGAGGTTCTTTCCTTCCTCTTGTCTAGAAGCAAAGCTATAACCGTGCCACTTCTTCCGATAGCTATGTTCATCCAATGGTCGTACGTGGGTTTGTGGGTATGGAACAATTCGGATGGGTTCTTTTCCATATATTCCACAAAGGCTTCCCAATAGCCAAGATTGAACTGGTGGCCTTTATCCTTGGGCTTGTCCGAAGATTGACATTCTTCTTTCTTGGGTGTTTCCTTGTCGTACACAACAATTTCGGCATCATCAAGCAGTTCGGCCACATCATAGAAGATGCTGAGAGCCTCTTCTGGAGTGATGTTGAAGAACTCACGATTGTCGCGGATTCGCAGATCTGTGAAGCGTTCTATGTAGTGGTGAACATGCTTCTCGGCAGCCTTGTACTTTACCGTTTTCATGGTTGCATACTTCTTGAACGGTAGGGGCAGAGCTGTCGTATCGAGCGTTTTGAGTCGCTCTTCCATGTTCTGAGTCATTCCTATCTTTACCCAATCTTCCCTGAAACTTGGGTTCGTCAGAATGTAAACATAGCCAGGTTTTTCTTGTTTTGTAGCCATAATATACCAATTTCGGGTGTAAAGTTACGAAAAAAAAGCAAAAAAGCAAAACAAAACATGCTTTTTTGAGAGAAGGACGACGACTATATATTATTATATAAATAAGTAATTATTTCCTTGATTAATATATAGAAAAGCGTCTTTGCGTTTAAAGCAAATGCTTTTTTTGCTTTTCTGCTTTAACTCACAAATCGATGCCGTATTCCCTGCATACCCAATCGACAGCCCTTGGTGGCAGCATTTGGCTGCGCTTCTTCACGCCAAATCGGGCAAGGTTTTGTGTGTTCTCGTTGAGCCAACGACGGAAAGTGTTTGTGCTCACTCCAGCGGCTTCTGCCAGTTCGTATTTATACATCGCTTTCATGCTACAAAGTTACTAAATTTCCGTGACTTATGCAAGTTTTCGCCCCGCTTTTTCCACCAATAACCACCAATAACCACCCAAGACTTCCAATGCCCGCCAAAGA
>CACZBC010000046.1 GCA_902779315.1 uncultured Bacteroidales bacterium | reverse complement strand
GCTTGTCAGAATGGTTTTTAAGTCGACACAAAGCTCGGTGTTGATGTAATGGGGAGTTAAATGGGGAGTTAAAGAAGAAGTTAACTCGCTTACGCTCGTGGGAGTTAAATTGGACGACAGTTCCGGCCTTGTGGTATCGTCCGGCACGGAGTGCTTAACTTCCATTTTCACTTCCAGCCAGCTTGCTGGCTTAACTTCCTTTTTAACTTCCTTTTTTACTTCTTTTTTTACTTCCTTTTCTTTTAAACATTTTGTAAACATTTTTCTTGTATTTCCGGAATGCCCTCGGTCTCACACGAGGGGCCCTCCCTGGCGACTGGGGGAAGTGAGACAGGCCTACGGTCCGACGCTTGACCATTTTCCCCCTGGTCGTTCGGTAATGCAAAGGTACGGACAAAAAAACACCCGGCGAAAGAAACATTCGTCGGGCGGGAGTTAGTGGGAGTTTTGGTGGGAGAAGTCCCCTTTTCCTGTTCTTCGGTGGGAGTTTTTGGCTTTTCGGTGGGAGTTTTTGGCTTTTCGGTGGGAGTTTTGGTGGGAGTTTTTGGTTTTTGGGGTTGGGCGAATTGGGTCTTTAGAGTAGTGACTCGATGTCACTACGGCCCAACAGAGGGGAGAGAGTCTTTCTGTGGCGGGAATTGTTGTGCCCTTTTGATGCTTTTGCTTGGGAACAAAAGAAAATATCAGATCTTCTTTGTATTTCGCTCACTTATTCGTAAATTTGACTTCGTCGAAGTTCTTGCGCTCCAGTTGGTGCTCAGGCGGCAAAGCCGGACTCCTCCACGCTCGACAATAAAAATAAATTAGATTTATTTTGTATTGTTCTCGCTTATTCGTAACTTTGCAGCAGATTAACCCTAAAATAACAAGCATTATGAAAAAGACATTTTTGTTATTTGTTCTGGCCGCTCTGCTGCCTATGGGTGCAAATGCCTATCTGTACTATAAAAACTATGATGCCTATGTTGACGGCATCTACTACAAACTCTCGGGAGACGAGGCGAAGGTGACATACGAGGAGGATTATGTCATTCCTTGTTACTCAGGTTCGGTTGTCATCCCTTCGACCATCACGTACGAAGGCAAGACATATCGTGTGACTGCGATTGATCAGGAAGCTTTCTGGCACTGTGACGATCTGACATCCGTCACGATTGGCGACAATGTGACCTCCATCGGTTGGCGTGCTTTCGCAAAATGTAAAGCCCTGACCTCTATTACAATTCCAGAAAATGTAACTTACACTGATCAAGAGGCATTCTATGAGTGCACCGGTCTGAAATCTGCCACAATTTGCAATGGTGAAATAGGAGTAGAGGCCTTCTGTTTTTGTGGTGGTCTAACTTCTCTAACACTTTGCAATGGTGTGACCAGCATCGATGAGGGTGCTTTCCTGGGTTGTTTCGCTCTGCCCTCCTTAACAATCCCTAGTAGCGTGACCACTATATCAAATGGTGCTTTTAATTGCTGCACCAGCCTGACCTCCGTTACGATTCCAAGTAGCTTAGCAAACTTAGCTGATAAAATTTTCCGAGGATGCACCAACTTGGCCTCCATCACTATTCCTGAAAGCGTGAGCGAAATTGGGGAATTTGCGTTTTCGGAATGCGGCAATCTGACCGATGTTAGTTGCATGGCTGTAAACGTACCAGCCACAAACAGTAATGCATTTAAGGACTCACCCATTGCCTCTGCCACACTTCATGTTCCTGCTGCTTCAATAGAAGCATACAGAACTACTGCGCCTTGGAGCGAGTTTGGAACAATCGTGCCCGTCACGGCTACTGGAATAGCAAATGTCGGGAATGTCAAGGATGAGGAGCGATTCGACCTGCAGGGCCGCAGAGTTTCCAATCCGCAGAAGGGAATCTACATAAAGGAAGGCAGAAAGATTTTGATTAAATGAGGGGCAAAGCAATTTATATGAGAAATAATTGTATATTTGCAAACGAGAAAGAAACTTAAACATATAGCCATGAAAAAGATAATTCTACTCTCCCTACTGCTTCTTGTGCAATTCGGTCTCTATGCACAGGAACTGACAGTCTCTGATGTTCAAAACAGCGACTGCTTGGGCAGCACACGGGCTGAAGTTAAAGAGACGATTATCCTGACAAAAGAAGGTAGTAGTCTGTTGGTACAACTGTTTAATTATGAAGCCAACTGCGCAGCATATAAATTTAATATTACTCCCGTTGTAAGTAGAGGCAGTAACAGCGAACCCTATTCTGTGTCAATTCGAATTGGCTACCAAGGTGATGATGCTGATTGTATCTGCCCATACAATATCTCGTTCACCCTCCATGGCTTGGAAACCAACAGTTTCTTCTTTTCGTGCTGTTGGTACCAGGGACAAATCAACTTGACAGAAGGTGAGCCATTGGTGCTGGGGGATATTGATGGGATTATTATGGAAGAGATTAGCATAGATGGTTCTAATTACACTTTGGAAAGGATAACGAATACTGCCAGATTAGTATCGGGACCATATGGAAAAACAGAGGGGAAGTTGAACATCCCATCGCAATTGACTTATAAAGGTCAGAAATACAGCGTAACCAGCATTGGTGAATATGCTTTTGCGTATCGCGTAAATACGCCCTCCATCACTATCCCAAATAGCGTGACAAGCATTAAAAGAAGTGCCTTCTATCATTGCGAAGGTCTAACTTCTATTGTCATAGGTAGTGGTGTAACAAGTATCAATGACTATGTTTTTTCATATTGCGACAACCTGACCGACGTTTATTGCTATGCCGAGAATGTCCCTGAAACAGGAAACAATGTATTTAAAGAAACCCCTATCTCTTCTGCAACACTTCATGTGCCCGCAGGTTCTGTGGACAAATACAGAGCGGCCGCGCCTTGGAACGGGTTTGGAGCAATCGTGCCCGTCACGGCTACTGGAATAGCAAATGTCGGGAATGTCAAGGATGAGGAGCGATTCGACCTGCAGGGCCGCAAACTCCAGGGCAACCCCGCTCGAGGCATCTACATTGAGAAAGGGAAAAAAATCTTGGTCAAGTAAGGCCACGATTAACCGACAAAACAAATCCCCGTTGCAGGTTGTTCTGTGGCGGGGATTGTTGTGTCCTTTTGATGCTTTTGCTTGGGAACAAAAGAAAATATCTGATTTTCTTTGTATTTCGCTCACTTATTCGTAAATTTGCAGCAGATTAACCCTAAAATAACAAGCATTATGAAAAAGACAACTTTGACTCTTCTTGCAGCCGTGTCACTCCTGATGTCGAGCTGCTTCTCCACCGGTTTCGGAAACACCGGTGTCGCCAGTACAGCCAATACGGGCAATGTGTGGGGCAGTGTGCTGGGCAGTGTGCTGACGAATGTGCTGCTGGGCGGAATGACTTACGACCAGTCGGGCATCCTGGGCAGCTGGAGCTACAATGGTCCGAGTGCGGCCTTTACTACGCAAAA
Source organism: uncultured Bacteroidales bacterium (assembly GCA_902779315.1). GTDB lineage: Bacteria > Bacteroidota > Bacteroidia > Bacteroidales > Bacteroidaceae > Physcousia. Next base: position 16,286 of record CACZBC010000046.1, on the reverse strand, counting down.
GACTCTGACAAATGCTGGAGGCAATGCCGCCGTTTCTAACATTACTTCTTCGCTGGCAAGTAGCTACAACAGCATTGGCATCAACAGTAACAACACCTCTTTCTCTTTCCTCGAAGGTAACAAGTTCTCGGCTAAGGTGAATGGTATTCCTTTCAGCGGAACCTATGCTTATAACCCGCAAAACGGTGAAATCTCGCTCAAGACGGCTTCTGAGACCATCAAGGGCAATGTGACAAAGACGGAGAGAGGAATGGGGCTGATGTTCGACTCGGCACAGATGGCTAATATTCTTCAGAAAGAAGGTAAGGTCAGCAACACTGCCGCCGTACAGGCTGTCAGCAAACTCGCCAAGAGTGCCAACGGGGCTCGCGTGGGCTTCCTGCTTACGAAATAAAGGGAAATGTATTCGTCGGGCTGAAGTGCCCCAAAAACCTATACTGAATCATGAGGAAACTGCTCTTTCTGTTGCTTTTCATGGTGGGCGCCAAGGTCTGTGCCCAGAACCCCGACAGCCTTACTTTCGCTGTGCTGGGCAATTCTATTTCCACCTATTACGACTACCTCCCGGCGGGCTATGCCATCTACTACTCGCAGGACCGCGAGAAGAACTACGGCTTCCAGGTGGGCGACACGTGGTGGATGCAACTCAGCCGTTTCTCGGGCCTGACGTTCCTGGCCAACGCCTCGTGGAGCGGAAGCAGGGTGGCCTGCGATGTGCTCAACAGCAATGCACCGTTCCTGAGCAGCCATCGCGTGACGGCTCTGGGCAGGGCGGGCAATCCCGACTTCATCTTCATCGCCGGTGGCACAAACGACTGGAACACCTCGAAGGTGCCTCTGGGACAGTACAGGACGGAGAACTTCACCGACTCCGTCTCGTTCCGCGGGGCTTACCAACGCCTCCTGTGGAAGCTCACGAAGAAGTACCCGCAGGCGAAGGTGGTCTGCCTGAGCATCTTCCCGAGGGGTAACGGCGTGAACGACAAGAACTCGCAGGGCTGGAGCCAGGCCGACGCCAATGCCAGCATCAAGCACATCGCCGAGCAGTTCGGACAGTACTATGTGGACTGCACGCCTGTGCCCTGGGCGAACAACTGGAGCGCCTCAACTTTCGACTACCTTCACCCCACAGCTTACGGCGGCACTCAGCTTGCCAACCACATCTACAACAAGTTGCTCAGCCAGAACATCATCACGAGGGACCTGAAGCGCTCGGCCGAGGTGTCGGAGGCGGAACGTCTGCTCGACATCAGTTTCACGGCAGACGGCATTGTCAACAACGGCACATTCGAGGCCAGGCTGGGCAGGCACGGCGGAGCAGCCACTTTCTATGACGCCCGCAACGATGTGTACTACGGCTGCACGAAGGCGAAGAGCACGGACTACTTCTATGCCACCTACGACGAGGAAACGCCTCTGGCCAATGCCTTCAGCGGTGGCAATGTCACTTGGGAGGTGCTGGTCCGCATGGACGGTGTGGCTGACCAGTCGGGAAACATCAGCAGGACTTGCATCCTGGGCAACGAGGAAGCTGGCGGCGGCTGGGCTTTCTACAACTCGCCCCTGGCAAGCTGCTTCTCCTATTGCCACCAGAGCGGCGTCAAGAGCAGCGTCAAGAGCATGACGGGCGACTCGATTCTCGTTGCAGGCAAGTTCTACCATCTGGTCGTCACGATGGACAGGATGAGCCACATCATGCGCTACTTCATCAACGGAAAGCTCGTCTGCACAGGCACCCGCGCAGGTACGGACATGGCCCTGCCCAAGTGCGGCACCATCAAGGGGCGCAAGGGCATGTGGATCTGTCTGGGAGGCGATGCATCGTCCAGCTCCTTTACGGGCGGGGCGGAGAACTCCTCGGCCTGCAGTTTCGTCTTTGCCAGAGTCTATGACGGCGCCCTCTCGCAAGCCGCGGCTCAAGGCCTCTACAACGATGACGTGAAGCGCTTCACAGAGCCGCAGATGCCCTACGAAGCCGAACTGCTGATGGACATGCAAATCGTGCCCGACAGCGCCATCAATTTCGCTCCAGCCTTTCGCGACAAACCCATCCCCATGGTGGGCGAAGTGCCTGTCAACTACAATGCGGACATCAACCTCTACGAGTCGGTATTCAGCGGAGGCAAGAACCAGTTCTTCAAGTACGCCCTGGGCGACGAGCCGTTCATGATGAACACGCTCTCGGACGCTTACAGCGTGGAGGTCTTCTGCAGGAACGACACACTCCCCAAGACCTTGACGCGTCCGCTCGGCTTCCTGAACAGCTACGGGTTCGGCATACAGATGAGCAGCAAAGGCAACATCGCTTACTCCACCATCACACAAGGGAAAAAGCAGGACGAGACGTTCGACAAGACGCTGTGGACATGGACCGAGGACGGAAAGCTCACCTCCGACTACACACACTACGTCATCGTCTTTGACCGCAGGAATCGCACTTCCCGTTTCTACATCGATGGCGAGCTGGCAGCCAGCCGGAACCTGACCACCAAGGAATGTCCCGTCTACGAATGGACGCCCTCCACGTGGCTGGCCATAGGAGGTGACGCCAAGGGCAACTTCGATGCCGCAACGGCTCTGGGAAGCTATCCGTTCCTGGGCGAAGTGGCAATGGTGCGCATCTATTCCAAGGCACTTAAGGAAGCGGAAATACAAAGCCTGCGTGGCATCCTCACCACGCAGGAATGGAGCTATACGCTGGGCGCGAATGGCTATGTTGCTGCATGTCTGCCCTTCATCTATCAAGTGCCTGAAGGCTGCACGGCCTACGTCATATCCGAGATAGACTCACCCGACGTCAAGCTGACTCCAATAGCTCAGGAAGGCGAGGTGGTTCCCTACGGTACGCCAGTCATCATCAAAGGCGAGGCAAAGGCCACAATCACACTCACAGCCTTGAACAAGAGCGAAGTGGATGGGAAATACCTGAAGCCTCTGTCGCAGGAAAACCTGCTTGTGGGAACTTTCCCCGGCAAGACTCTTACTGTGGGCGAAGGGTACTACATGAAGACCACCAACGCGAACATCTATCGCGCCACGGGAACTGTCAGTTTGCCCGCATTCAGTTGCTATCTGCCCAGCGCGGAGAGGAGAACGTACTTCAAGCTTGTGGAGGAAGACCCGACGGGCATAAGTGAACTGAACGCGAACCTGAACCTGAACGCTGACGAGGGCATTTACAACCTCTCAGGCCAGCGGGTGAGCAAAGCCAGGAAGGGCATCTACATTCAGGCAGGCAAGAAGATATTCGTTCAGTAGAGCGTCTTTTTGCCTTTTCGGACGACAATACGAGCCGCCTTAGTGTCGGCGATTTCCTGTCCTGCGAGGTTGTAGAGCTTTGCCTCTGCTCCTTCGCCAAAAGGGCGGCGAACCTCCCCGATGCCTGTCCCTTCTTCTTCATAAACGACAGTCACCACATCGCCTGGCCCAACACCGGGAACGGTGAAGATGTTCTCGTCTTGAACGGGGGCGACACGCTCGCCATTCAGGCGGAAGGCATAGTGCACATCCTGCAACTTGTCATAACGAATCCGCAAGGGCTGGCCCGCATTACTCGTGATGCTGATACTTGTCGCCTTGCCATCCTGCCAGCTCTCGTCGACAATGAAATTGCCCTGGGCCTTCAAGCCTGTGACGCTGCCTTCCTTCCAAGCCGAGGGTAGGGCGGGCAGGATTGTAATGATGTCGTCGTATGATTGCAGAAGCATCTCGGCAATACCGCTGGTGCAGCCGTAGTTTCCGTCAATCTGGAAAGGCGAGTGAGCATCGAAGAGATTGTAGTAGCAGCCGCCGTAGTTGCCCATCTCGATGACGTAACTGCCCGAATGACGCAAAGCCAGCGAGAGGTTCTTGCGGGCTCTGTCACCATCCAGGCAACGGCTGTAAGTGTTCGTCTGCCACCCCATAGACCAACCCGTCACATCACCGTTGCGGGCAATCTGTCCGTTGTAGGCAGCCTGGAAGAAACGTATGCCGCTTCTTGTTTGGCTGAAGGCGCTTACTTGCGAGAACGGGTAGAGGCACATCAGATGCGAGAGGTGGCGGTGTCCCGGGTCGGAAAGCGGATTGTTCTTCCACTCGGAAATGCACGTCTTGCCGTTGTAAGTCTCTGTCCACAAGCCTTTGTCGAAGTTGTCGTAAAGTTCCTGAATGGCCGCAATCTGCGCTTCTGTGAGCGGCGATTCGCTGCCAAGTTCCTTGTGTCCCTTCATTATCTCGTCCAGCACCTCGTAGCTCGTCTGCTGTCCGAAGGCAGTCACGTCGTAAGGCCCGTGCTCGGGACTGAACTCTCCTGTTATCTCGTAGAGTCCATTACCGTCTTTCGTGGCGATGGACTTGGTGAAGAGCGCGTTCTGATACATGACGGGAAGGGCCTTCTTCAGGAACTCCCTGTCCATCGTGTACTTGTAGTAGCGCCACAGATGTGTGCAGTACCAGGCACCGAGCGTCTTCATCGAACCGTTGCCCCAAGTGGAGGTGCCGCCAAAGATGTTGTTCTCCACAGCAACAGTCCAACCCTTAGCTCCGCTCTTGATTTTCGTCGCAAACTGGTACCAAGGCGAGCCCGAACCGGGTGCTCCGAGGTCGAGAATGTGGTTGAGGAAAGGCATATGCATCTCCGAGAGGTTTGTCGGGTCGGCTGGCCAATAGTTCATCTGGACATTGATGTCTGCATGTATGTCGCAATGCCAGAAGGACGAATTGCTCCGGTCGTTCCAGATGCCTTGCAGATTCGAAGGCGCGTGGATGCTTTTGTCCAGGTTCGCTCCGATGGTCAGGTAACGCCCATATTGGAAATAGAGCGCTTCGAGGAAGAGTCCGTCGCTGCTTGTCTTGTTCTGCGTGGAAGCGTTGTAGAACTTGATGAGCTCTTCTGTGGTCATCGTAGAGGCGCCTCCAAGTTGCAGGCTGACACGATTCATCAGTGAACTGTGCACTTCCTTGTGGTCGGCGAGCAAGCTCGTATAGCCCTTGCTGACAGCCTCGTTGACGCGAGTACTGACGATTGAAGACAGGTCGGCTGCACTTGCTCCACTCTTGCATCCGGGTTTGCTTGCGTCGTAATCTGTGGCCGCAGCCATAATGATGTCCATCCAGGTGGCATCCTTCACATCAATACCTTCGTCCGAGACATTCATTGTGCCGTCTGTCTTGACTCTGAATCGCGTATTGTAGTAAACGATGTCGAGCTTGCCGGAGAATGTCGCAAAAGCTGTTCTGTCGCGTTCTGCCGTGTAAGTCACGCTGCTTGCATTGATCTGTTTGTCAGGAGCATAGCTGACGTTGAGAGCCAATTTCTCGGCGCCTTCCGCTTCGTAATGGGCCACGAAGACTTTGTCGGTAGCCGAGGCAAAGTAGCGTCGATGGAAAGATGTCTGCCCGTCTGCCGACTCGAAGTTAACCCCTGCAACACCGTCGATGATGTCCAGGAAGCGATTGTACTTTTCGATGGGCTTGTTGTCGGACGCGATGGGGGAGAAGGTGCCACTCTTGTCCTTGACGAGAATCGAGCCGAAGTTCTGGAAGTAGCCCTGATTGCCCGAATTTGTGGCAGTTCCGCTCCATAGTGTCTTCTCGTTGAACTGGATATCGTCGCACAACACACCACCCCGAATGGTTGCTCCAATCTGTCCGTTTCCCATGGGAAGGGCGTACTCCATCCAGGTGTCGCTGACGCCTGTGGCTGTGGCCGGAACGTCGTACCAGAGCGAGAAATCGTGTATGTCGGCAGGTTTTGTCCCTTTCCCGCCCACACAAAATTCTGCAGGCAAAACGTCGGCCTGGGCAATAAGATAGAGGATGTTGTTGATGTCGGCAGCCTGCCAAAGTCCTATTTCCTTGCCTGGTCCTGTTCCGCCCCATTGATTGAGGTATCGGTTGGCTTGTGAAGCGGCTCCATTCCACGCTATTTCGTACTTGCCGACATAGTTTGTGTTGGTTGTCGCCTTGATGGTAAATCCGTTGGAATCAGCAGCTTGTCTGGTCTTTAGGCGACTTCCGTCATAATATGCTCTACGCCCAGACCCTTTGTTGACGAGTTGGAAGTTGTTTTCGTTTCCCACCAGTTTCCACAGCTGGGACTGCTCTCCGTACTTCCTGCCTTGTGTGGTGACATTCATCGAGGCACCCATATCCTGGAGCACGAGGTCGGAATTGGCGAAAGTAATGTAGTAGTAGTTCTCCTGTTCTTCTGTCGAGAAGTACTCTTCGGGAATGCCTTGGATGGTGAAGATGAAGCGCGAACCTGTGTCCGTGCTGCCCGCAGCGTTGTCCCAATAAGCGAGATAGTTGCCGCGTTTGTTCCAGTACTTGTGTTCCGAGCCGTGGTCCTTTATCCAGAAGCCCTCACCATTCGCGCCCATGTCGAACTTCGTGACGACGGAGGTGTTTGTCTCTGGCACCATTTTTGCCCTTCCTCCGGTTTCGTTGCCAGACATTCCGAGGACATAGTTCACACCCTTTGCCTTGTTGTAGAACGAGTATCCGTCGGTCTCGTTGCCAATGAAGGTCCAGAGTCCGTTGTCGCTCAGGTCTTCGCTTGTATTGTTTAGGAGCAGATAGATTCCGCTCGTGTAGGTCGACTTGGTACTGAGGTAACCTCCGTTACCCACTTTGATTGTGTACCATTTGGCATTGCTCAGGTCGACTGCATTAGCCAGGCCTGCGAGCAACAGGATGATGAGAGAGGCGAGGAAGCGTTTCATAAGTATTCAGATTTCAGGGTTTTAGGCTCATCCTTCCCTTAGGAAATCGAGCATTTCGAATATTTCGTCTTTGGTTGCTTGCTGATTGATTCGGATGTCTCCTATGCCTGCCAGCAAGGTGAAGTTGATGGTGTCGCCCATGTTCTTCTTGTCGTGAGTCATGAGCTGGTAGATGTGTTCGTACTTTTTGCAGTCGATGTCGAAGCACCCATAGTGTTGCCTGATGAATTGTACCGTTTGGCGGAGTCTGTCCTTGGGGAAGTTGCATCGTACGACACTCAGGTAAAGTTCGCAGATGAGCCCGTATGCGACGGCATATCCGTGCAGGATGGTCCGCCCTTCTTCCATGGCGAGGCTCTCGAGGGCGTGTCCTGCAGTATGTCCCAGATTGAGCGCTTTTCGCAGACCTTTCTCTGTGGGGTCTTGCTCCACGATGCCCTCCTTGATGGCCACACTCTTTGCCACGAGCACTCCAAGCTGCTCGTAATCAAGCTCCTCCAGGTCGAAGCGAAGCAACTCGGCCCAGCTCTTCTCGTCGCTTATCAAGGCGTGTTTGAGCATTTCGGCATAGCCGGAAAGCAGATTCCCAAGGTCGAGGGTATGAAGGAACTCGCTCGAGAGGATGACGGAGGCTGCCTGATTGAAGACACCAATCTCGTTCTTCAGCCCTCCAAAATTGATGCCAGTCTTTCCGCCGACACTTGCGTCAACCTGGCTGAGCAAGGTCGTGGGGATGTTTATGTAGGCAAGTCCGCGCTTGAAGGTGCTTGCGGCAAAACCTCCCAAGTCCGTCACCATGCCTCCTCCCAGGTTGATGAGGAGGGAATGGCGCGTCGCTCCGCCTTGCTGAAGGGCGGTCCAGACGTGAACCAGCGAGTCGAGCGTCTTGTTGTCGTCCGTGTCGCCAATCGTTATCATCCGTGCCGATTCCAGACAGGGAAGGCTGCTGACGACGGGCCAGCACAGTTCGAGGGTGGTCGTGTCTGTGAGAACGAAGAGGCGGTCGTGTTCAATCCGGCCTACGACATCTGCAATGTCCTGCTTCAGGTCCTTGCTTATGATGACTTCTTGCTTGGTCATTGTTTTCCGTTATTATTTGTTCCGCAAAGATACACATAATATATTATAATAAGGAGAAAAGGCGCGAGAGAAACGCCAAAAGAAATAAAAATGGAAAAAAGTGAGGCAAAAGTTTGGCTGTTCCACGAAAAAGCCGTACCTTTGCGCTCGCAATCCGAGAAAAGGGATAGCGGATGGCGGGATAGCTCAGCTGGTTAGAGCGTCGGATTCATAATCCGGAGGTCGTGGGATCGTGACCCACTCCCGCTACAGAGACAGGGACTTGTGACACATTCGCAAGTCCTTGTTTTTTATTGCATTATGTCGAATCGGAGGACCTGGCGTATTTGGCCAGCCAACTAGGCGTAGTTAAAATCAAAACTTCACACTAGTAAATCGCAAACTTCACACTAGTAAATCGCAAACTTCACACTAGTTGTTTGCCATCGTCACTGGGGACGTTTTTCTCTCTGACGTGTTATTTCTGCGCTTTTCATTTGGTTCGTACACTTTTTCTCCTTATCTTTGCATCAGAAACTAACTTCTAAAGACTATGAAAAGATTGTTTTTCTCCCTAATCGCCATGTTGGGCGTGCTTGCTCTTTCCGCTCAAAATGAGTTCAATAACGAAGTGATGCAGACGATTATGGCTCGCCGTTCTGTCCGCAAGTACTTGGATAAACCCGTAGAACACAGTAAGTTGGAAGCCATTGCGAAAGCCGGCATCAATGCTCCGAGCGCGAGAAACTGGCAGTATTGGGCAGTCAGGATTATCGAGGACCAGAAGCTCATTAACGATGTGAGCGAGGTATACAAGCAGGCGAACCCCGAGGCTGTGAGTCGTGAACCCGGCTTCAAGAACATGTTTCGCGGGGCTCCAAACCTGATTTGCGTCTGCGCTCCGAAGGATGGAGACTTCGACCTCGATGCAGGACTGATGGGCGAGAACATGATGCTTGCGGCCCAGTCGCTCGGCTTGGGAACCTGCATCCAAACAGGTCCCGTGCGTTGGCTCCTCACGAACGAGAAGGCGAAGTTCTTCCTCGAACGCCTCGACATCCCGGAAGGCTATAAGTTGCTCTATGTCATTGCAGTAGGCTATCCCGACGAGAAGCCCGATGCCAAGCCTCGCGACGCTTCGAAAGTGAAGTTTATCGGTGGCGAAATTTCGGAGGAAGCAAGCGATGATGACGGACTATTTATTGATTATTTCGAGAATGCACAGTTCCCGGGTGGCGACGAAGCGTGCATGAAGTGGCTTCAAGAGCATATAAAATACCCCGAAGGCTATACTTCCAACCAGCCTCAAGGGCGGGTTGTCGTCAGTTTCTTCGTCGAAAAGGACGGCACGATTGATAGCGTAAAAGTATTTCGCTCGCCTGATCCGTTGCTTTCTGAGGAAGCGATTCGTGTCGTAAAGCAAATGCCGAAATGGAAACCGGCACATCAATATTTTCCTCCACCACGGCAAGGGAGCGAGGCTGTACGTGCGCGCTATTTCCTTCCCATAATCTTCAGGCAACATTAAACAGGGATAATCTCCTTCCTTAACGTGCCCGAAGGACTGCTTTGCCGTTCTTTACCTCAATGTAAATGCCTTTAGGAAGGTTGCCTTCGCTCAGTTTGCGACCACTCAAGTCGTAGATTCCATCGCCCTTCGAAGGGGATTGGGAGATGGAGCGAATGCTGGTCGGGTCGTCTATGGGATGGTACATCAGCACGAAATCTGTGGCACACCACCAACCTTCGCGATTGTCGCTTGTCGCATTTGCATCACCGAATTTGTGCCAGAACCCAGTCTTCGCACCTTGTTTGGAACTCTTGAAACCCAAAGTCAGCGAGCCATTTTGCTCCACATAAATGGGTGTGGTAGTGAGCGTGTCCCATCTGTTTTCCACAGGCATATCGAAGTATCCTTTCCTCAAGGTAGGCGTCACAACTTCCACACCACCACTCTTCAGGTAGCCATGTTGGTCGGAAATGCAGAAATGCTCTGTCATGGCCTTGCATTCCAACTGATAATAGCCCTCGGGAAGGCTGCTGACGGTCTGCCTTATCTCCATCGTGGCATCTTGTCTGGTAGTGCTCCACCACGAGTTCCAGCAGGTCTTTCCGTACTTTGTGGTAGCCTTCTGGTCGCCATCCTTGAAGGTTCCCGCCTTCACTTCCCAGCCTGTCGACTTCTCGCCGGCAAACGAAGGATTCGTCGGCTGCTTCCTCGAACGCGAGAAAGAAAGGTTCTTCTTCATCAACGAATCCAGCTCGTTGTAGGAAACAATCAGACTCGTTGCCGTTTGTGCCTCGTTCATATTGCCAAGCAGGCCTATCATGTCCGAATAATCGGGACAAGGACGCTCGGCTATTGCCTGCAGAGTGGTGGAGATGATGCTGGTTTCGGCTTTCTTCTTAATGGCCGAAAGATGCTCTTCCAGGCAGAGTTCCGCTTCTTTCAGGGCAGCCTCGTCGGTGCCTGTAATGGCATTCATTCGGGCAGTCAGGTCGTCATTGAGGAACGGATAGGCAGTATTATATGCCTTTTGTGCCTCGGCTCTGAGCCTTGCTTTCTCTACGCCGTCGGCAAATGCCTCTTCTCTGGTTGGGAAGAGCTGCCTCAGTTGCAAATCATCTATCTGTGCTTTGCCTGCCAAAGCGTGACATGTGAGGGTGGCTTTTGTATAGTTGTCCGAGTCGAATGTGAAGGTGTTAACATGCCAATCGGGGTCGATAGTCGCCTTGCCGACATTTTTGCTCGTGGATGATTCGTTGGACGAGAGGTAGAGCGACATGTAGTTGCTGCCATTTCGCGAAACGATGCGATAGACGTAGTTCTGCCCCGGAACAATGTTGACGGCAGTCTTGAGGGTGGCATCAGAACTGGCGCCTCCGCTGAGATGGGATTGCAGATAAGCTCCTCCGCCATAGCCTCCGTCTCCTACAACCTCGAATTGAGGCTCTGCAAGGGGTCGGCCTGCTCCGCTTGTCCAATTCGTGAAGCCGAGGTCGAACTCGCCATTAGGGAACATGTTGCCTCCCGCATAGAAGACCTGACCGTCTATCTCGAAGGCATCACCCAAGCACAGTTCGTCGTAAGTGTAGTATTCCTTGCCGTTCAAATCGATGAGATGAAGTCGGTAAAGGACGCTTTCGTCGTCATTGTCAACCAGATAAGTATAGTTCGCGGCTGCATCTTTCGGCGGAATCGTATCGAGAACAACCCACATGCCCGATGCATCCTTCATTTGCACTTCCATGAGCTGGTTGAACTCTCCGTTTGCATCGTACCAGGTAAGACGTGTTTTTCCCGTGGAGAGCACCTTCTGCGAGAACTTGGAAGGGCTATGTTGTGGGGGCGTGGTAGGCACGAAATCGTGCTTTCCATTGTAGCCTAAACCCGAATTGATGCTGGCATAATACTTTCCGGCCTCAGTCAGATTGCCGTTCTTATAGAGTTTTGACGGGTCGCGTTCAAAGTTCCAATAGTAGTAGCGTTCAATGCAATCGTTGTTGTTCATTACCGGGCAGATGCGCTTCAATACATCTGCATTCTGGCTCTCAGTAGTTCCGCTCGCAAATGCGCCGTTGTTGTTCCATGATGCTCCCCACACCCATTCGGATATCCATACTGGTCTGCCTGTCGAGTTGGTCCAGTTTCCTATTGTGTTGAAGTTGCTTTCGGGCCAATAACAATGCAGGTCGATGATGTCGCAACGCCAGCCACGAGCGTCGATGCTGTCTATGAAACGCTTGATGTAGCCAGTTCCGTTGGTGTAGTCGCTGCCGTCCCAAGAGGAAGGAGAGCACAGGCGCATACCTGTTGCCATGAGGTCTTCCCAATTGGCAAGCACGGCATCCACGTCTTCTGTCTTACCTTTTGGATCGTCGGCAGTATTCATCGGTTCGTTGTTTGTCTTCATGTGAGGCGAGGTCGTGCAGGCCCCAAGTTCCGAAGGCGCGGGATAGTTCTCGTAGATATGATGGGGAACATTCTCTACGTCGGGAGCCATGTCGCCAGATGTGCCCCAAGTATAGGTGCTGGTTACATTGAGGGCAGAGCAGAGTTCGTTGTTCCCTCCGGCTGCCGCGATTTGCTGCTTGCCTGTGTCGTACCATTTGAAGATGCGATAGGAGGAAATTTTCTGGTCCAGGACGGGAGGCAAGTTGGGGACTTCCAAGTCTTTGTCGGCTGCGATGAAGCAGCGGCTATAGCCTCGCCCTTTCGCTTGAGTGGAGAAGGTCACCATATAGCCTCGCTTCAACTTAAAGGAACGGATGCGATTGTTCAGCTTTGCTTCTGTCAGGGTATTCATGTAGCCTCCGGTGTTTTCCGTGCCGAAGTTGTTGCACGACTCGCCTTCGTATCTCTTTTCAGAATAAACAGTCAGGGGTTTGAAGTTGCGGGCATAAGGCATGATGATGCAGCCCCGATTGTAGAGCTTTACCTGACAATTGATGTTGTTGGCTGCGGCTTCACCATTTATCTGCACTTTGGAGAGCCAATCGCTGATGACTGCAGAGGGTTTTACCTGAGCAAAAATAAGGACAGCATGCTCGACGTTGACGATATTCACCATACCGCTATCCACAAATGGCGTCGCGTTCGTGATTTGGTAATCAACGTTGTCTGTGATGGTAACCGGTGTGGAAACTCGTGCTACTGTGGTTTTCCTGTTGGCTGCCATCATGCTTAACGACAGGCAAAGGCAAAGAATGATTGAAGTATGTCTCTTCATGGTATAAAGTATAATGTCTTAAACGCTTACAACACCTTTGATGGCAGGGTAGGGGTCATAGTCTTCGAGGGTGAAGTCTTCGTACTTGAACTGGAAGATGTCCTTTACCTCAGGATTGATGCGCATTCGCGGCAATTTGCGAGGCTCGCGAGTGAGTTGCAGATGCACCTGGTCGAGGTGATTGAGGTAGATGTGTGTGTCGCCAGTCGTGTGGATGAAATCGCCCGGCTGAAGTCCGCAAACCTGTGCCATCATCATGCAAAGCAGGGCATAAGAGGCAATGTTGAAGGGTACGCCAAGGAAGCAGTCCGCACTCCTCTGATAGAGTTGCAGCGAGAGTTTGCCGTTCGCCACATAGAACTGGAAGAAAGCGTGGCAGGGCGGCAGATTCATGTTCTTGATGTCTGCCACATTCCAGGCCGAGACGATGATGCGTCGGCTGTCGGGATTGTGCTTGATGGCATCGACGGCCTCTTGAATCTGGTCAATAAATCCGCCATCATAATCAGGCCAGGAACGCCATTGATAGCCGTAAATGTGGCCAAGGTCGCCCGTTTCGGGGTCAGCCCATTCGTTCCAGATGCGTACACCTCGCTCCTGCAGCCACTTGGCATTTGTGTTGCCTTGCAGGAACCAAAGCAGTTCGTAGATGATGCTCTTCAGGTGCACCTTCTTTGTCGTGAGCAAGGGAAAGCCTTCGCTCAAGTCGAAACGCATCTGATGGCCGAATATGCTGATGGTACCCGTACCTGTGCGGTCTTCCTTCTTGACGCCTTCGTCAAGGATTCTATGTAGTAAGTCGAGGTATTGTTTCATTTCCTAATGTAATCTATAAAGTCATAGCTTTGGTCGTGCTTCTCGTCGGGTTCGTGCTTTTCGAGGAAAGCGATTTCCCATTCATCGCGATTGAATTCGGGGAAGAAAGCGTCTGCCTCCTTCGGCGTGTCGTGTACTTCTGTCAGGCAAAGACGGTCGGCAAGCGGCAATGCTTCCGCATAAACGCTTGCTCCACCGATGATATAGACCTCCTCCTCTTCGGAACAACTGGCAAGAGCATCTTTCAGGGAGGCAAACCTTTCTGCTCCGGGAAAGTCCTTCTTGCTGCGGGACAGGACGACATTCCTGCGGTTGGGAAGAGCGCCTTTGGGTAGGCTGTCGAAGGTCTTGCGCCCCATAATGATGGTGTGACCTGTAGTGAGTGCTTTGAAGCGACGCAGGTCTGCTGGCAACCAATAGAGGAGCTTGCCTTTCAGGCCGATGGCATTGTTCTCGGCAATGGCGGCTATGATGTTGATCATTGAAGATTGAAGATTGAAAATTGAAAGGGTGTTTAGAGTTTCTTCATTTCTTTCAGGAACTCGCTGATGCGTTCGAGGTAGGTGTAGCTGCCAGTTCCGGGCGAAGCTGTTCTTTGGAAGCAATGGTCGCGCGTGGCAAGGATGTGCAGTTCGCTCTGAATGCCCATCGCACGCATCTTTTCCCAAGTCTTGACGGAGTTCATGGAGGCCCAACCGTCTTTATCGCCGTGAACGAAGAGCATCGGAGCTGTCTTGAGGTCGAAGTTGAACTCGGGAACAAGCACGGCGCTGTCGTCGGTTCCGCTCGTCGTGTTGTGCTCTTCCGCTCCGTCTGTCAGGGCGTAAGCCGGATAGATGCCGATGCCCCATTGCACGTTGCAGGGCTGCTTGTCGAGGTTGTCGATGGGGAGGTAAGCTTGTTGCACAGAGGAGGTGACGCCCATCAGGGTGAGGTGTCCGCCAGCGCTGCTTCCCATGATGCCGATGTTGTTGGGGTCGAGCCCATAGTCGGCAGCTTTGCTTTTGACGACACGAATGGCGCGCTGCAGGTCTTGCCAAGCCGAGATGTGCTTCTTCAAGCCCGTTTCGGGTGCTGGACGGGGTGTGCGATAGCGCATCGTGACGACTGCCATACCGAGACTGTTGAGATAGCGTCGGGCTGGAGCCACTTCGAAGCCGTCGGGGCCGTTGCCGTTGTAGCTGCCGCCCGAATAGATGATCTGGATGGCTTTTGTCTTGAGGTTGGCAGGGATGTGCCATTCGATGTAGGGCGTGCCTTGATTTTCTTGCACATAAGGCATCTTGCCGTCGGGCCAGATGTTTTCTTTGACGTATTTGTCGCGGTCGTTGTCGTTGTCGAAACGCTTCATTATCTCCACTTCAGGCTGAACGGGACCTAGGAAGCCCATTTGCGTGAGGAATTCTATGCCGCGTTCCAGACCGAAAGCGCCGTGTCCTTTGCCGGGATAGAGATGCAGTTCGGCTGGAATCTTGCGCTTGCGGAGTTGACGGAAAACTTGCGTCGAAGCGTTGGGGCTGTAGGGGTCGTTGCCGCCGTGATGCAGACTCATGGGACAGGTCTTTTCGTCGAAGTGGAAGATGGTATCGAGCTTGACGTCGGGACCATAACCGAGGCGCACATTCGGCGTGCCGCCTTCGCTGTCGGAAAGGGCGTATGCGGGGGCGTTGACGATGGCGAAGTTCACATGGCAGGGCACATCGTCGAGGTTGTCAACGCGAGCGTAAGCAGGTGTTTGCGAACTTGTGGCGAGCAAGAGTGCCAGATGCGAGCCTGCCGACATGCTGATTGTGCCAATCTTCTCGGGGTCGAAGCCGCGCTTCTTTGCCTCGCTGCGAACCATGCGGACCGCTCTTTGCCCGTCTTCCCAAGCCGTTTTGTAGATGGGCAGGCCTGCGGGGCGAGGGGTGCGATAGACGAAGTTGACGCATTGGAAACCGAGTTCCGTGAAGCGCTTCGTCCAAAGCGAGATGAGGCTGTTGTCGCAAGTGTTGTTGTAGCCGCCGCCCGAGATGAGAATCATGCAGCAGCCGTTCGGTGTCTGAGGTTTCTCCATCCATTCCAGGTAGGGCATTCTGGCCTTGTCGGGGTTGAAGCCTTCGGTGTTGACTTCGGCCGTCATGGCCGCAATTTGTTGAGGCTGATTGTCGGGCATTTTGCCTTTCGGCCAGATGGAGATGTGCTTTCCTGCCTGAACATTGAGGAATGCAGAGAATAAGAAAATAAGAAAATAAGAGAGTCTCTTCATATTTTATATCTTGAATTTATTGATTTTGAATTTCGTGCATTCGCGCAATGTATTTCCCGATGATGTCGAACTCGATGTTGACGACGGTTCCGGGCTTGATGGCGTGGAAGTTGGTGTTGTCGAAGGTGTAGGGGATGATGCAGACCTGAAAGGTGTCGGCTGTGGGACGGCAAACGGTAAGGCTGACACCATTGACGGTCACGCTACCCTTATCGACGGTGAAATAGCCGTGCTTGACCATCTCCTTCGAGCTCTCGTACTTGAAGGTGTATTGGTGGCTGCCCTGCTGGTCCTCGACGGCGATGCAGACGGCAGTCTGGTCAACGTGACCCTGCACGATATGCCCGTCCAAACGCCCGTTCATCAGCATCGAGCGCTCCACGTTCACCTCGTCGCCCACCCGGAGCAGTCCGAGGTTGCTGCGCTCCAGCGTCTCGCGCATGGCGGTGACGGTATATGTGTTGTTGCCTTCGAGGCGCACGACTGTCAGGCAAACGCCGTTGTGGGCGATGCTTTGGTCGATGCCGAGTTCCTCAACGAAGGGGCAGGTGAGGGTCAGATGGACGTTGTCCTGCTCATGCTCGATGGCGACCACTCGCGCCATCGCTTCTATTATTCCGGAAAACATAAGTCTTGTAGATTATCGTTTCAGGGCACAAATTTACAAAATAAATTTGAAACCGCAAAATTACTTATTCAGGTTTTAATCTTCAATCTTCAATTTTCAAT